>CAIOOA010000028.1 GCA_903859815.1 uncultured Methylococcaceae bacterium | reverse complement strand
GTACGCCAAGACCCGCCTTCCTTTCTGGAGCGAAGGCCTGTCCCTGCCGTACCTGATCGCGGTCACTGGCCCCTTCATGATCCTGCCGAACGTCGGCCTGAACGAGTGGGGTCACACCTTCTGGTTCATGGAAGAATTGTTTGTCGCCCCGCTGCACTACGGCTTCGTCATCTTCGGATGGCTGGCTCTGGCCATCATGGGCGTGCTGCTGCAGGTTTTCGCCAGCTTCTCCAACCTGATTGGTAAAGAACTGTGCGAAGCAGTTGATGCTGGTGCAATCAGCAAGTAAGTGAAAACTGATGAGGTGGTCGGGTGCTACCCGGCCACCGAGTCTGAATCCATTGCATGTGTTACAAATTGCCCAAGACGGGTCTCTGTCTTGGGCAATTTTGTTTAGGCAGTACAATCAATAATAAAATCTGTATTCGATTTCTTTGAAACTGGAGGCTTTACTATGGCAGTAACTACAATTGGCAACGTAGGTGTAAAAGAAGAACCACTGTTAAATGTAAAGTGGCTTGCTTTTGCTTTCACAATCTACACCGTATTCTACGCATGGGTACGCTGGTACGAGGGTGTTTACGGCTGGTCCGCCGGACTCGACTCTTTCGCCCCGGAGTTTGAAACCTACTGGATGAACTTTCTGTACATCGAAATCGTGTTGGAAATCGTCACGGCTTCGATCCTGTGGGGCTACATCTGGAAGACCCGTGACCGCAACCTAGCCGCTTTGGCTCCGCGTGAAGAATTGCGTCGCAATCTGACCCATTTGATTTGGTTGTTTGCCTATGCCTGGGCCATTTACTGGGGTGCATCCTACTTCACCGAACAGGATGGCACTTGGCATCAAACCATCGTCCGCGACACCGATTTCACCCCGTCGCACATCATCGAGTTTTACCTGAGCTACCCGATCTACATCATCACGGGTGGTGCTGCCTTCCTCTATGCGAAGACTCGCCTGCCTTATTGGAGTGAAGGGCTGTCCTTGCCTTACCTGATCGCAGTGACCGGACCTTTTATGATTCTGCCGAATGTCGGACTGAACGAGTGGGGGCATACTTTCTGGTTCATGGAAGAATTGTTCGTCGCCCCGCTGCATTATGGCTTTGTCATCTTTGGCTGGCTGGCCCTGGCCATCATGGGCGTGTTGTTGCAAGTTTTCGCCAGTTTCTCGAAGCTGATTGGCAAACAGCTCTGCCCTGACCTGTAATTCCAAGAGCGAATTCAAGGCCATCGAACCGCAATTAAGCGGTCAGAAGAAAACGACCATTCACGATTTGCAAAGGGGTGGAAGCATCAAGCTTTCATCCCTTTTGTTTGCCGTACAATCCCCATCAAGCTTTATTGGAAAGCCTTGAAATTACAATTGGCTTTAATTTAACCTAGTGACATGATAAGATTAAAATAATTGTGGGCGGATGAATATCCGTCTTAACCATACGATTTCGAAGGTCGCAAGGAATGAGCGCTTATCCTTGATTGTCCTTCGGCGATAAGCCTTATTTGTTGAATTGCAGAACCTGAAATTGATTGCTAGGCAACCTTTCAACGATGATGAAACCACCCTTTGACCATTCCACCGGATCGCCGATACCCCTAGGTGTTTACACACAGGAAGGTGGGGTCAATTTCACTTTATTTAGCCGCAACGCAACTCGCGTGTCCTTGTTGCTTTTTAATCAGCCTGACGATTCAAAAGCATCACAAATCATCGAGTTGAATCCCCAACAAAACCGAACTGGGGATATTTGGCATATATTTTTGAAAGGTGCCGGTAGGGGTCAAACCTATGCATTTCAAGTGGATGGCCCTTATGCGCCTGAGCAAGGCCACTTATTCTGCCCTCATGCCATTTTGTTGGACCCTTACACCAGCGCGATCACCAGCCCTCAACCGTGGAACTTCATCCATTGCTGTGTCACGCAGGAAACCCCGTCCATACATGAAACCGCCGCAAGCATAGCCAAGAGCTTGGTCATTCACAATGGATTTGCATGGGGAGATGACCGGCGGCTTAAGCGGCATTGGCCAGAGCTTGTCATTTATGAAGCCCACGTCAAAGGATTGAGCATTCACCCTTCAGCCGGCGTGGCTTCTCCTGGCACGTTTTTAGGTGTCATCGAGAAAATCCCCTATCTCAAAGAGCTTGGCATCAATGCGATTGAATTGATGCCTTTGCAGGAGTTCAACCCACATGAAATTACAGCGTTAAACCCATTCACCAAAGAACGCTTGGTCAACTATTGGGGGTATAACACCGTTGGTTTCTTCGCACCTCATGAAGGGTATGGCACACGCCGCTATCCGGGTTGCCAGGTGGACGAATTCAAAACGATGGTCAAGGCTTTACACAAGGCCGGTATTGAAGTGTTATTGGATGTTGTATTCAACCACACTGCCGAAGGCGACGAAACGGGTCCCACTTTAAGTTTCCGTGGCTTGGACAATAGCATTTATTACATTCTCGAAGAAGATAAAACCCGCTATAAAAACTATTCGGGTTGCGGCAACACGCTTAACTGTAATCATCCAGTCGTGCGAAATTTCATCCTTGATTGCTTGCGGTACTGGGTGGTGGAAATGCATGTGGATGGTTTTCGCTTCGACTTGGCTTCCATTTTGGGTAGGGATAGAAGCGGTCATCTGACCCCCAACCCCCCTTTGCTCGAGCAAATCGCCGAAGACCCGATACTCCGCGAAGTCAAGCTGATTGCCGAAGCTTGGGATGCTGGCGGCGCGTATTTGGTTGGGAGGTTCCCTGGCGAACGCTGGTCTGAATGGAATGGACACTATCGCGACGACATTCGCCGCTTCTGGCGTGGAGATTACGGCATGGCTGGCGTTTTGGCTCATCGTTTGTGTGGCAGCGCCGATTTATATGATCACAGCGGCAAAGCACCCGTCAATAGCATCAATTTCATCACTTGTCACGACGGCTTCACACTGAATGACTTGGTCAGTTACAACCATAAGCACAATCTAGCCAATGGCGAAGAAAATCGCGATGGTTGCGATGGCAATTTTAGCTATAACTATGGCGTGGAGGGTGCTACCGAAGATTCCGGTATTAACCGAATCCGGCTCAAACAGCAGAAAAACATGCTGGCGACCCTATTCTTGTCTCGCGGGATACCTATGTTGCTAGGGGGCGATGAGTTTGGAAGGACCCAACACGGCAACAACAATGCATATTGCCAAGACAATGAAATCTCTTGGTTTGATTGGACATTGCTAGGCAAGAACCAAGAATTGTTCAAGTTTGTGCAAGGCATGATCGCTTTCCGCAAGCGTTTTCGCTTGTTGTCACTAGAGAGATTTTACCAACCCCATGAAATCACTTGGTTCAGTTGCCATGGCATCCAACCTAATTGGGAATCAGAAAGCTGCCTAGGTTGCCACATTCATGCGGATGGTGACGCAGAGCCGGGGTTATGCTTGTTATTCAATCCTAGCACCCATACTAAAAGTTTTACCCTGCCTAAGATCGCACCTGACCAAACCTGGCTTAAATCGATAGACACCAATGCCCCTGGGGGTGAGGACATATTACCTGAAGGCAAAGAAATGTCTCTATCAGATCCCTCGTCCTTACAAATCTCGGAGCGTTCCTTGGTGGTGTTGGTGTTGAGAAAACGCTAATCAAGCCTAGTTTGCAGATTTATGGCTTTTTTTGCAATGTAATTTCAACATTTCTGATGGCAATCAATGCAGGGTTGGTGCAATGTTCCATGATATTTTAGCCGCGTCGTGGCTTAATTCCCCTTGGGTTCCTATAATCGTTGTGATAATTGTGGTTTTGGTGTTGATCGTAGACTCGCGGTAATAAAAAGATAATAACCGATTGAAGATTATCGAGCATAAGACAATTTAAGGGATTAAGTCCCTTCGGGGTATTCGGGGCGTTTCGGAATACGCAAGCTTGGGTCTTCAGAGGGGGCCGAAACGATGGAACGCAATTTGGCACGGTATTCTTTCCATTCAGGCGGGATAGGTATGCCATGTTCAGCGCATCGCAGGATAGTTATGTCGCTTTGATCCAGCAATGATTGGGCATCTATTCTGTGAGCATCCCACAATTCCTTAGCGGTTGGGCCAGGTGGGTCCACCGCAATAGGATAGCCTGATTGGTTGCATACGATGATCTTTCCTTTTGCCCGCAAGTCCATTAACTTGGAAAATTCTTCTTGGGTGATGCTGACAGCGTCGGCAGGGAGCTTGGCTTGTAGGGACGAATTATAAAACTCGCCTGTTAAGGATGAATAGTGCATCATGTTTTTCTTTTGTTCAATTGCCATGTCTAAAGGGTAATCCTTAAACTTGACGGGTGTCAAGCATTAGAATCAGCCTCAACCCGATTTGCGCACCCAAGGTGCTTGGCTCGCCATACCAAATAGCAGCCGAATAATACGGCTGGAATACTCAACCATTGCCCTAGATTGAGAATGGAGTCTGTTTGATATGAGACTTGTTCTTCCTTGAAGAATTCCATGAAGAAGCGTGTACCAAAGATGAAAATAAAAAAACGACCAAATAGATAACCGCTTGGCCCGGTATTGCCGCGCGGTAGATAATAGCTAAATTGAAAAATGAAGGCGATGAGATAACACAGAGCCTCGTAAAGTTGCACGGGATGGCGGGGTATTGAATCGACCCGCGCAAATATCACGCCCCAAGGCAAGTCAGTGGGCGTGCCAAGGATTTCCGAGTTAAAAAAATTGCCAATGCGGATTAGGCAGCCTGACAATGGCACGGCCAGACCGATATGATCGCAAACCCAGAGGAATGATTGGTTGACGGCTTGCCGCGAGTATAGCCAGACTGCAATCAATATTCCCAATACTGCGCCATGGCTGGCTAGACCTCCTTCCCATACGGCAACTATTTTTATTGGGTTGGTGAAGTAATATTGAGGATTGTATAGCAACACATGCCCTAACCGGGCACCCATCACTGTGCCGACTATGACAAAAAGGACCAAGTCGTAAACATCATCTTTGGGCCTAGCTTCCCGCCCAAACATGTAACGGAAGATGAATATGCCATAGATAAACGTTGAGGCAAAAAATAGCCCATACCATCGGACAGATAAGGTAATGTTCGCCACGGTCAAGGAAAAGGCGATGGGTGATATATCCCAAATCATGTCATGTTCACTCGGTGATTAATCAAGAAAATAGGATATAGCATTAAGTCTTGCAGAACTTATTATTCGTCATGCTGCGTATTCATCAAGTGGTCTAACCAGTTCCATGTGATGCACCAGTTTGAGTCGGGGTTATTGCCCATATGATGCTTCCAGTGCCAGGGCAGATGTGCTTTTGCCCATTCAGGATCGAGATGGGCGCGTCTATGTTTATAATAATAAAGACCTAATGCGAAATAAATTCCACTGACATAGCCGGGAATCCATGGGATCAACGGCGCATGGATCAGGGACACTAGCAACAGAAACAGCAATTCCTTTCCTTGGGTATTCCAATGCAGAGGCAGTTCCCTGTAACCGGGGTCAATCATGCCATTTTGTCGACAAATTCGATGATGTTCTGACCAGTGATAATTCCAAATGCTATCCGGTTTTTTTCCCAGACCGTGCAAAATATAGCGATGCATGAACCATTCGCCAGTGTTTTCCACCAATAACCCAACAGGAAAGCCAATTAGAAAATGTAATATCAAGGTGATCATCAGAACGGTTTATGTCAATCCACTGGCGGTTGAAATTTAATTATCTAAAGGATTTAATATTGTTTTTAGGCTGGCCTACCTAATGTCGTTCATTGCACCGCCCTTGCCTTCGCGACGAACCATCACCATCTCACTCAATACGGACAAAGCAATTTCTTCGGGCAGTTTAGCGCCCAAATCAAGCCCTGCCGGGGCGTGTACCTTGCCCAATTCTTCTTCGCTAAATCCTTCCCCGCCCAGCCTGTCCAAAACCAGACGGGCACGTTTACGGCTGGACACCAGGGCGATGTACCGTGCGGGAGAGCGAATGGCACGGCTTAGGGAGTCAAAATCGCCTTTATGGTGGCTTGCGATGACGACATAATCTCCGTTTTTGGGGTTCAACTGACTATAACGAATATCGTCGTTTACGACCCGCAGGGCATCTGGGAAGGCTTGCAACTCTGCCATCGCATCATTGACGATCACGTCGAACCCGAGGCGATTGGCAAAGGAACATAGGGTTTCCACAATGCGCCCATGGCCCATCAACCAGAGCGTTGGGTTGGGCAGCACTGGTTCGACGTATACACGCATGTGCCCCCCGCAGGGCATCCCTGCTCCAAAGACTTCGTCGTTAAGGTCCACTTCAATCATGTCCGGTTCTCCCGTGCTGATGCAGTTCAAAGCGGTTTTGCCGATTATGGCTTGGGCGCAGCCGCCGCCAACCCAGCCAGCGGTCAATTTGCCTTGCTCGTCAAATAAAGCCTTTGCCGACGGTTTGGCTGAAGACGAACCCAGCACTTCAACCACGGTAGCCAGGGCATAAGCCACCCGTGCTTCGCATAATTCGATTTGCCGTTTAAGCAACCTATTGTTCATGCTGTCAAATCCTCCAAACGGTCAATGTCCCTTAACACCCCCCAGTCATCCACCTCAATCAACTTTAAGCGTTCATGGTGGTCCACTAACAAGGATTTGGCACCGCTATCGCCCCTGATAGCGGAAAGTTCAGGGCGATACGATTTTGCAAAGCCAACCGGATGCCCTCTTTGTCCACGATAAGTAGGCGCAGCCAGTTCCGCGCCGCTACGAATGCAATCGGACAGTTTATGAATTGTTGAAGGTTTGATCCAAGGCATGTCCGCCAGTGCAATTAGCCAGCCGCCAGTGTCATCAGGCGATGAACGGACAGCATAGCCAAGACTGGACCCCATGCCTTCGGCAGCGTCATGGAAAACCATGACCTCTGCACCCAATTCGTAGAGTCGTTCTTCTAGTTCAGTGATGCCTGGTCTTACCACAGCCAAGACATGATCTGTGCCGATTAATAGAGATTTGCAGGCACTTACTGCCACGCAATCACCTTCTGGCAGGGCTTGAAGCAGTTTGTCAGTGCCAAACCTGAGGCTGGAACCAGCCGCGAGCAATATTCCAACGATGAGGGACATTAGGCAGGGTTGTCTTGGTTGATTTGCTTGAGCATGTCTCCTGCCAGTCTCCCCACATAAAACAATACTCCAATTAGAATTAACAAGCCAAACATTAACAGAGGATAGGAGACATTGCCGGGTTGATTGGAACCGCTAATTAGGCCGGCCAAATGCTTAGTGGTGTAACCCATATAAACTAGGCTACCGTTATAGAGGAAAATTCCACTTGTAGCCAATAGATAATGCGAGAATTTGACTTCTGTGACAGATAAGGCATAACTGAGCATGGCAAATGGCAAGGGGGTAAGCCTCAATAAAAACATGAGTTTCAATGGTTGGTTATTGATGGCGGTATCCAGCGCTGCAATGCGTTTATTTTTGGCAAGATATTCTGTCACTTTGTCCCGGAACAAATGCCGCCCAATATAGAAAATCAGTGCTGCTGCAAGATAGGTTGCGACGATCATATAAAACTCAGCCGCTAAGATGGAAAACAATAATCCAGCCACAAAGCAAAGCGTGTCAACAGAAATAAACAGCGGAGTGGAAACAACAAATAAGGCAATAAACACCAAGGGTGCCAATGTCCCCAGAGACGCAATCCAAACTTCCAAGTGTGGGAGATGTAGCTCTAATTCGTGGACGATCAAGAAGATCAGGGCAACGAGTGCTAAAATTAAAGTGAGCTTGTGATGGAGGGGTTTATGTTCTACAATCATTACCTATTTTATCCTGAGGGTTGTATTGCGTGAAATGCCTATCAATATTATACTCTCACTACAATCATATTTGGAGGATAGGCGTGTCATGAGTCATAAAAAAGCATTGATTAGCCAATTGAGCGGTAAATTTCAAGCATTGGGTGTGCTAGTCGTCCTCGCTGGTGTAATCATGTCGGCAAGTGGCGTTTGGTGGGGACCCGCCGTATTGCTGCCGGGAGTATTGTTGCTGATTATTGGTTGGTTCTGAAAGATGCCAAAAAAGCTATGTCTGTAGCGAGTCCAATGGACATTGCCAACGCAATAATCCTTGAAATCTGCATACGAATGAGGGCTACATAGAGCAGGAAGACAATAAAAGCACCAAATAACGAAGTATGCCAACCCAGAATATAAATTGGATGACTGCTATATCCAATTTATTTAGGTTATTAAATAATTCCTTCGTTTTGAAGTTTAAGTAACCAAGCACTGTCAATAGTTACCGGTCATCTTCTTCGTCTAAAAAATCATCAAGCGATAGTTCGTCCATGTCCCGACTATGGTTATCAGGGTCGGAATAACCTAGATCGTCAATTTCCACGTCATCAAAGGGCGCGCTCCAATCTTCAGGTGCCTCAATGGGGTAAAAGACTGAGTCTTCCCAAGTGGCGATGTCAAATTCACCGATATCGCCATTGAGATACTGAACTTCTATCGAGTCATTATCAGAGTCTATGGCGACAATACGGAAACTGCGCTCAGCTTCTGCATCCTTGTACCATGTTTCCAAAATGGGGTCGGCAAGTTTCATGATTTCCTCACTGGTAGGTAATTTGTTAAAGATTGAATAGTGAAAACTGAAATTAAATAAGCGGTTTAATTGTCGCCGACATATTCGTAGAGCGTGTCGCGTAACTGGATTTTGAGCATTTCATCGCCCAATGGTTGACCTTTGCGATCCGTGATACGGAAAATATCTTCTGCCCGACAACCGATGGTGGCGATGCGGGCATCGCGAAGACGCACGCCCGCCCTGCCAAATGCCTGCCCGACTTTGGACAGGAGGCCGGGACGGTCGGTGGCGATCAATTCCACGATGGTGTCCCGCTGTTGCGGGTCGATGTGGAAATACACTTGGGTGGGGACCGAAAAATGCCGCACTTGCCGTGCCTCGCGTCTTTGCACTTGCAATGGTGTGGTGCTGGTGTCGAGTAGGCATTGCCTTAGCCGTGAACAAATTTCAATTTGCTGGCGCTGGTCTTTGATGGGCTCGCCCGATTGTTGCAGTACGTGATAACTGTTCAACACGAAGCCATCTGCCGTGGTTATGATTTTTGCATCAAGGATGGTAAGCCCAAGTTGGTCTAGCACGGCAGTGCTGTGGGCGAAGATGAAGTCTTGATTGCGGGCGTGGATGAATATTTCCGCGCTGCCACGCTGGCTGGTGGGGCGCAGCAACACCAAAGGCAACTCTTCCGGCCCGCAGGTGGCAATCGCCAGGGTATGCCATGCGAGTTCCTCAGGTTGGAAGCGCAGGAAGTAGTCGTCAGCAATATCGGCCCAAATATATTCCACGGCTTTGCCGGTCATTCCCAATCGATCGAGCAATTGCAGGGTGTCGGCTTTGGTGGAGCGGACCCGGTCTTTCAAGTCGACGGGTTTTTCCAAACCACTACGGAAGGCACGCCGGGTGGACACGAATAATTCGTGCAGCAACGCGCCTTTCCAAGAATTCCACAGGCTGGGATTGGTGGCTCGGATATCGGCTACGGTCAGTAGGTAGAGATAATTGAGGCGGTCGGGGTCGCCCACCAAGGTGGCGAATTCATGAATGACCTCGGGGTCGCTAATGTCCTTGCGCTGGGCGGTCATTGACATCAACAGGTGATGGCGCACCAGCCATTGCACCAATTCCGCGTCGCGATGGTCCAAGCCATGGCGTAGGCAAAATTCCCGTGCGATCTTCTCGCCAACCTCAGAGTGGTCGCCGCCGCTGCCCTTGGCGATGTCGTGCATCAGTGCGCCGATGTAAAGCAACTCCGGTTTTTCGATCAGCGGAAAAATTTCGTTGCAATGTGGATGGTCTTCAACGTATCGGTCAAGCGTGAACCGCCGCAAGTTGCGCACCACGAATAGGGTGTGCTCGTCCACCGTGTAGACGTGGAAGAGGTCATACTGCATTCTGCCCACCACATTGGCAAACTCGGGCAAATAAGCCGCCAGCAGCCCGTAGCGGTTCATTCTTCGCAACTGGTGGGTGATGCCCCCTGGCTTGCGTAAAATCTCCATGAAGAGGTTGCAGGCCCGTTTATTGTTACGAAAGTGATCGTCAATCAGATTTAGATGTTGGCGGATTAAGCGGATTGTGGATGCGCGTATGCCTTGCAAGTCTGAGTTTTGCTGCAAGATCAGGAAAATTTCCAGCAAAGCCATGGGATTGTCTTTGAAAACCCGTGAATTCCGTGCTTCGACATAGTTGTTGACAGATTGAAAATAAGGGCTTAGCGGAATGATCTGGGGTTCTTGGTTATTATGCAAAATGATTTCGGCAAACAGTTGCAATGCCATCTCATTCAAACGTTCCAGTCCCACGACAACGCGGAAATAAGCTTGCATGAATTGTTCGACGGCTGCATTCGGACCTTCGCCGTTATAACCAAACTGACTGGCAAGCTCTCTTTGATAGTCAAACAGCAAGCGGTCTTCGCGTCGGCCAGTCAGCGCGTGCAGTGCGAAGCGAACCCGCCAGAGGTATTCTTGCGCCGCCATCAGTTCGTCGAATTCCGCTTCCGTCAACCATCCCTGCACGATCAGATCGCGCAGATCGGACGATTTGTGATGGCGCTTGACGATCCAGCCTATGATCTGGATGTCACGCAGGCCACCGGGTCCTTCCTTGACGTTGGGTTCCAAGTTATAGGCGGTATCGTGATATTTGGCATAACGGGATTTTTGTTCTTCAATTTTGGCCGCAAAGAACCGGTCGGTGGGCCAAAGGTGCTCGGGTCCTAGCTTGCCCATTAACGCATCGAACAGCTCCTCCGATCCAGCCAAATAGCGCGCTTCCATCAAATTGGTCATGATGGTTTGATCATCGCTTGCAACATCGATGCATTCTCGAATTGAGCGGACGCTATGTCCCACAGCCAAGCCTATGTCGATGAGAAATTGCAGGAAAGTGGTCACTGCCAATTCGTAGGGCTGTTCCCAAGCGAAATCGTTGGTTTCATAGGGGCTTGAATGTTCGTTCAACAGGATTAGGATGTCGATGTCGGAATAGGGGTGCAATTCGCGGCGGCCATAACCGCCGACGGCCACCAAGGCGTGGATGTTGGCATATTCGCCGACCAAACGGTTCCAAGCTGCGACTAGGAGGCAGTCAATGAAATTGGCGTGGTCCCGGATAAGCGCAGTGATGGGCGCATTGACTGAGAACCGACGAACGAGTTCGGTGATGTTCGCTTGGAGTAGAGCCTTGTGCTCTCGGATGCTTTCGGGCTGGGATAGCCCGGCGAACCCGATATTGTTAGAGGGCGATGCCGAAATTAGGCTGTTCAACGATTTCTTCCTGGCGTAAAGTCAAAATTTCATAGCCCTCGGGCGTCACCAAAATGGTGTGTTCGAATTGGGCGGAAAGGCTATGGTCTTTGGTGACGGCAGTCCATCCGTCCGGCAATATTTTTACAAAACGCTTGCCTTGGTTGATCATGGGTTCGATGGTGAAGACCATTCCCGCTTTGATCTCTTCCCCTGTCCCCGGCTTGCCGTAATGAAGAACTTGGGGGTCCTCGTGGAATTCCCGGCCTATGCCGTGACCGCAAAATTCTTGCACGACTGAAAAACCATTGGATTCGGCGTGTCTTTGAATGGCGTGACCGATATCGCCAAATCGTGCGCCCGGTTTGACCTGTTGGATGCCCAAGTATAGGCATTCTTGGGTTATTTTAACGAGCCGTTTGGCTTTTATCGTGGCATCGCCGACAAAAAACATCTTGCTGGTGTCGCCATGGTAGGCATCTTTGATGATCGTGATGTCAATGTTGACAATGTCGCCGGATTTCAGCTTTTTCGGACCCGGAATGCCATGGCAAACTTGATGGTTAACCGATGTGCAAATGGATTTGGGGAAGCCCCGATAGTTTAACGGTGCGGGGATGGTTTTTTGTGTGTCCACGATGTATTCGTGGCAGATGCGATCCAGCTCTTCGGTGCTGACGCCTGGTAGGACATGTTCTGCAATCATGTCCAATACGTCTGCGGCGAGGCGGCCAGCCACTCGCATTTTTTCGATTTCTTCCGGGGATTTGATGGTAATGCTCATGGTAGCTTAAATTTTTTTGCGCCGACTTCTCTCGCCAAAATGGCTAAAACAGTTGCGTGGATTGTTGAATTTATCGGTTCATGGTATAAAGCCGAGCTTGATTTGGCAATAACACACACTTGCCGTCACGTTCTGCGGGGTGCCTTTCGTCGATTTTGGCCGGGGTCGCAGGATGGGGCAGGTGGAGGCACAACCCTATGGGGCGGGCATTAGGACCGTTCCTCAACACAACTGGAGTTTTTTTATATGTCTATTGTAACTATGCGTCAAATGCTCGAAGCGGGCGTTCACTTCGGTCATCAAACGCGGTACTGGAACCCAAAAATGGCACCTTACATTTTTGGCGCACGCAGCAACATCCATATCGTCAACCTTGAAAAAACATTGCCATTGTTCAATGATGCAATGAATTATTTGGAGCAAGTTGCCGCCAAACGTGGCAAGATTTTATTTGTGGGTACGAAGAAAACCACCCGCAAAGTCATAGAGGAAGAGGCCAACCGGAGTGGGATGCCTTTCGTCAACCATCGCTGGCTGGGTGGGATGCTGACTAATTTTAAAACTATTAAACAGTCTGTTTCCCGCATGAAAGAGTTGGAAGCCATGCGAGATGATGGTCGTCTGCACCGATTTAGCAAGAAGGAGGCATTGGGCATGATGCGCGAACTGGACAAGCTGACCCTCAGTTTGGGCGGCATCCGCGACATGGAAAAGCTACCCGAAGTGCTGTTCATCATGGATGTGGGTTATGAAAAGAATGCGGTTAGCGAAGCTCATAAGCTGGGGATTCCTGTCGTGGGCATTGTCGATACGAATAACAGCCCGATTGGCATTGATTATATTATCCCCGGCAATGACGATTCTATCCGCGCTGTGCAACTGTATGCCCAAAGCGCGGCCACAGTCATCTTGCAAGGCAAGGCCAATGGAGTCAATTTTGCAGAAGGCAATGAAGACGAATTTGTCGAAATGGAAGCTGTCTCGCCGCCTGTTGACGAGGAAAGTGCTTACGTTGAAGAATGAATTTAGCGCTGGCAGCAGGATGCTAACGAAGCGTTGACGCGGCGATATAGCTAGGAAACGCCCCAGAGGGGCGTTTCCGTTGATTTGAGTGATTGATTTACTATTTTTTATTTGGAGAGATGTTGTAATGAATATTTCAGCAGCGTTGGTTAAAGACCTGCGCGAACGCACCGGGTCCGGCATGATGGAATGCAAAAAAGCTTTGGTTGAGGCCGGCGGTGATATTGAGGCTGCCATTGAACTCATGCGCAAGTCGGGTTTGGCAAAGGCGGATAAAAAGTCCAGCCGCACGGCCGCCGAAGGGCGCATCTCAGTTAAGTCCAGCGCTGACGGTAAGAGTGCCGTTGTGTTGGAAGTCAACTGCGAAACCGATTTCGTAGCCAAAAATGAAGACTTCATCGAATTTTCCGATGTGGTTGCCCAAGCCCTTCTGACATCGGATGTTTCCACGATTGAAGAGGCTTTGGCTTTGAAATTGAAGCAGGATTTGGGCGGGGAGTTGGTGGGTGGCAATGCCAGCATAGAGGAAAATCGCAAAGAACTGATTGCCAAATTGGGCGAGAAAATCGATGTGCGCCGTTTTGAGCGTTACACCTCGGCCAATGGCTTGGTTGCCAGCTATATCCATGGCACCCGGATAGGCGTATTGGTGGAATTGGTTGGCGGCGATCAGGTGTTGGGCAAGGACATCGCCATGCACGTCGCGGCCAGCAAGCCGGTGTGTGTGGATGCTTCTGGCGTGTCGCCCGAGCTAATCGCCAAGGAAAAGGAGATTTATTCGGCGCAAGCGGCGGAGAGCGGGAAACCTGCCAATATCGTCGAAAAAATGGTGGATGGGCGAGTAAGTAAATTCTTGGGTGAAATCACCTTGGTCGGTCAGCCTTTTGTTAAAGACCCCGATCAAACCGTGGGTGCTTTATTGAAATCGAAGGGCGCCGTGGTGGCTCGCTTCACTCGTTTGGAAGTTGGCGAAGGGATTGAAAAGGAAGATAGCAATTTTGCCGATGAAGTGATGATTCAGGCCGGCCTGCGATAATTTTGGCTGCTGAAAAAAATTGACACCGAACCTAGGCGCAGTGCGTTCCCAACTCACTGCGTCAACCATTATGCTTGAAACGAGACATCAGAATGAGTGAGCCGAAATACAAGAGAATTCTCCTCAAGTTAAGTGGGGAAGCGTTGATGGGCAACCAATCTGGGGGTATTGATCCCACTACCATTCATCGCGTCGCTGAAGAAATTGACGATCTTTGCCGGGCCGGCGTTGAAGTGGGTTTGGTGATTGGCGGCGGAAATATCATACGAGGGGCGGAAAAGGCTTCGGAAGGGCTGGATCGGGTGACCGGGGATCACATGGGTATGTTGGCCACCGTCATCAACGCATTGGCGATGCAAGATGCCTTAGAGCATATCGGCAGGCAGGTGCGGGTCATGTCGGCCTTGAAGATTAACCAAGTCTGTGAAGATTACATACGCCGGAGGGCCATTCGCCATTTGGAAAAAGGGCGGGTGGCGATTTTTGCCGCAGGGACTGGCAATCCATTTTTCACCACCGACTCGGCGGCAAGTTTGCGGGCGGTGGAGGTTAATGCGGATATTCTTATCAAAGCGACCAAGGTGGATGGCGTGTATTCGGCAGACCCTATGAAAGACCCCACGGCGACTTTTTACCCCCGCTTGACCTATGATGAGGCTTTGGATCAACGCCTCAATGTCATGGACGCAACCGCACTGGTGCTGTGCCGCGACCACAACATGCCGTTGCGCGTGATGAATGTATTCTTGCCAGGCGCTATTATGCGACTGGTGCAAGGCGAGGAAATTGGTTCCCTGATTGTAACCGGATAATTAACATGATTGACGATATTCAGAAACGCACCACTGAGCGCATGAAAAAATCCATCGAAGCCCTTAAGCACGAATTTGCCAAAATCAGGACGGGCAGGGCGCACCCGAGTTTGTTGGAACACGTGCATGTCAACTACTATGGCACTGAAGTACCCTTGTCGCAAACCGCCAATGTCACCGCCGAAGATTCACGCACTTTGGCGATCACTCCCTATGAAAAGAACATGATCCAAGTCATAGAGAAAGCGATCTTGACCTCCGACCTTGGCCTGAACCCAAGTACAACGGGTATGGTGATTCGCGTGCCACTCCCCTCACTGACCGAGCAGCGAAGGAAGGATCTGGTCAAAGTTGTGCGGCATGAGGCTGAAAACGGGCGAGTTGCCGTGCGGAATATCCGCCGTGATGCCAACACCGAGCTGAAGGCGGCCCTGAAAGACAAGCATGTGTCGGAAGATGAAGAAAAGCGTAGCGAAGAGCAGATTCAAAAATTAACCGACCAGTTCATCAAGGAAATCGATAAACTATTGGAGGAAAAGGAAGCCGATCTGCTGGCTATCTGAATAAACCGCTGATGCCTTTGCAAATCCGTAGACGCGACTGACTGACCCATGGTTCCCCTGACAAATTAGATATGGAAGCCCCCGTAAAACCATTTAGCCGTGAACAACTACCGCGCCATATTGCGATCATTATGGACGGGAATGGCCGTTGGGCAAAAAACCGTTTTTTACCCCGTACCGCCGGTCACCATGCCGGAGTGAGCTCTGTGCGCAAGGCTATCGAATACTGTGGTGCCGTGGGGGTGGAAGCGCTGACCCTGTTTGCGTTTAGCAGTGAAAATTGGCGTAGGCCGCAACAGGAAGTGTCGGTGTTGATGGGCTTGTTTTTAGCAACCCTAGAGCGGGAGACGGAAAAATTGCACAAGAACAATGTCCGAATTCGCATCATTGGGGACAGAACGGCTTTTGCCCGTGAGTTGCAGGAAAAAATTTCTGCCGCCGAAAGCCTGACCTCGACCAATACCGGGCTAAATGTCACAATCGCGGCCAACTACGGTGGGCGTTGGGAGATCGTCGAAGCGGTGCGCAAGGTGGCAAGGCAAGTGGTGGACAATCAAATTGAGCCTGACGCCATCACCACGGAGGTTTTTGCGTCCAATTTATGTTTGACCAACCTTCCCGAACCTGACTTGTTCATCCGAACGGGCGGTGAGAAACGTATTAGTAATTTCCTGTTGTGGCAGTTGGCCTATACCGAACTTTATTTCACCGATACCTTGTGGCCAGATTTCGATGAGGCCGAGTTGGAGACAGCCATTAAAGATTATTCCGGTCGCCAGCGTCGCTTTGGATACACTGGCGAGCAAGTGGAGAACCTTTTCGTTAATCCCGGTCTGCTCTAAAGCAGGCCGGCCAGTCTTTTAAGAAAATAACATGCTGAAAAATCGCGTCTGGACGGCCTTAATTCTTGCGCCGTTGGTTATTGCTGCCATCTTGTTCCTGCCTGACCGATGGTTTGCTCTGGTTTGGGGTTTAGCCATCGCAATCTGTGCTTGGGAATGGTCAAACCTAGCCGGATTGACCACCATACCAGCCCGTGGTGGGTTTGTACTGGCTTGTGTGGGGGTCATGACATCTTATCAACAATGGGCGGGTGAGTTGGAAGAATGGCTTGCCTGGCCGGTAGTGGTATGGTGGTTTCTGATCAGCATTGTCTTGCGCAAATATCCCGCCAAATTGTTGGAGCTTAACTACCCCTTGGCGGTGAAAATCCTTGTGGGCTTGTTTGTGTTGGTGACTTCATGGATATTGATGGTCTGGACACAGCATAATCTGGGATCGAAGCAACTACTGTATTTGTTCTTGTTGGTGTGGATAGCAGACATCGGAGCGTATTTCACTGGCAAGCGATGGGGCATCACTCCGTTAAGCCCTGAGCTTAGTCCGGGTAAAACCGTGGAAGGGCTTTACGGTGCCATGGGTGCCATCGTTTTATTCGCATTGGCGGTCGCGGGTGTCTTATATGCCAACGAGGCAGGGACGTTCACCCGCTTTGATTTTATCCAGTTAATTGATTTTGTCATGCTTTCCCTAGTAACCGTTGTGGTGTCCGTCGTGGGTGACTTGTTCGAAAGTATGGCGAAGCGCATTCGCGGGGTTAAAGACAGCGGGGTTATCTTGCCTGGCCACGGTGGAATGCTGGATCGGCTTGATAGCCTGATTGCGGCAGTTTCTGTTTACTACGCAGGTTCAAAGCTTTTGGGGATATTCTTCCAATGAAAGGCATATGCATCTTGGGTTCCACGGGTTCGATAGGGGTCAGCACCTTGGATGTCGTTGGCAGACATCCCAACCGCTATCGCGTCGTCGCTTTGACAGCCAACAATAATGTAGACCTCTTGTTTGAGCAATGCATGGCGCATAAGCCAAGCTATGCCGTTTTGCTTGACGAAATAAAAGCCACGGAACTTCGCGGACGGATCAAGGCTGCGAGCCTCCAGACCGAGGTGTTATGCGGAGTGTCAGCCTTGGAAGAGGTTGCTTCCCTGCCGGAAGTCGATAGCGTCATGGCGGCCATTGTCGGAGGCGCTGGTTTACTGCCAACCTTGGCTGCGGCCAAGGCGGGGAAAAGTGTATTGCTTGCCAACAAGGAAGCCTTAGTGATGTCTGGCGATTTGTTCATGAAGGAAGTCGCCAAAGCAGGCGCCGAATTGCTGCCCATCGATAGCGAACACAATGCCATTTTCCAATGTATGCCGGCCAATTATCATGCGGGTCGTCGAGCCCCTGAAGTCCGTCGGATTCTGCTGACCGCATCAGGCGGACCTTTCCTGAACAAACAATTGCATGAACTGCACGATGTCACCCCGGATGAGGCATGTGCGCATCCCAATTGGGTGATGGGCAGGAAAATATCGGTGGATTCAGCCACCATGATGAACAAAGGCTTGGAAGTCATCGAGGCTTGTTTGCTGTTCAACCTGCCGCCTGAACAACTGCAGGTGGTGGTGCATCCGCAAAGCGTCATCCATTCCATGGTCGACTATGTGGATGGCACTGTATTGGCACAAATGGGCAATCCCGATATGCGCATACCCATCGCACATGCCTTGGCTTGGCCGGATCGTTTCGAGTCTGGAGCGGAACCCTTGGACTTGTTTGCTGTCGGACAGTTAAATTTCCAAACGCCTGATTTTGAGAGATTCCCGAATTTGCGATTGGCCTATGAGGCGGTCAGAGCAGGCGGTATCATGCCCGCCGTGTTAAATGCGGCCAACGAGGTGGCTGTGGCAGCGTTTTTGGAGCAGCGAATACGTTTCACATCCATCCCTGATATTATCGAATATTGCATGGTCAACACTGCCCAACGTCCTGCGAACACGATTGACTGTGTGTTGGATGCGGACAAGGAATCGAGGGCCTTGGCTGATAGCCATATTTTTAAAAAACATAGCCATTGAATGCCATGGAACCATTTGCTTTAATTCACACCCTATTTTATTTCCTACTAGCGTTAACCATACTTGTCGCGATCCACGAGTTCGGACATTACTATGCCGCCCGCAAACTGGGTGTCAAGGTGTTGAAGTTTTCCATTGGGCTAGGCAAATCGGTTTGGCGTTATCAACAATCTCCCGAATCCACTGAGTTTTCAATTGGCATGTTGCCGCTCGGTGGCTTTGTCAAAATGGTGGATGAACGGGAAGGCGAAGTGGCGGAGCGAGATTTGCCGTTTGCATTCAACCGTCAAAAATTGTCTGTCCGTTCAGCTATCGTGTTCGCAGGCCCATTCGCCAACTTTTTGCTGGCAATTTTGCTCTACTGGATTGTGTTTATGGTCGGCGTTGCCGGCATCAAACCCATCGTGGGTACCCTATCCCCCGGTACTTTAGCCGAGCAAGCAGGTTTTCAGGAAGGCGACGAAATCATAGCGGTCGGCAACATACCAACCCCGACATGGACAATGGCAATCAGTGAAATATTTTTCCATGCAATGGATAATGAATCCGTGCCGGTTGAAGTATTGACGGCTCGCGAACAAAAGTTAATACGGGATTTGATCATTCCTCAAGAGCTATTGGAAAAGCCGCAATTACTGCATGACCGGCTTGGAATCAATGCCCTGGAGCCTTCCTTGGAACCAGTGTTGGAAGAGGTCATGCCTAATAGTGCAGCCCGGTTGGCGGGCTTGGCTGCGGGGGATCGATTATTGGTTGCCGATGGCAATCCCATCAAGGATTGGCAGCAATGGGTTGATTATGTCCGGGCCAACCCAGATAAAGACATAGCCTTGGTTGTGGAGCGTAACGGTGCTGAAATCAATCTAACGATACGGCCCGCCAAGGTTGAAACCCCGCAAGGGGTTGTCGGTAAGATCGGCGCTGCTGTGCAACGCCCGAAATTCCCCCTAGCGGCTTACCCGGCTTTAGTCGCGGCATTCTACAAGACATGGGAATCCTCGGTGATGACTTTGAAAATGATTGGGCGCATCATCGTTGGGAACGCATCGGTGGACAATTTAAGCGGGCCCATCAGCATTGCCAAATATGCCGAGCAATCCGCAAAAAGTGGATTGACTAGCTTTTTGGAATACCTAGCCATCGTCAGTCTTAGCTTGGGTGTGGTCAATCTGTTGCCCATCCCCGTGTTGGATGGTGGGCATTTGATGTTCTATGTTCTGGAAGCTGTCATGGGGAAACCCATACCGGAAGGGATACAAATCAAATTACTGAATATCGGTGTGATGATTTTATTATGCCTGATGGTGTTCAGTTTCTATATTGACATCTTTAGGCATCCGGCCTGATAAGCCTAGCCGTCAGTCAAACTTAAAAAATTTACCTTTTTTGTGAATCCAATGATGAGAAAATCACTGTTATGTTTGCTCTTGGGTGTCCTGTTTGCGCTTGCACATCCAGTTTTGGCCCAAGAGGCTTCCCCCAAGGCGATTGAAGATGCGCTGAAAAAGGTTTTACCGGGTTTGCAACCTAGCGCAATCAAGCCCTCCAAGATTCCAGGTTTGTACGAGGTGACTGCCGGGTCGAAAGTTTTTTATATGAGCGAGGATGGTCGGTATTTAGTCGAGGGCAAGTTGACCGATGTCAAAGGCACTAAACAAGCAACGGAAGTGCCGGGAATTTATGAGTTTATCTCAGGTTCCAGGCTATATTATGTCAGCGAGGATGGCAATTATTTTATCGAAGGCAGCCTAATTGATGTCAAGAACAATAAAGACCTGACCGAAGCTCGTTTGGGCGAGGCTAGGATTGCGCTGTTGGATAAGGTGGGATTGGAGAATATGATAATCTTCAAGCCCAAAAAGACCAAACATGTTATATATGTGTTCACCGATATTGACTGTGGCTACTGTCGCAAGCTCCATTCTGAAATTGAACAGTATCTCAGTGCGGGTATCGAAGTGCGATATCTGTTTTTCCCCCGCGCTGGCCTAAATTCTGATTCCTATAATAAAGCTGTTGCTGTTTGGTGCGCCAAAGACCGCCATGAAGCCTTGACCAAGGCAAAAAAAGGCGAAGCCATCGAAATGAAGACATGTGACAATCCGATCAAGGAACACATGAAACTGGGTGAGGAACTCGGTGCCTCGGGTACGCCAATGATCGTAACTTCAAAAGGGACTATCATCCCCGGTTATGTGGATGCGATTCGATTGTCGCAGGGTTTGGATAAGGAGTCTAAATAACCTTCCCGGCTTATTTTGCGCTGAGACGGCTTTCAAACAATATTGCGCATTATGCTACTAAATGCTGATGCGCTCTTTCTAAAATTTACACCCCCCCAGTTTTCTCATTTTGCGGAATTCTTAAGAAAATTTCCGCTAGCTTGCCCTCTTTTCGGAGGGAGCTTTGGCGATGGAGTGATCGGGTCTTAATCGATTGTATTGACGCAGGACTATATTGAATCAAGCCTATTAACATGATCCCTGATATTCTGTTTCAGACCATAGCCGAGCGCATTCAAACGGTGACCGGAAAGCCCTTTAAGTTGCTTAAGACAGTCACGGTCGGTGGCGGTTGCATCAATTCGGCCTATCGTTTGGAAGGCAAGGCTGGTCAATACTTCGTCAAACTCAATCATAAAGATTGCTTGCCCATGTTTGAGGCCGAATCCCTAGGTTTGGAAGCAATTGCGGTGACTGATACTGTTAGAGTGCCAAAGCCAGTTTGTTGTGGGTTAGTTGAGGATCAGTCATTTTTAGTCATGGAGTTTATCCAACTGCGGTCTACGAATAGTGCATGTGATCGCATGTTGGGGCAAAAACTCGCGGCGATGCATGACGTGAGGCAAGCCTTTTTCGGCTGGCATTGGGATAATACAATAGGCTCAACCCCTCAGATCAATACCCGGCATGACGATTGGGTTGAGTTCTTTGCCAAGCACCGCCTAGGTTTTCAATTATCCTTGGCTAAATCACAAGGTTATACTGGAAAATTACAGCGGGAAGGGGAAAGACTGATTGAATGCCTGCCGGATTTTTTTGTTTCCTATCGGCCCAAGCCTAGCCTGTTGCATGGGGACTTGTGGGGGGGTAATTATGCGGGTGATGATACCAACCAGCCAGTTATTTTCGATCCGGCTTGTTATTTCGGTGATAGGGAAGCAGACATCGCCATGACAGAACTGTTTGGTGGGTTCGGCAGGGAGTTTTTGGCAGCTTACGACCATGCCTATCCGCTGGATATTGGCTATAAAACTCGTAAATCACTGTATAATCTTTATCACATCATCAATCATCTCAATCTTTTCGGTAGTGGTTATCTTGCACAAGCAGAAAATATCATTGCACGGCTTATTGCCGAAGTACGTTAGTGAGAATAGCACATGACACAAGAACAAATATTGCCCACTGTCATTCAGTCTTTAATATTGCCACCCGGACCTTCAGTTGCCTTTCTACTCCTCGCCTTGATTTCCCGTCGTCCTAAGCCCCGCATGTTTTTTTTAATTCTTGGTTTTGGCAGCTTATACCTATTCAGTATACCAGCCACATCGAATTGGCTGACGAACAAGCTAGAAATTTATCCACCTGTTTCCGTCGAAAAATCAGCAGCCGAAGCCATTGTTGTGCTGGGTGCCGACCGTCGCCGGGTGGCTCCAGAATATGGCGGGCATGATACGATGAATCGGTTGGGGCTTGAACGGCTGCGCTATGCGGCCAAGTTGGCGAAAGAAACTGGTTTGCCCGTTTTGTTGAGTGGTGGGGGCTTAAGCCAACCCAATGACATATCTGAAGCAGAGCTTATGAATGTCATATTGAAGGAATTTGGTTTGGAGGCGAATTGGCTGGAAGGTAAAAGTAAAAATACTTATGAAAATGCCATTTATTCAAGCCAAATACTTAAGGGCGTGGGGATAGGTGAAATTCTTTTAGTCACCCATGGCTGGCACATGCCTAGGGCTATTGAAGCCTTTGAGTACGCCGGAATGCGAGTGAATCCTGCGCCGACTGGGTTAATGAACCCCAACCATAAAACTGATTCCCAAGACTTTTTACCATCCGCTTCTGCGTTGCAATCCACCTTTTGGGCTGTGCATGAAATAGTCGGGCGTTGGTGGTATCGCTATCGATATTATGATTAGTGGAAAGTGATGAGTATACTGTCACTAACCACTAACCACTAACCACTAACCACTAGATTTTAGTTAGGCGGAGCCATCGGCTTAAGCGCTCTCACATCAGCCGCATAGGATTGTAATTCAGCGGACGACATGCCCACCAAACCCTTCCCAAGCAGATAACCTTTGGGTCCAGAGGCTTTCTCGCTGGTGAATTCGTTCAGGAAAGTTCCAAAACCGGGGACTCTGTTGATATGGGACTTTTTGGCATACACGAATAAAGGACGGGCAATCGGATAAGTCTGCGAGGCGATGCTTTCATAATTGGGTGCAACGCCTTCTAGCTTTGCCCCGACAAGATGAGAGGCATTTTCCTTAAAGCGGTTGTAATTGATAATGCCAACGGTCTCCACACTGCCATCCAACCTGGTCGGGATCAAGTCTCCGGTTTCTTCAGTGTAAGCGCCGTCAGTGCGGATGTTATGGCAATGACGGTTGTATTCCTTTTCACTTTTTGTCTTCAAGGCACGCAACCATGGGAAGCTGTTGCAACCCGATTCCAGCACGGCCTCGGCTAAGACTTCGACGTTGCCCGAGTTGAAGGGAGGGCCTAACACGTCAATTTTGACATCCGGCAAATTGGGGTTGACCTGTTTCCAAGTTTTGTAAGGGTTGGGGACGAGCTTGTTTTCGCAAGATTCCGTGCAGTTTGGGTCTGGCACTACTTTGGAGAGTGCCAAATAGAGGTCTTTTCTGGTCAAATCCATGGGCTTGGATTTTTTGTTACTGGCGAACACCAAGCCGTCGTAGCCAATTTTGACTTCGAGAATTTCGCCTACGCCATTTTTCTGGCAGGTGGCGTATTCCCCTTTTTTCATGGGGCGTGATGCGTTCGCCATGTCAGCGAAATCCATGCCCACGCCTTCGCAAAACATCATGATTCCACCGTTTGTGCCATTGGATTCAATCAAAGGTGTCTTGACCTTGGCCTTTTTGGCGACTTCCTCTGTGAATGGAGCAATAGTGGATGAGCCGAGGACAGACAGGTAATTTCTGAATCCGTCGGCGAGTGCATTGCCTGCGATGATCTGGGCAGATAGGATGGCCGAGCCTAGCAAAAGATTTTTTTTCATCAATAGATTCTCAATGGTTTCAAATTTACATTCTTTGGGATTTCACGTTCGGTTTCGTAGCCTTGGACGAATGCCAGTGTTGTCTAGGCCGAAAAAACGACAAACCCGCTACTAGAGCGGGTTTGCGTATCTTCATTAAGATCAACAGGCGGGTCCCTCCGCCTTGGATGGACGTGTTATTCGCCTACCCAAACCAATTCAACGCGGCGGTTCTTGATACGGCCCGCTTCAGTGGAGTTGTCGGCTATCGGATAGGCGGTACCGAATCCTTTGGCGATCATCTTATTGGCGACGCCTTTGGATTTCAGATAAGCAACAACCGACTCTGAACGGCGCTGTGACAGCCTCAGGTTGTGCTCTGCTTGCGATTTCTTTTCCTCGCTGGCAAAGCCTCTGACTTCGATGGTCTTCTTCAGCGGATAGACGCTGAGGTCAGTGGCCACCTTATTCAGGATACCTTTAGCGGTTGCGGTCAATTCGGGGGAGTCAAATTCAAAGTTAACGCCTTTCAACTCAATCTTGATCGGGCAACCATATTCGTCAACTTTCGTGCCTTTGGCGGTGCCTGGGCACTTGTCGTCGCAATTGTTGACGCCATCATGGTCGTCGTCTTTGGTGGCGCAATCATCAACCGGAGCAACCGCTGCGACTCTCTGCGGCTTGTCGCCGAACGGAATCATGAAGCCTACGTTGACCAACAGGTCGTTGAACACGTCGGGCCTTCTGTTTTGACCGATTCTAGCATTGATAGAACTCGGAGCAGTATCCAAACGATATCTCACATCAGCGCGCAACAGGAAGTTGTCTAGGATCTCGTAGGTTGCGCCCACGCCTGTTTCAAAGATGAATGAAGAGACAGAACCGCCCGCACCTGGAGTATACCCAGCATACTTAGGCAGACCGCCCACTGGCCCAAAAACAGGCCCTTGAGGGAAGCGCTGGCTGGTGTTCATGCCACCGACACCTGCGACCACATAGGGAGAGAAGGCATCACGGAAGAAGAAGTATTGCAGATCAATCGTACCGCCGGTGAAGTCAGCATTGTAGCGCCCCAAATCTTGATTATAAACACCAAGCTTTGAATCAGGACGGCCATTGAACTGCTGCCAGAAACCTTTGATTTCGACGTTGAAATATTCGTTGATGATCTTACCCAACGCCAAACCACCGCCCCAACCGTCAAAGGAGTTGCGATCACCGCCTCCATGGACGTAGGTGCCGAAAGGTGCGGCGTAGAAACGATCATCTTGGAATTCATCATCCGCCGCCTGAGCGGTGGCGAATGCCGCGAGCCCACTAAAGGCTAGTGCAAAAATATGCTTTTTCATCATGGTTGTGCTCCTGTACCGAATTAGCAACAAAATTTAACGCAATTAACAACAGTCTGCATGATATAGCCATTACGCCGACTTTGCAAACCCCTTGTGAAGAAATTTTTTGAAAAAAATGCAGAATTATCATTTTTAATTCTGACGCAAGCTTACAATTGAGTTCCTCTTGACAACCTTTTTTCAGGAAATTTACAACTAAAACAACTACCTTTACCCAAAGTGCTGGTAATTTTAAGTTCGCCTTCATGACGGGTCATCACATGTTTGACAATGGATAAACCCAAGCCAACTCCGTTATTGCCCCCGCTTTTGCCCATATCCACACGGTAAAAGCGCTCTGTCAAGCGTGGAATATGTTCTTCGGCTATGCCCGAGCCGTTGTCTTCAACCTCGAAAACGGCCCCCATTGGGTCATCACGCCAACACATCCCAACCGCTCCGTCCTCCGAGGCATATTTTAATGCGTTGACGACCAAATTGGAAAAGGCGCTGCGCAATTCTGATTCAGTTCCCAAAAGATCGGCAGTTGATTCCAAGCGCAAATCCAGCTTTTGCCGGTCTGAAGCGAGTTGGCTCGCTTCGTCTCGCACACTCTGTAACAATAATGACACATTCACTCGTTTGGAGGGGGCCAAAGCCCCCGATTCCAGTTTGGTCAAGGATAGCAGTCCATCAATGAGCCTTTGCATCCGTGAAGTTTGCTCTTCCATGCGGCGAAATACTTTCTGGTAGTGTAGTGGCAAATCTTGATCGGAGTCACCCAGTGTTTCCACATAACCCCTCAAAACTGTAAGGGGTGTGCGCAATTCATGTGAAACATTGGAGACAAAGTCGCTTCGTACCCTCTCCATAAAGCGAATCTGGGTCACGTCTTGGGCAATCAACAAGCGTAAATCTTCACCATAGGGTACGATGCGAATTTCCAACTGCCCCTTGTCAATGGCGGGCGAAGAAATGTTCACAGTGGCGTCGTAATGGCTGGCATGCAAAAATTCGACGAATTTGGGATTGCGCAGTAAATTGCCGATTTGTTGGCCTATGTCTCCCTTGCGCAAGCCCAGTAGGCGTTCTGCCGCTTCGTTGAACCAGTCTATTTCGTCCCTCGCACCAAGCACCACGGTGGCATCGGGTAATGCCGCCGTGGCAGTGCGGAAGCGTTCCAGCATGGCGAGCAGTCGTTTTTTCCGGCTTTTGTTGCGGCGGCGCAACCGGTAAATGAGGTAATAGATTTCTTCCCATATGCCGCTGCTTTGTGGGAGTTTGCCCCCGCTACGCAACCAGGCCAGCAATTGATTGATGTGGTAGAGATGCCGTGCCAAGTAGGCCAGTGCTGACAGGCAAAAACTGACTAGATAGAGGCCAGTGACTTTGCCAATGAACACGCCGATGAATGCGATCAACATTAACCAATAATATTCGGCTCGCCAGGGACTGCTCATGCTTTACAAAGACTCGGAAAATCGGTAGCCGAAACCCCGCACGGTTTGTATCAGGTTTTCGCGTTGGTGTTCGGCCAAAATCTTGCGCAAACGTCGGATATGCACATCGACCGTGCGTTCTTCAATATAAGTGCTGCGTCCCCAAACTTGGTCGAGCAGTTGGGTGCGGCTGTAAACCCTTCCAGGGTGCGTCAAGAAGAACTCCAGCAAACGAAATTCCGTGGGGCTAACGGCCAATTCGGTTTCTTCCACGGTGACCCGGTGCTGTTCAGTGTCCAGTGTCACCCCTCCCAATTCGAGTTTGCCGCCCTTGTCCAATTTACCGGTGCGCCGCAATACGGCCCGAATGCGGGCAATCAGTTCACGCGGCGAAAAGGGTTTGGTGATATAGTCGTCGGCCCCGACATCAAGCCCCCTAACTTTGTCTTCCTCTTCGCCCCGGGCGGTGACGAGTATGATGGGTATATCCCCATGGCTTTCGCCTTTTTTCAGCCTCCTAGCCCAATCCACACCGCTGATGCCAGGGAGCATCCAATCCAACAGGATCAAATCTGGCTTTTTCCCTTCTAGCATGGGCGTGGCCATCTGGGCATCAGTTGCCGAGCTAACGGTGAAGCCGGATTGCTCCAACACCAGTGTTAGCATTTCTCGTATGGCTTCCTCATCCTCCACCACGAGCACGTTGATTTCCGGCATTGTAAATTCTCAAATTGTAAATTAAAAGGGTAATTCTATGACGACTATGTTACATGCGGGTTAAAAAGTGTTCCCTGATGTCTTGTAAAATGGCGGTGAGGGGCAGGTCACTCACTCCTGTCGAATCATTTTTTTCCAGTTTTGCCCAGTTACCGCATACATATTGGTAAACTAGCACCTTTTAGCATCTTACTCCAACCAGAATTATCCGGAAGCGAAGAGACCATGCGCGAATCCACCCCCCAAGCCATTCATCTTAAGGATTATTCACCGCCAGAATACATCGTGGGACAGATCGAATTGACTTTTTTGCTGGACGAAGAGGCTACGCGAGTGACTTCGCGGCTCATCCTGCAAAAAAATCGGTTAAGCCCGAATGACAACGCACCTCTGGTGTTGGATGGCGAAGGTTTGCTGCTGGAATCGCTTAAGATCAACGGTCAACCATTGGCGACGAGTATGTATGAAGTCTCTGCGGAGACTCTGACAATTCCCGGCGCACCTAAAATGGATGTGTTTACCGTGGAAATCGAGACCCGCATCAGCCCGAAATCCAACACCGCTTTGGAAGGGCTTTATTTGTCGAAGGATATGCTTTGTACGCAGTGCGAAGCGCAAGGGTTCCGCAAAATCACTTATTTCCCTGATCGCCCGGATGTGATGGCTAAATATTCGGTGCTCCTCATTGGCGACAAGTCACGTTATCCGGTGATGTTGTCCAATGGCAATAAGATTGCCGCAGGAGAGCTTAAAAACAACCGCCATTGGGTGAAATGGGAAGACCCCTTCCCCAAGCCTAGTTATCTATTTGCGTTGGTGGCAGGTCGTTTGGAGTGCGTGGAGGATGTGTTTGCCACGGTTTCGGGTCGCGAGGTCAAGCTGCAAATTTTCGTGGAGCCTCATGACAGAGACAAATGCAGCCATGCCATGCAGTCATTAAAACATGCCATGGCTTGGGATGAGGAAGTTTATGGCAGGGAATATGATTTGGATTTATATATGATTGTGGCCGTCGGACATTTCAATATGGGAGCCATGGAAAACAAGGGGCTTAACATTTTTAACACTAAATTTGTACTGGCCCGACCCGACACCGCCACGGATTCCGATTATGAAAATGTGGAGGGTGTCATTGCCCATGAATATTTTCATAACTGGACCGGCAATAGGATCACGTGCCGGGACTGGTTCCAGTTAAGCTTAAAGGAGGGGTTGACGGTATTCCGCGATCAGGAGTTCACCGCAGACCGTACCTCACGACCGGTAAAACGCATTGACGATGTCAATGTCCTGCGTACCCGCCAGTTCGCCGAGGATTCTGGCCCTTTAGCCCATCCAGTTCGCCCCGATTCTTACATAGAAATAAACAATTTCTATACGTTGACTGTTTACGAGAAGGGTGCCGAGGTGGTGCGGATGATTCATTGCTTGCTAGGCAAGGAGGGTTTCCGCAGGGGCATGGATCTTTATTTTGACAGGCATGACGGGCAGGCGGTCACCTGTGACGATTTTGTCTGTGCCATGGAGGATGCTAACGGAATTGATTTAAGTCAATTTCGGCGATGGTACAGCCAGGCGGGGACACCTGAGTTATTTATTGAAAGTGAATACGATTCTAAGAAACAGTGCCTAGATTTGACGATAAGGCAAAATTGCCCCCCCACACCGGGTCAGTTGGTCAAGGATCCCCTGCACATCCCTTTCAAATTGGGATTGCTGGCTCAGGACGGCTCCGATTATCCTTTGCAACTGGAAGGTGAAGCAGGGGCAGGGGCTCCAACCCGTTTGCTTGAGCTTAAGGAGTCCCGGCACAGCTTTCGTTTCGTCAACCTCCCCAGTAAACCTGTGATATCGGCTTTGCGGGATTTTTCGGCCCCTGTGCGCCTGCATCAGCACTTAAGTTACGATGAATTGGCGTTCCTGCTGTCTCACGACAGCGATCATTTCAACCGCTGGGACGCGGGGCAAGCTTTAGCCAGCAGGATCATCTTAAATCTAGTCGAGCAGATAATTGAAGGGGAGCGCCCACAAAAGCCCGATAGCCATATCATTGAGTCTTTTCGTCAGGCATTGTCCAGACCGTGGGATGATCTGTCTTATCTCGCACTACTGCTAACCCTGCCTTCCGAGGAGTATGTCAGTGCCATGATGCGGGTCATTGACCCTGATGCTGTCCACGCTGCCCGCCAATGGCTGAAGCGTGAAATTGCGACAAACCTAGCCGACGAGTTCATGGCGTTGTACCAGGTCAATCATTTGGATGAATCGGGTCAGTTCGATACAGGGTCCATCGGTCGGCGAAGGTTGAAAAACGTCTGTCTTGCTTATTTGTCCGAATTGGATACGGAATCGGTCAACCAGCTTTGCGTCCGACAGTTCCGTGATGCGCGAAATATGACCGACCAAATAGCCGCACTGTCCTGCATAGTCAACGGCCGCAACTGCGAAAAACCAGCTTGTTTGGATTTGTTTTACGCCCAATGGAAAGCTGAAGATTTAGTCATAGACAAATGGTTTGCACTACAGTCTTCCTGTCGTTTGCCAAGTACATTGGACACAGTCCAGAGCCTATTGAAGCACCCTGCATTCAATTTAAGCACACCTAACCGGGTGCGCTCGGTGGTAGGGGCATTTAGCCAGAGCAATCCGGTCAATTTTCATTCTTCAGAAGGTAATGGCTACCGTTTCCTTGGCGATCAAGTCATTGCCCTGAATGCAGTCAATCCCCAAATAGCTGCACGCATGGTAGGGGCATTGACGCATTGGCGGCGTTACGACGAGGTTCGCCAGAATCTCATGCGAGAACAGTTGCAGCGTATTGCCTTGAGCGAAGGGATTTCCAAGGACGTATACGAAGTGGCGACGAAGAGTTTATCGTGAATCGTGCGAGGATTACTTGCGCATGAAAAATGATTTCTCTCTTGCAGCGACGGGAAGATGGCTTAAACTACCATCAACTTTTTAATCATCCCATCCAACTGGAATAGACATGGTCAATAAGAAATCACCGAGCACAGATGTGCAGAAAAATACAGCGGAACCACTTGAGTTGACAGGCAATAAAGGGGCAGAAGTCAAGTCTGCAATTCAACCTGCGGCAACAAAAACCGAGCCGAAGGCGAATCCAGCCCCAACAAGCACTGTTGAAACTCGGGTCAAGGCCGATGAAAAGCCCAATCCCGCCAAAAGCGATGAGGCTAAACTGGGAACTCCCACCGCCGGCCGAGCGGTCAAGGGGGATGAAAGTCCGGTCAAGTCCGCCGATGCAAAGTCAGCATTGGCTCGTGAAACCCTCGTGAAAACTGCCGATCGTCCCATCCCCTCAGAATCGGATTTCGTGTCTGGTTTGCCCGCATTGCCCACTGAAGTCAGCGAAGACGAAATTTCAAAACGGGAATTGCTTCGGGATGTGGAATCCCAGTTTGAGTTGTTCTTGGGTGCGAATGAGGCGATCGAAGATGCCGACGTTACTCCACCAGTTGAACAGGGAGTTGCAACAGAGGCGACTCCCGAGCACCACCATCACCAGCCGGAGTCTGAGCCCATGACCGAATATTACCATGCTCCAGAGCCAGAGCATCGTTACGATGGCCCGACCATTCCGCATTTGTTCATCATCCAAATTTGTCCCGAATTGTCGCCAGTCGCGAAGGTGGGCGGGTTGGCCGATGTCGTTTACGGTTTGAGCAATGAATTGGAGATTCGCGGAAACAGCGTCGAGATTATCTTACCCAAATACGACTGCCTAAGGTATGACCATATCTGGGGGCTTTGTGAAACCTACAATGATCTTTGGGTGCCTTGGTTCGAAGGTGCTATCCACTGCACAGTTTTCTTTGGCTTCGTGCATGGGCGCAAGTGCTTTTTCATCGAACCCCATTCCCAAGATAATTTCTTCAATCGTGGTTCTATCTATGGTTTCAAAGACGATGCCTTGCGTTTTGCATTCTTCACGCGGGCAGCCATGGAGTTCATTTGGAAAACGGGTAAAAACCCGGACATTATCCATTGCCATGACTGGCAGACTGCATTGGCGCCGGTTTTTTTATTTGAGATTTACCAACACTTGGGAATGCACCATCCGAGAGTCTGTTTCACCATCCATAACTTTAAGCACCAAGGTGTCACTGGAGCGCAGATACTGCAAGCGACCGGTTTGAACCGCCCGGAATATTATTATCACTATGATCGTCTGCGCGATAATCAACATCTGCAAGCCTTGAACCTCATGAAGGCTGGCGTCGTCTATTCCAATTTTGTCACCACTGTTTCGCCACACCATGCCATGGAAGCCAAAGACTTAGGTCAGGGTTTTGGACTTGAGCCAACCTTGCACATACACCACCGCAAGTTTGGCGGAGTGGTCAATGGAGTGGATTACTCGATTTGGAATCCAGAAATTGATCCACACATTCCAGTTCGCTACACCGTCGATAATATTGAAGGCAAATACGATAATAAACGGGCCTTGCGCCAACGGTTGATGTTGGCCGACAACGAGAAACCCATAGTCGCTTTTGTGGGCCGTTTGGATCCGCAAAAAGGGCTTGAATTGATTCGCCATGCCATCTTTTATACGTTGCACAGAGGCGGACAATTCGTGCTGCTGGGTTCCAGTCCAGAAGGTCAAATTAACAATTACTTCTGGAGTTTAAAGCACCAGCTTAATGACAACCCGGATTGCCACATTGAAATTGGCTTCAACGAGGAATTGTCTCATCTGATTTATGCCGGTGCCGATATGATGATTGTTCCCAGTCGGTTTGAGCCATGTGGTTTGGCCCAATTGATTGCATTGCGCTATGGCACAGTGCCGGTTGTTCGCGAAGTTGGAGGACTGGCGGACACCGTCATCGACAAGGACTTTTCTTGGAGGCCGTTGCATGAGCGTAATGGCTATGTGTTCAGAGACTATGACGAGGCGGGTTTGGAGTCGGCGTTGGGTAGGGCGATAAGCTGCTATTACGAGTTCCCCGAGCATTTCCGCGAAACAATAAAGAACGCCATGCGCAGCGATTATTCGTGGAAAAACCCAGGTCAGGATTATCTCAACATTTATGACTTCATCAGAGAAAAGTAGGGTTGTTGCAAGAGAGTCCGCGGCTAATGGAGCGTTGTGCTAGTTGAATAGGGAGAATTGGGTTGAGTCGATAGGATTATTGCGGGGTTGCTTAGGGTTGGTTGCATCGGATTGGGGTGGTTCCAAGCTTTCACCGATGCAACTTGGGTAGAGCGAAGCGAGCTTGGGTATGGCGAGCTTCGCTGATTGGTAATAATCCTTATCCAATTCTATTCCGATAGAGTCATACCCCACAGCTTCCGCTGCGGCAAGGCTTGAGCCAGAGCCAAGAAATGGGTCGAGAATTATTCCCTGGCCAAGCGGAAGCAATGTGCGCACCATTATTCTAAGGATATGCTGGGGTTTTAGGCAGGGATGGTTACTGAAACTTGATTCAAGGTCGGGAGTTCTTGTACTCGGAATAGCTTCAGGCAAGGGTTTATCTTTGTTTAAGCGACGAAGACCGCCCGTGCCCCATCGGCGTAAATTTTCCGCGACAGTCCGTTCGCTGATGGGTTTTCTAAATAACATCCATGGTTCGCATGCGCTGCGTGGAGTCACACAGACCTCTTCAAATTCTCGTTCCGCACCTTTGGGACGGTCCCCGCCTCGAAAGCTTGTATAAAGACGCATGATAGCTCCCCGTACCTCAAAACCTGCCTCTGACATTCCGGTCTGAACTAGAAACTGAAGCATAGGATGCCCTGCCACGATGACATGAGAGCCTGGTGCGAGGACTGGCATCAAAGCAAGACCGAAATCCCGCATGTATTCACGAAGGTTTTGTTTTTCCCGTTCCGACAAGATGGTGAAGCGAGGTAGCGGATCGCGGGTCTTTCCTCCAATTGAGGGCGGCAAACGCCATACCCCTCCGCGTCCATTGCGAAGCTTTTCCAATTCTTTATGGGAAAACTCGATTAAACCATAAGGGGGGTCTGTCAAGACACCATGTACCGTGTTCGGTTGCTGTTCTCGTAGCCAGTCAAAACAATCTGCGTGGAAAAGTGCATAGCTCATTAATTGTCAACTATAGTTGAAAGACGGAATTCCATTCATTGTATACACTCTCATGCAATGAATAAAGCCCAAAAACTTATCGGTGCGTGTCTGCATTCCCTTAGGGAAAAGCAGTCGCTTACATTGGAAATGCTTGCAACAAAAGCTGGCATAACCTATCAATATTTATCCTCAATCGAGCATGGTAAAGAAAATTTCAGCATTCAAGTTCTTGAAAAACTTTCAGATGCTCTTAAAATTCCTGTAAAGGAAATTGTAAACCAAGCATTTTACATTCTTGAGACGATTGAGCATCCAAAAGTAAACCCTGACTATTTTAGACCTGATGTACCCCTTCCAAAAGGGCTGATGCTTGCCGATTTACAAGCAGCGATGAATCAAACCCTGTCTATTTTTCAAATTATTAATAAAAATATGTTGAGCGAAGTAGGACGCCCTCTCCACAAATTGATCCAAGGCAACAATTTCAGTGGACTTGTCTCAAATATTTTTTCTGACGCGATGGATGCAAATAGCGCTTATCACCATAATCACGAACAGCACTATCCTGACCTTGTCAACAAGTTGGCAGGTGAAGGTATTGGAATCGGGTTGGAAGTAAAAGCAACAATAAAAATAGGCAAAGGGGGCGAGAGCCATAATGGGCATAGTGGTTGGCATACCGTTGTTTGCTATGAAATCACCAATATTGGCATAGAGTTTAAACATGTCATGTTTGCGCTTCTTAACGGGCATCAGGAATCGGAACCTGACTGGCGTTATGATGGGAGTCGAGAGAATTCAGAAACCGGCTCACGACGAACAGAAACTTATACGACGGTGTTGAAGGGGACTACAAAGCTTCGTGATGGAACTGTTTACCTCAACCCAAACAAAGTAAATTTCAAGCGATGGAAGCAGGAACGTACAGGCCCAGTACCTCCATGGTCGATTTTCTCCTAGTTTTGTTTCATGTCTGTAATTGACTTTTTTTTTATTACACAAGGCTGATTAATTATGCGCATATACAATCTCTTCCCATTGCTTGCAGGACCGTTTAAAGACTGGAACACTCATCTTATGGGTGCTGCCGAAATGGGATTTAACTGGATTTTTGTTAATCCCATTCAAAAACTCGGTTCTTCTGGCAGCTTATATTCCATCGCCGATTATTTTGCGATAAACCCGGTGTTATGTTCCAGCGGCAAGCAATCGCCGGAAGACCAAGTTCGCGCGATGATTGCCGAGGCGGAAAAGGTGGGCCTAGGCATGATGATTGATTTGGTCATCAACCATTGTGCGTATGATTCCGAACTCCTTCATAAGCACCCTGAGTGGTTTGTAAAGGAAAATGGCCGCATCGCAAATCCATTTTGCATGCATGATGGTCAAAAGGTCGTTTGGGGCGATTTGGCTCAATTCGACCATCATCACTCTGGCGACGCAGAAGGTTTGTATCTATATTGTCGGGATATTGTCGGTTATTTGCTAGATTTGGGCTTCAAGGGTTTTCGCTGCGACGCGGCGTACCAGATACCTCCAAATTTCTGGAGGCGCTTAATTGCAGATGTCAAGAAAGTTCAGCCTGATGCCAAGTTCGTCGCAGAAACTCTAGGCTGTTCCCCTGAACAGACTAGGCAGACGGCGCAAGCCGGTTTTGATGCGGTATTTAATAGTTCAAAGTGGTGGGATTTTGACAGCCCTTGGATGATGGAGCAATACCACCTGACTAGAGATGTTGCACCATCAATCAGTTTTGCAGAAAGTCATGACACGCCTAGGCTCTATGCCGAACAGCATGGAAATTTGGATGCAGTCAAGCAACGCTATCTTTTTTCTGCGCTGTTCTCTGCGGGAGTGATGATGCCGATGGGCTTTGAGTTTGGATTTTCCAGGCCCTTGCATGTAGTAAACACTAAGCCGTCAGATTGGGAACAAACCGACGTTGATATTACTGCTTTCATCCGAGAGGTCAATCTAATCAAAAGTCATTACCGAGTGTTCCAAGAAGAAAGCATTACAGAAGTTTGGAATTGTTCCAATCCGGCTTTGTTAGTCATATGGAAGGCATCCGCTTACGATCATTCGCAAGCATTGATTATACTCAACAAAGATGTTTGGAACCGTCAGCATTGCTGGATTGAAAATCTTCACCACTATGTGCAACATGCCCCTGTTCTGGTCGATGTGTCGCCGCAGTGGCCAATGGAGTTTTTGCCTGCCCCGTTTGAATATGAGCTTTTGCCAGGCATGGCGAGGGTTTTCGTGACTGGCCCTAGGGTGGAAGAAAGCGGAAAATGAACTTTGTTGGGGGGATTAGGTTCTAAGTGACAGGTGTCGGAAACGATGCCTGCCGCTCTGACTCCCTGAGTGGCGATATACCCCGACTTCCCCCAGTCGGGTCTATACGGCTCCGAAGCCGCCCCCCATTGGCTTCGGAGTTTTTTTATAACCACCAATGGTAAATTTAGGTTATATTACTACTAGGCACACTGTAACAGTACTAGGGTAGGGGAATGAAAAAACAGGAAGCAGAATTCCGAAAAAAAGTGGAAAACCAAGCCAGGCGTATGAAACAGGCTGACCTTGACCGTCCGACTCTTCTTGCACAAACGGTTTATGTAGGCACTTTGGGTTTGTTGTTTGTATTGCCAGTGGTAATTGGGGCTTACATGGGCCGTTGGTTTGACGGCCTTTTGGAAGGCTATTCCATGCGTTGGACCTTGAGTCTTATCGCCTTGGGCATAGTGATCGGTGGTGTCAATGTCTATCTTTTCGTGAGAGAGTAAGTGATGGGCAATGATCTGAATTCTGCACAATTGTTCGCGTTTGGGCAAATACAGGTTACCCTCACAGTGGTGACTACATGGGGAATTATGGCTTTACTTGGACTTCTATCATGGATTTCGACAAGAAAGAGCCGAACTCACCCAAGCTACCTTCAAACTGCGGTTGAAGGCATAGTTTCCTCAATAGAGGCTGCAATTGCCAACGCCGCGCCACAACATTCCAAAACATTATTACCGTTTATTGGAACTCTATGGGTCTATCTAGCATTGGCCAATTTGATCGGCTTGGTTCCGGGCCTAGATTCGCCTACCCGCGACATATCCCAAACCTCAGCCTTGGCAATATTGGTATTTTTCTCCGTTCACTGGTTCGGTATTAGATCCCAAGGACTGAAAAACTATTTGCGACATTATTTGACGCCTAGCCCAATTCTCCTACCATTCCATCTGATCAGCGAAGCTACTCGTACAATTGCTCTGGCAATACGACTTTTTGGCAATATGATGAGTTTGGAAATGGCCGCATTGTTGGTATTAATGGTGGCCGGTTTCCTTGCCCCAGTGCCACTCCTAATGCTGCATGTCATTGAAGCCCTTGTGCAAGCCTACATCTTCGGCATGTTGGCTTTGATTTATGTGGCAGGAGGAATGCAGTCACAAGATTTGCATCAGCAAAAAGAAGTTGGAAAAGATAATAGTTAAGGCAATCTAACAAATTTTGATAAGTATGGATTTCTACAAACATTTCATCCCTAGCAGTGGCAAAAATACTCATGAGCGACATGACGTGGTTTACAGTAATTTCAACAGCCGTAGCGGTTCTTGGCATCGGCATAGGCGTAATGTTTCCAGCCTTAGCCATGGGAAAGGCGATCGCAGCGGCTCTTGAAGCAATTTCTCGTCAACCAGAGGCGGAAAAATCCATTATGCGAACTTTATTCATAGGGTTGGCAATGATTGAATCATTGGCAATATATGTGTTGGTAGTAGTATTGATCGTCTTATTCCGCAATCCTTTATTGGAATACATGCTTAAATAATTCAGGAGGATTAAATCTAGTTGACATATTTAATCAGCCCATAGGGTCAAAGGGTCTTGGCGAATAACCAAAATCACGTTTAGCATCAGAATGATCGAAGTAAAGATCTTGATTCATACGCTCTGCCATTGCAGTTGTCAAATGTCTGAAGCGAGGGAAGATATGAAGAAAAGAAATCGAAAATTGAAAGAACCAAAGAGGGATATTCACCAAACGTGGAGTTAAGCCTAAGGAGGTGAATATTCGCTTAACCATATCACGGTAGGGTAGTGCTTCACCACCAGATATATTATAGGCTTGATTTGATATTTCAGCCTGCAACAATGTTGTGATGCAAGCAGAGGCAACATCTTCGGCATGTACAGGCTGACGTAGTCCTGCGGCATCACCAAAAAGGGGAAAAAAGCCAAATTTTCGAATAAAACTTGCAATGGAAGATATGTTTCTATCCAAGCCATTACCATATATGAGGGTAGGTCTTAATATAATCCACTGGATATTATTTGAATTGGCCCATATTTGGAGTTCAACTTCACCCTCAGTCAGTCTTCTGGCAACATCCTTTTCGAATGGATTTGATGAATCAACTTTGGCAAATCTACTTGTTGACGAAAGTGCAACAATGCGTTTGATTCCGTGGATACGTAGAAAATCGAAGTGATCTGGTAAAGTCCAAATAGGAGCTACCGAAATCCAAAATGGGATAGATTGTATTTTTTTAATTAAGGGAATTGAATCGAATGAACTTGGTGTTGATAAATGGGTTTTGGTATTACCTTCTATGTGCTTCCATGTAACGCCATTCAAGGCTGGTAAATTAATAACGTCACGTCTGGAATACGCGATAACATTCAAATTCTGATTAGTTAGTAATCTAAGCAAATGATTGCCAACAAAACTAGTGGCACCGAAAACACCTATGTCATGATCAGTCATGATTTAAACCTAAATAACGGAATAAGTACTTAGATGAATAAAACGATATAACTAAACCAAAACGTAACCAGACTCCGGCTATTACAAGCCATAGAATAGGTAGAGGGTAGGTTGAAATGAAAAACTTCGTATAAAAACGTATCATACCTTTGTGTTTATGCCATTCCACAAAAAAAGGCCGATTAAAACTACAGCTACCTTTGATGTGATTGACTATAACATTGGGGACAAATAAAATGCGGTAGCCTGACTGTGAGAAGCGCATGCACCAATCAAGGTCTTCGCAGTGAAGGAAGTAGTCAGGGTCGAGATGACCGACTTTCTTAAGTGCACTGCTCGTGATTAGCATGAATGCACCCGAAATCGCTTCGACATAAATTGGCTTATCAGGCAATGGGCTTCGAGAAAGATCGAAATCTTGAAATGAAGGTTGGTTAGGAAACATTTTACTTAGATGTAATACTCTTAGAAGAGATTTCCATGGGGTTGGAATTGAACGTCTACACCCGGTTTGCTCAGAACCATCAGCATTGATTATTAAACAACCAGCCATCCCAACCTTTCGATCAGACTTGATAGCTTCAATCATGCGCTCAATAGTGTCAACTTCAATAAGGCAATCAGGATTTAGAATAAGGTAATAATCGCTATCAATAGTAGATAATACAACATTGTTTGCGCACGAAAATCCTAGATTAACATGGTTTTCAATGATATGTAGATTCGGATGCTCTGAAAGCAGCGGTTCAAGTAGGCGAATGCTTTCATCGCAAGAACCGTTGTCTGAGATATAGGCATTTACTGGAACGGAGGATAGTAATACTCTGCGAACAGTCTCCAAAAGTAAAGAGCCAGAGTTATAATTTACGATGATAACTGATATTATGTCCATGTTGAATGAATAATTCTAATTACGAACAGGATAAATTCTTTTATCAAGAGCTTTCCAGATATCTGCTATGGATGATTTTCGGTTATGCTGTATTTTTTTTCGCTTTTTTAGAATAGATGGCAACCCCTTAATTGCATCATATTTTGCTGTAAGAATTATTCTACCCTTGCCTTTATAAAAAAAATATAGAATTGTAAAAATATTCATAACAATATGGAGTGGAAGCAAGAGACAGAGTAACAAGTCAGGCATATTTTTAAAAAAAGCCCAAACAAGATTACGGTGTCCGTGATATATTGAAAAGTGACTATGATGCCCACCTGATGCAGCAGAGCCGACATGATGCACAATCGCGTCAGGAACATAAATTGAACGATATCCAGCCAGTCTGAGGCGAAAACCTAAGTCAACGTCCTCAACATAACAAAAGAAATCCTCGTCGAATCCTCCTAATTGCAATAAAACTTCTCTCGAATAAAGAACAGCACCAGCACAAGGTGAAAATATTTCTTGTGATTTTAGGTCTTCTATAGTCTGTTTGCGTCCATAACCATTACGCCAAACTAAACCAGAGATATGATAAATATCCCCAATGCCATCAATTAGCTCAGTTGAACCGTGAACCATTTGTCGCGAGCCAAAAGCGGCAAAATCAGGGTTCATTGTTGCAGCAGCTACTAGAGATTTAAGCCAGTTGCAGTCAGCAAAAGCATCAGGGTTAATTAAAGCAATATAATCTGTTTCGCAAATACTAAGGGCAATATTATTGGCAAAAGCAAAGCCTGTATTTCTACCTAATGAAATTAGTGTGACATTATCTGAAGATGTCGCATAAGTTATTGAGTTATCAGTACTTCCATTATCTACTACATATATTTTTGTTGGTTGTAAGGTTTGAACTGCTAATGCAGATAAGCATTCTTTCAATAAGACCCCGCTATTCCAGTTGACGATGATAACAGAAACAGATGGATTCATGTTGGTTTGCACTGCACGGAAATAAAAGAGGATAATAAGCCAATGAATAAGTTGTTATGTAAGATTGTTTGGCTAATTATATAAAGGTATAAGCTTTGGTAATTCGTATTGTGCTTTTTCATAGTCATCGGGGATTCCAATATCGATAAAATAAGAATTGGTTATAAAAGCCCGTGCACACAAAATTGAACAATTCTTTTGCAATATATCTCTTTCTAGGCTAAAAGAGCCATTCAAGGAATAATTATTAAAAATTGATGTTGAGATAAGATATACGCCAGCATTAATCAGCCCGTGTCCGGTTTGTCCCTTTTCATGAAATCCTGTAATTATTCCCTCATTTACAATAATAGAACCATATCTATTAATATCAGATATTTCCTTCAATACAATTGCAATAGAATCAGGAGTTGCTAAATACCATTTAATTAAATTGGAATAATCAAGATTTACTAAAGTGTCACCGTTAACAATAAGTATGTTATTAACATTGAGTCCACTTAAGGCATTGGCTATTGCGCCCCCCGTACCTAGAGGCTCTGATTCAATAGCATAGGTAATCTTTGTATTTTTATATACATCTTTAAAATGAGAAGTTATGACATCTGCTCGATAGCCAACTGAAAGAATTATTTCAGTGATTCCACCCAAAATGAGGCGATCTAAAATATATTCTAGAAAGGGACGCCCAGCTATAGGAGCCATGGGTTTTGGTAAATCAGGAACGCGCTGTTTAAGTCTAGTTCCCAACCCACCAGCAAGTACTAAAGCTTTCATAATTTCTGTGAAAATAAACTGAGAATTATATTGTAATACGGAAAATAATCAAAGGAAAAGATGAAATAATTAAAGGTTTGAATATATTACAAATTGAGTTCATTTTTAAAAAAAACAATCATCGAATCGATGGAATAATTTTCTTGAATATAACGTATTGATGATTTGGATGTTTTTATCCAAGCGGTATCGTTTTCAAAGAAATATAGAACTGAATCGGAAAATTCTTTAGAGCTATTTCTTACTGGTATAATTTCATTTAATTCTGGTAACCCTTGAATTCCAGTTGAGGTTGTGATCACAGGAATGCCTTTGCTCATGGCTTCTAGAATTTTGTTTTTAACACCGCCACCAAAGCGCAAAGGAACAACGACAAGTCTGGCCTTGGAATAAAGAGTGTTTAGATTGTCATCAGTGACATATCCGGTAATTATGACTCGTTCAGTAGCCAAATTCAAAACCTCTTTCGAGGGATTTGACCCAACTAGAGTTAATGTTACCAATGGTTTAAATGCCCATATTAAAGGCATAATTTCATTCACTAGCCATAAAGCTGCATCGATATTTGGTGGATGGGAAAATCCAGCTACAAAAATTATATCATTGTTCAATGTGGGATGAACAGTTTTAAGTGAGCTGTTTTTGAAGTAATAGGGTTGTAAACATTTAACATTTATTTTAGGGTTTAATTGCTTTATTAAATGAACTTCCTCCATTGAAGGATAGTAGTTGACATCGGTTAAGCGCCATATCGACGTTTCTAAATTTTTCATAACCTTTGAAGATTTTAGTAAACGTTTATCACCAGTTATATTATATTCTGATTCCAATCTTAAAAAATGGAGATCATGTCCATAATATAGTAGTTTACCATGGAAATGTTTTTTTAGAGAATGTATGAATTTAATCGAAATATGTGGTCTATTTAGAAATACATAATCAAAATATTGTCCGAAATGTTTAGACCAAGAATCGAAGTTAAAAAGAAATTCATGCCCATAAAAGATTTCTATTCCTTCTTGTTGCAATAAAACGGCGTAAGATGAATCATAGTGTAAATTTTCAGGCCAGAGTTTGACATTCAAACCTATCTTTTGAAAAACATCGATAAAACAACGTATTGATCTAGAGCCAGCATCACGATCTGGTTGTGGTATATAATGATCAATGATTAGAATATTTTTTTTGGAATTAGAACGATCACGAGAGAAAAAAAGATTCTCATTAATTGGGAAATGGTCGAAAAGTAATTGGTGTTTCCATTTATTGTAAAACCAATTTTTGCTTTGTAAAAAATCTGACTTTGTTTGGTAGAGTTGATTTCTTTCTATTTTAGTTTGCAGGATAATGATTGATAAATGTTGAAAAAAAGATTTCTTATTGATTATGCGCAATGTATTCGATAAATCAGATAATTGATAATTTATATTGTTATGGTGAATATCAAATTGCCCTGCCTTACAAAAGACTTCCTTTTCTATTATAAATGAGGTTACTGAACAAAAATCGACTTCGGAAACATAATTGAATGTACTCCTCTTATTATCTTCTCCCCTACCAAAGTAAGCAATAGAACCATCCGCGCTACTGATACCAATAGCTTCGATAATAAGTCCCTCATGATTTATTACTTTTGATCCGACTATTCCACAATCACTGTGGTATTGATATATATTAAGTAAATGATCTAACCAACCAGTTGTAACTATAGAGTGACTGTTTAAAAATTGTAGAAATCTACCTTTTGCATATTTAGAACAATTGTTAAAGGCATGTCCGAGTCCGTCATCATCAGTTGCTTTTATTAGCTGTACACCTTCAATTTTATTTATAATATTTCTGTCAGAATCTTGAAAGATGTTATCGAGGATTAAGATTTCAAAGGTAGCTTTAGGTATGTTTTTGTAAATTGAAAGTAAACAATGTAGTGTGCTTTCAATCATTAAATTATTATAAATAACTATTGATACGAGTGGATTAATAGTTATTGTAAAATTAATTAACGATACTGATTCCTTTAGGTCGAAAGAAGGTGTTGACGTTGGATTAATGTATAAACTTAGTTCAGATGGATGATCTAATAGGATTGTTTTATAGGGGGATTGATAGCCAAGAATAAAGGTGGAGATTCGTAATTTACTGTATGCAATAAAAAAAATAATTTTTTCTTTAAATTGATTTAATTGCTTAATAAAAATTGACAAAAAATATCTATTCATAAGAATGAATGTAATCTGTTAATAAATAAAATGGTAACTCTCTGTATATATACTCGATGTTCTCAAATTTAGTGGGTTACCATACATAATTTCTATTTGAAACATTTCTGATTAGCTGGATTTACATCTAAAGTAAAAATAAAAGCCTTACCAGCAGGGATCGCCAAGATTTAAATTGCATATATGCTTCGAAACTCTACCATGCCCGAGTGTAGGATCTGGAGCTCCATGTCAAAATCACAGTTTTCTATATTGAACTGAAACAACTTGCTATTCTGGTATTGAGGTAAGTAGCTAAACAAAAATAATCTGGTACAAGACAAGCATTAAAATCAATGTCATGGGTCATTGGTACGCCCGTGGACTTATCCTTGACTACTTATTTTTATTAACACAAAAAATGATCAACATTTAGGTTTGTTAGCAACAAATAACAAGCAACCGCCTAGATATGCATATTTATCTGACCAATAATCCAATACTTTGACGTTTTCAAATCCAATATCCTTAAGGGTATCTAGTATATCCCAACCAAAGGTTTGGAAGCAGAGTATGCCTTTTTCAGGATCAAGTGGGTCCCCATGATATTCAGGTGGTAGGAGGTGTATTACATTACCATTATCATCCAACTTTGCCCTAATTAATGTATCGGGCGACTCATGATTGAATGGAGCAGTAAAAATGAATTGCCCTCCTGGTTGCAAACATCTAAGTGTTTCTTGCATTGCTTCTATATAATTTGGTATATGTTCTAAAACATCGAAGCTCAAAACACCTGCGAAAATATTGTCGGAAAAACTTAGATTAGTCATATCTTCATTTCGGATTCCATCCATGGTCTGCCCAAGTGGACATAAGCTACCTAAAAATTCACTACCGATAAGAGAAGGAAAAACAAAAGAGCGTAAAAAAGAATAAAGATAAGTGTTTTGTTCCGTTAAATAAACAGGCTCAAACTTATTGATTGAAGAATATTTGTGCAAAATATGCACTGTTGCTCTTAATCTATTATTGAAATTACAAATAGGACATACCAAATGTTCCCGCCAATTGATTTTATAACCATTGTTTCCATCTTGAAGACCGTATTGATTAGAAAAAGTCATTTCTACTGAGCCACAAAGATAACATACTCCTTTCAATACTCTAATGTCAGAATTATTCTTTAGATAGTAGGATTTTGATTTTAATAATTGATCTTCAATAATTTGACGATTATCGAAAACCTGCTTTGGTGTTGAATGTGAAATATTTATTTGTTCGATTGGATGTAATTCTGGAAATAAATTAAAGTTTGTTTTCCAGATCTTTTCATGTGTAAACAATTCAATCATTTTTGAAATGCTAATATCATAAAAAGACTTGTATCTATCTCGGCTAATTTGCGCCAAACGATTTAATTCTTGTGGATTCTTAAAAATATAAAATATGTTAGCAACGAGTGAGTCTAAATCTGTATGTGAATGTTGTGGATCATCACTTTCTATACCTTTTGCCCCCCACGCTGTAGTTAATAACGGCATTCCATAAGCCATTGCCTGTACAGTTTTTACATTGATACCAGTACCCATAGTTATAGGGGATATGACTAAATCTAGCTCATTATAAAAATTGTCTAAATCTTCGACATAGCCGTGAAATTTAATGTAAGGCTTTTGAAAAAGAATAGACTCATCTCGTGGCATCCTATTAATAATATCTTCAATTTGACCTACAATATTAATAGTGAAAGGGTAATTGTCATCATGATTAATGTATTTATCGACCGTAAGGATAAAGTTTTGAATGATGGTTAAGTTTATACGATTAGCACTAGCAATTATTCCAATATTATTTAAGGAATTGAAATTTTTTTCTATATATTTCGGTTCCTCTACATGAGGAATAATAATTGAAGAAATGGTTCCAGTAACACTGTCAAAGTAATCAGCTTCTTCTTTTCGTCTCGCTACTACTACATCCGCTCGTCGAAGATATGCTCCCTCTTCTTCTGGCGAGCATGAGAAAAACTCGAGTGGTAGACCGTTAGTGCGCAACATCTCATAACGGTTGCCCATTTTGTCATGAGTGTCAATGACCTTTAGAATGTGAGAAGGTATATATTCAAGCAATTTAGACTGAAAAATATATGAGCAAAAAACAACATCAATATCGTATTCCGCACATAAAATACGCATCTTCTCTCCTAGACCTTCTTCATACCATCCATCGAATGGTATAGTTTCACCGTTAGCAACTAGTTGAAGAGTATTCGGAATTGGATTAACCGATTCCCAAAAGCTAGACATCTGGTTGTCATCACTTTCTATAGAGTCTAAGCTTTGGAGGTAAGCAAAATGTACTGTATGCCCTAACTTTTGAAAACTTGAACCGAAGTTTTGGATTGTGGCTTGATTTCCATGTTTTCCAGGATGTGAAGGGATCGGACTAAAATACAATATATTTAAATGACCACTTCTACGGCGTTTTAATGTGGCTAAATCAGTTGTTCGTTCTGCATTACTCATGGCTCTATGCCATGGCGCATAGGCGAGATGATCCCGTTTGAATATCTCAGCCCACTTATCTATCAATATATTAATATTGTGTTTTTGAAGAGTTGTGTCATGCGAAGGTGCTTGTTCAGCATAACTTTGATGTTCAAAATGCACAACTTCTGATTTGGGTTGATATATTACCCTATATCCTAGCGAACGTGCCGTCATTGCTAAATCGGAATCTTCACAATATGCATTTTTATATCTTTCATCAAATCCACCAACCTCATCCCAGAATGATTTTCGGATTAAAATTGATGCTCCAGAAATATAGTCTGTTTCCCGAGATATATTAAATACAGGTGTGTCCCGATCGCTACCACGACCAGCGTTATATCCTGTTCCATTTTCTAATAATAAACCCCCTGCTTCTTGAATCAAACCATCTGGATATAGAAATTTTGAACCAACAATAGCAGAAGTATCATCTTCTTCGATGGTTTTGTGAAGTTCTGATAGCCAACCCGGAAGTACAACAGTGTCATTATTCAATAAAAGAATATATTTCCCCTTGGCATGTTGGACTGCATTATTGCAGTTACGTAAAAAACCTAAATTATGAGGCGTTTTTATGATGCGTATTACTTTAAAGTACTCACTTGCATTAATGGTTTCATCGGTTGAACCATCGTCGGCTAATATAATCTCATATCTAATGTTTTCTCCGTGCGTAGTTAGTAAAATTGAATTGATACATGCTTTCGTGAAGTGCCACTGGTTGTAAACTGGTATTATGATGGATATTTCTATTGGCGCATTTACTTCTTGTAGAGGAGGTATCTCTTGTGGCGGAAGGTTCCAAATATATGAAATGAATAAATCTATAGGAAGAACTCTTGCTTCATTTAGTACAGATAATAATGACAAGCGATTCGCTTCTTTACTAAAGTGTTGTTGTACTAATGCCCTTCCATTTTTTGAAAACTTTTCCCATTGTTTTTTATCCTTGTATGTTTGAACAACTGCCTTAGCAAAGGCAGTAATATTATCTGCTACTCTAGTGTGGAACCCATCTGAAATATACATGCCTTCTGCAGCTATATTAGTACATATTACAGGTATCCCCGCACCCATAGTTGTCGCCACTTTACCCTTTATACCTGCTCCGTACCTTAATGGTGCAACACTTAATCTCATATACGATAATATTGGATCGAGATTTTTTAGATAACCGATAACAACTACCCCCGGCACGGATTCCAAGTCTTTAACAGTCTGTGGAACTTCACTTCCAACAATATGAAATGTTACTTTAGGTAATTCTCTGTGTATTAATGGCCATATTTCAGACACAAACCAATTCACAGCATCTATATTAGGGGAATGCCCAAACCCGCCTAGGAAAAAAATGTCTCTCCTTGAATTAAATGGAGATGGTTTATTGTTAACAGACACATGTAAAACTTGAAATACACTGACTGGTTTGTTAGGTAGATATTGTCTAAGAATTGGTAATTCTGCTGAACTTACAATAATGTTATGATGAACTTGGTTCATCATAGATAACTCACGGAATTTCATTGCTTCTGCTTTCTCTTTCAATGATGCATCATTTCTTAACTCAGCTTCACGTCCCTCGCGGATAAAGTATACATCTGGTGCATGAAAGATAATTTTTGCATTAGGGGCAACTGAACGGATAGTATCGATCACGGATTCTGCAACATCAACACGTATGAGGTAAAACAAAGGAAATGCATCACCGTGTACAGCGATAAAATCAGAGGAAGTACTAAAACCATTATTACGAGTAATAACGTTAACTCCAAAATTAGTTAATAATTCAGCATATTCCGAGCTAGGTTCCATATCGTTAGGAAGGAAGAATACATTAAACCCAAATACAAAAAGATCGTATAAAAGGCCAAATGTGGCCTGCTCACCTGCCGAAATATCTGATCTTGGTATGCGATAGTCCATCACTAAAATATTATTCTTGTCAAAGGAAATGGGGTACACATTTTCCTTTTCTTCAATTGTTGTATTGACTAAAATAACTATTTCGTCTATTTCTTGGGATTCTGGGAAAGTTTCATTTGAAATTAAGCTATTGTTGTGTTCCTCAACCATAGATATCGTGACAGTTTCTATGTTGTTTTGAATATCTGTTATATTCTCACTTTCTGTTGGAAATTCTAACTGATCTACTTCAGATGATGAAATAAGATTTGAAGCGTTTGATTCTGAACAGTGACGCCCTTCAGCTCTGCCAAATAAAATGTAATGTACAAAAGGATTTTGACCACTTAAAGAAACATCGCTATTATTCAATAAATAATAGTTAGTGTTGAATGCAGGTGAAGGGTTACGCATCTCAAACCAACCGTATTCACAATAATGTCTTATAGGGTCACATGCGCGAATTCTAATATCTATATTGTTGGTAAGATAATAATCTATGTCAAAAAGTTTACTTGATTTAATTATACGAATATCTCGGAATAATTTATAAGACTTAAAAGGGTGAAATAAACATAAAATGTATCTTGCAGTTAATCGAAAAGGAGCCTGCATCTTTCTTAAATATCCATTAATTGATGCAAGTTCCCCTTGAATGTCATACGTTGTATTCTTTTCAGATATAAAGTAATTGTCCCTTTCAATTAACGTATTATTCAGCGTTATAATTTGCGCATCACGTTCTGTTAAATTGAGATTCAAATTGAACAGTTGTGATTTTAGATCATCTATTAATGAACAATATTCTTCAATAGTTTTTTCAAGTGATTCAATTAATAAATTTTTTTCTAACAATCGGTGATTGATTGAATTGACGTGTTCTTCCTTTTCGTTTAAGCTGTTATTTAGTATAAAGATATTTTCATCACGAGTAATTACTGTGGTATTCAGTTGTTCTACTTGTTTTTCTCTATCAGCTAAAGAATGTTCAAGGAAAATGATTTGCCCTTTTAATTCAGTAGTCGAATGATTTAATGATGTAAGTTGTTCTCCAAGCTCGATTACTTTTAAGTTAAGGTAATCTATTTGGGCTTTTTGTTCAGCTAATATGAGGTTTTTTGTTTGAACTAATGAGTCGCGCTCCAGTATTAGATTATTTTGATAAACTATTGTAGTTTCCCTATCTGCAATTATAGAATCACGATTTGCAATTATAGCATCACGTTCTGCAATTATAGCATCACGTTCTACAATTATAGCGTCACGTTCTACAATTATAGCGTCACGTTCTACAATTTTAGCGTCACGATCTGCAATTATTGCATCACGATCTGCAATTTGAATTTCCTGTTCAGAGATTATCTGGTTTACTGAGCTAATAACTTCATCACGTTGAAATATAGTTTGCTTAGATAATTCTAATTTTTTATTTTGTTCAGATAATTCTTCGTTTAGTGCTACAATCCGTTCATCACGTTCGGATAAAGCTTTATTTACAGTATTTATTTGACTTTGTTGTTCACTAGATAATTGATTAATTGAAATAATCTGTGCATCTAAATCTTCTATGTTCTTATGAAGAGAATTAATTTCTTTGCCTTTTTCGTCTAAAGTCCTGTTTAAGGAGTCCATTAGACCATTTTTTTCGGCTATGGTATTTGCTAGTATTTCGATATGAGTTTGATTTTCACCCAAATTCTGATTCAGAAAATGTATTTTATCATCATATTCAGTCAAATTATTTTGTTGGTCTAATATAACTTTATTTTTTTCAATTAACGTATTATTCAACTCTTCTAATGAAGAATTTAAACATTCGATATTTTGTTTTACATTAATTAGTTCTTGATCTAGCAATGATATCTGCTTTTCTTTTTCATTTTTTAATAAAATAAAATTCTCTGACTCCTCGATAGGTTCCTCAAACATTCCAGTAGGTATTTCTGGAAGTGCTGAATCTGATGCAATTGCTATCCAGTAAATTGGTTTGGAAATTCCTTTCGTATTTTTAAAAATAGATCCTTCTCGCCAATAATTATAAAAGGGATTTATCAATGAGGAGTAGGAAGTTATACCCGAGCCATATACTATTCGCTGACCATAGTAACATGAATTAGTGAAATATTTATCGATAAGACTTATGAACTCATGCTGATAAAGTTCTTTTTCATGGTAATCATTTTTAAATCTTGGTTCAATTGAATAATTATATTTGTCTGGACTTGAGATGATTATTACACCTTCTGGACGGAGCACACGCTTGATTTCTAGCATCATTTCATCATGCTGACTGTGATGTTCGATGGTCTCAAAGCTTACAACTAAATCTACGCTTGAATCAGGGAGAGGTATCTCGGAACAGCTACCAACCATAAATTCTAGATTTTCTTTTAGATACTTTCTCCTAGCATGCTGAACAGCTTCCAAAGAAATATCAATTCCAATTACTTTCTCTGCTTTATTTGCTAACATTGCTGATCCATAGCCCTCCCCACACGCTATATCTAAAACTATCTTATGGATAGCAATTTCTTGTGCTTGCAAATATCTATGTAAATGTTCAAGTTCTATAATTCCACGCAGTCCTGGGATATAGCGCTCACCAGTAAATTCCATGGAGTCGGACTCATTAATCATAAAAAACCTCGATAATAAAAATTGGTTGTTATTAAACAGTAAACATTTTAATACTTTTCATTGGTACAGCAAAAACACCAAAACATACTGAACTCGCATGAGCTTCTATTATCAAGGCGTCGTGTATCCAATGATGTTGTACATGATTTTCTTGTGTTCCCTCAGCTATTGCAGGAGAGATACTATAATTTCCTGATGACAAAATTGGCATGGTAAAGTTAAAACGAGCGACACATTCCTGACCAGTCTTTAATGTCAGTGGTTCAAACATGTAGGTTATACATGTATTATCCGCAAATAAAACCTGTCCAAGTCGATCTTTGAAATGAAAACCTAAAATTGGACTATTAATTTCTTTATATGCGATACATCTTATTTCTAATACTACACTATTTCCACCTATTACCCATGCTAAAGGATTGCCTTCTTTATCGAGTATTTTAACAGATGTAATTTTTGCAGCACCTGTTCCGAAAGCATTGCTGTCCGGATTAAAACGAAAAATTTGGATATCATTGCGAAGCGTAGAAGAATTAATTAATGATTCTCTAGCATCTCGATATTCATCTGTATTGCTCAAATCTTCTTCTATATCGTATTCTTCTTCTTCTTGTGAAATACTATCTGCGTTATTAACATTACTTTCACCTTGCATCGATTCATATAAGGCGGCAAGATAACGTTCCGCAACTTTTTTTGGATTTCCCATCATTTCTAACCTTCCTTGATTCAATAATATTGCCGATGTACATAGATTGACAACTGCGCTGGTATCGTGGCTACAAAAGAGAAGAGTCCCTCTATCCATAAATTCTCGGAGGAATCTCATGCATTTCTGAACAAAATATGCATCCCCCACTGATAAAGCTTCATCCACAACTAAAATATCCGCATCCACATGGGCAATAACAGCAAATGCTAAGCGTACAAACATGCCACTTGAATAAGTTTTTACAGGTTGGTCTATAAATTGACCAATATCTGCAAAGTCTGTAATCTGGGTAAATCGGCTTGAGATTTCATTGTGACTTAGTCCATATAAGGAAGCAGAAAGGTATACATTTTCCCTGCCTGTAAATTCTGGATTGAATCCTGCTCCTAGTTCTAGCAATGCAGCGACTCGTCCGTTCACCAGAATACTCCCTGAAGTCGGATTAAGAGTTCCACATATTAATTGCAATAGTGTTGATTTTCCGGATCCATTACGCCCTATTATTCCGACAGTTTCCCCTCTTTTAATTGTAAACTTAACATCATTTATTGCCCAAAATTCACGATAAAACTTTTTGCGACTTCTGGCTATCATTTGCCAAAGTCTATCCCTGGGTTTGTTATAGATTTGATAACATTTGCTTAGATTATCAACTTCTATTGCAATTTCAGAGGACATCTGCAAACCCCTTTCGTGTTTTTTGAAACCATGCAAATCCTAACCACGAGATAACTAATGCTACCGTAATGTTGATTCCGAGATTTATCATATCAGGTAACTGCCCCCAGATTAGTGCTGCTCTTGACTGTTCAAGTATGGTTGTCAAGGGGTTAAGCCGTAGCAATTCTTGGTAGTTCTCTGGTAAGGATGATAAAGGGTAAAAAAGAGGAGATAGAAACATCAAAGTTGTTGTGACGATACCCATTATCTGGGCAACGTCTCTTAAGTATACGCCTAATGATGCTAGTAACCAAGAAATCCCCATTGTTATCAGTAATAATGGTAATAAAATAATCGGAAAGAATAAAATTGTCAATTGTGGCTGGCCAAAGAAAACAACATAAAAAATTAACCACACCATAAAGCTAATTATCATGTGGAACATGGCTGTTCCAAGGGTTACCCATGGTAATATTTCTAAAGGAAATACTACTTTCTTAACATAGTTAGCGTTTGCTAAAATAAGTATCGGTGATCGGTTTATGCATTCTGAAAATAGATTAAAGACTAACAATCCTGCAAAAAGGACAAGTGCAAATTCTGTCTTAGAGTCACTTCCAACATTCCAACGAGCTTTAAAAACGACGCTAAACACAAAGGTGTAAACTGCCAGCATTAGGATAGGGTTAAAAAATGACCACATCATTCCCATGACGGAGCCTCTATATCTACCGACCACTTCACGCTTAACTAGGGTTTTGATTAGTTTTCTGTTTCGCCAAAAGCTTAGTATCATTTCTTTTGGTGATATTGAAAAGTTTCGCATTATTGATTAACCTCTATCGCCAGATACGATTGCGTTGTATGCTTTAGGTGGTCATTAATAAGGGATAGTATAATGATGGTTGTCATATTCTAATAGTGGCCTTCATGTAGGTAAGTTGCGCGAACGATTCTAGTTAAAGTCCAGAGTCAGCCAGTTTTTTCAAAAATGATTGTCGCTCCAACTAAGACACATTACTTTATCATATTTCGCTTGTGTGGTGGTATTGGTTTGATTCGCAAACATTGCCATTCATTTCGGTCTATGTGTATGTTATTGATTCATAATATTAAAATTTTAATCGACAAACCACTGAAGATGACGCTCATGGATTTACAGTCTATATATCTTGCATCAAATTATCATGTTTTTCGTTAACTTGTTGTTGAGATTCTGTAGACAATTGATGCACAACCTTTTCTAAAGATAACTAATGGTTAAGTGTAGGCCCTTTTTGGGAAAATATGCGATAGTTTTCCATTTTGTGATTTAAGTAGTAAAAAGATAAGATTTAATTAACTGTTTTTAAATGCATTAATAACTAGCCTCTGCTTTAATATTGACAGAATTTGTATTTATTGTTGGAGAATATTCGGGTACCCAATGTTGAAGCGCATTTCGTACTTCTATATCTGTTGGGATTGTTTGCTGTTTCAACCAATCGAGAAAATCTGACAGCCATTTCTCTTCATCCATAGTTCGAGCTTTGGCAATCCGAAGTTTTGGATGCCTAGTTTTCTCGGTGAGTTCGTCATCTGCTAGCAATTCTTCATATAACTTTTCGCCTGGTCGTAAGCCAGTGAAATTTATTTTGATTTCGTCTTCATGAAACCCTGATAATCGTATCATGTCTCGTGCTAAGTCCAGTATTTTGATTGGCTTCCCCATTTCTAATACGAAAATCTCCCCCCCCTTACCCATAACTCCTGCCTGTAATACCAATTGAGCAGCCTCCGTTATTGACATAAAGTAACGGATAATATCTGGATGTGTCACTGTTATCGGTTTTCCCTGTGCAATTTGTTCCCGAAATTTAGGTATCACACTACCTGTGCTACCAAGTACATTTCCAAACCGTACCATTGCGAAGCGTGTTTTTACGTTATTTTGTAGAGTTTGACATATCATTTCTGCAAGACGTTTGCTAGTGCCCATGACATTGGTGGGATTGACAGCTTTGTCTGAGGATATCAATACAAACTTTTCCACTTCGGCATCAATTGAAGCCTTGGCTATGGTGTACGTCCCAAACACATTATTGCGTACTGCCTCCCAGGCATTTGTGTTTTCGAGCATTGGCACATGTTTGTAGGCTGCGGCATGAAATACCACTTTAGGCTTAAACTGCTGCATGATTTGACCCACCCTGCCTGAGTCTTTAACATCACCCAGTGCGCAAACGATCTGAATGGTAGGGAATCGCTCGATAAATTCTTGTTCAAGCTTATAGATGGCAAACTCATTAACCTCTAGCATTATCAGTTGGGAAGGTTCGAATTTCGCAATCTGTCTGCAAAGTTCTGATCCAATAGAACCTCCTGCGCCTGTCACTAGCACATTTTTTTTTGTCAGCAGTCCTTGAAGACCATCTATATCTAGGCTGACAGGCTCGCGTCCCAGGAGATCGTCTAATTCTACCTTACGAATTTGAGAAATAGAAACTTTACCTGACAGTAAATCGTCAAAACCAGGCACCGTCAACACCGAAAGGTCGGCATCTGTTGCCAATTCCATTGCTTTCCTCCTAGTTCCCGCTGAGGCTGATGGCATTGCGATGATTACTTGGCTGACATCGAGTCTTCGTGCATATTTGCTCACTTCGCACAAAGGCCCAAGCACCGTGACTCCGTGAATTTGGCGTCCTTTTTTGCTTTTATCGTCGTCAAGCAAGCCAACCACTCTCCATGTGGAGTTTCCTGACAAGTCCCTTAGTAGTAGAGATGCGGCTGATCCTGCGCCCATAAGTATTACAGGTGTGGGTTCCAGTGATCGGAATGTGAATATATGCCCGTCTTTGAATGACCGATACAGGAAACGACTGCCTCCCATAAAAAATACAAGCAGCAATGGGGAAAGTACAAGTACAGCCCTTGGCGTTTGTGAAAGCCGGTGATACATAAACAGTGTGGTCGGAACGGCGAGCGAACTGAGTCCGACTGCCAGCAATATTCTTTTTAAGTCGGGTAGGCTGGCAAATCGCCACATGCCTCGATAAAGGCCATATATCCAGAAGGCGGCAATTTCTACAGGCAAAACCAACCATAATGTATCAAGCATCCCTTTAACCCAATGGTCCGGGATGTCAAAATTGAAGCGGAGTAGGTAGGCTAGGCACCAAGCAAGTATAGCCGCAATCGCGTCATGTAGCATGACGAGTAACGATCGGTGCCTCATATTTCTGTTGGCTCCTTTGAGTATGATTTCCATGCCTTGTCAATCAGATAAATCAAACACCCGTAGGTGATGGCCCAGCCAAAAATGACATACATTTGTATGTTGAGAGAGGAGTCGCGTATTGCATAGGCAGAAACGCCGCAGGTCAGCATTAAGCCATATTCAAGCAAGGATGTGTTTCGATGTCCAAGACCCATACGGATTAAACGTTGATAGTAATGGTCGCGGTGAGCTTGCCAAAATTTATCCCCACGCAATGCACGGTTAGCCATCGTCACAGAGGCGTCGACGATGAAAGGGGAAAACAGAAGGATGGGAAAAGTAATCGGCCATAACCCGTATTGCCATCCGGCGATTCCTATTGCAGAGGCGAGAAATCCTAGGGGTACTGAACCGGCATCGCCCATAAATATCCGGGCGGGGCTGAAATTGAACCATAGGAATCCTGCTGACGCTGTTGCTATGCAAGTGGCTATCGAAGCTAATTCGGGCTTTCCACCCTGAAAGCCTGCCAGGGCGTATATTCCAAAGCCAATCGTGGCCATACCGCCAGCGAGACCGTCGGCACCATCCATGAAGTTGTACAAGTTGGTCATCCAAACCACGGCAAGCACAGCGACAGCAATTTGAATGCCGTTTTCTAAATTATTGCGCGACAGTCCGATCAAAAGTGCTGCCACCGCTAAGTGAACAATGAAGCGAAACGTTCTAGTCAATCCCCACAGATCATCAAAAAAACAAAATCCGCTCAGGGCAAGCGCCAACACTAGCATCGGAATCAGCTCTGACGGAGGCCAGATGAGTGCCCACCCTATTCCTGAGCCTAGCATTATCGCCAAACCCCCAGTCCTTGGGGTCGGAGTTTCATGCAAAGAACGGTCATTAGGGTGATCCAATGGTAGCGAAGGTTTTAAGCCTAGCATGACAGCAATTGCCAGCGCCGATACGAGACAAGAAACAGTTGGATAGATAAACATTTCGAATGGTTGGGGTTTGACGGGTAGCACAGATTATACGCGAAGAATTATCCTCAGGTAGAGTTTGGATTGCTTTGGCACTTCAATTTCGTTCAGATTTCTTTGTGCCAGGGATTCCCTAGGTGCAAGCCCTCCGTAGGCAAGCTAATCGTCCCATCTGCTTTGTTCTGGGTACGCTACGCTGCCGTAGGCGAGGTTCGTTACAGTTTTGTCCCTAACTTCCTTAAACGGTGAACCCGTCAAAGCGATACTGCTGGGTTATTTCCTAGATGGAAGGGAAAACTTATAAGGGTTCAGTCTTTGTTGATTTTGATGTCAAGTCACTAAAGCCGAAGCAAGGAGGAGTCCTATCGACAAAGCTACAAAAGCCCATATCCTAACAAATAATGCCCCCCTTTCTTCCCACCAATTGAGCAATTTGTTGACGCGTTTGATGCCGAAAAAAGGGGTGATAAAGCCGGCGACAAAAATGATGACACCCAAGATTCGGATAATCTCAGGGACATGTGAGGTCGGTGCAGAGAAGAAGAGAGCCGCGCCAAACAATACTCGGAAAGCCCCGGCGAACCAAAGACCTGCCTGATGTTGAAACAGTCGTGCAAACGCGAGCAATTTGGTTGGGAAAATGAGGCCAACCGCCCCTGTTGCTGCGACAAATAGGCTGAACAAAAGTGCTATGAGTGCCATGGCGGTTTACATATTGGTTGCTGCTGATCTTTCGGAATTAAGTTGCTCAATCAATGGACGGGTTTGTGGGCGTATGCCACGCCAAATGAAAAATGCTTCAGCCGCTTGTTCGACTAACATGCCTATCCCATCTACGCTTATCCTCGCGCCCGAGCGCACCCCCCAATGGACAAATGCAGTAGGTTGGTTGGCGTAGGCTAAATCGTAACACGCACCGTTGGGATTTAATAAATCTTCTGGCAATGGCGGTAGTTCGCCACTTAGGCTGGCGGCGGTTGCATTAATGATAAGATCAAAAGATTTCCCCTTCAAGGCATTAAATTCAAACACTTCGATTGACCCTAGGGCGGAAAATTCCATTGCCAACTGTTCAGCCTTGGCAATTGTACGGTTGGCAATCGAAATTATTCGCGGTTGCTCAGCTAACAGTGGCCCAATAATGCCACGGCTGGCGCCACCCGCACCTAGCAACAAAATATCGAGGCACTTGATGGGTATGCCTAGATTGATGGTCATATCCCGCAATAACCCCAAACCGTCAGTATTGTCACCCAGAATCTTTCCACTTTCGCCGATTGTCATCGTGTTGACAGCCTTCGCTCTGTTGGCGCGTTCACTTTTTTCATCGGCCATTTGCCATGCCAGCTCTTTGAGAGGCACGGTGCAACTCAAGCCTTTCCCTCCATTGGCCGCAAAACGGAATAGTTCCTCGCGAAAACTTTCGGCTGGTACGTCAACTGCGGTGTATTCGATAGTCTGCCCCGTTTGTCGCGCAAATGCGGCATGGATGCGGGGGGATTTGCTATGGCTTATGGGGTGGCCGAACACGGCATATCGATCAACAGGCATTTTTCTGCCAATTCCTGAGGTTATAGTTGCTTGCGCTGTTCACGGTAAACAGTGATTGCGATAATCATGACGGCCAACGCAAACATCCATGGCATGAAGCTTTCCAGCAAATTGGCAGCCACTGTTGCCGCTGCCAAGTAAATCCCAGTCAAGCTGAAACGCCAGCCTATGCGTATACCATCAAGAAATGTGGTGAGAGCTAGAATCAAAAGAACCATTAAACCAGTGGCTTCCTGGGTCATGTGCCCGGCTTCGACGAAACTGAACAGGCAGAGGACGGCAACCAAAGCCCCTAGCCAATGCAGGGATTGAAGCTTGAATAATTCTTTGACTTCGTTCCCCTCGCCATTCGGATCGTAATGTCTTTTGGCATTGTGCCAGCCCGCAATCATGGCGGCGAAGCCAAATACAAATATCATGGCCATCCAATACATGAAGGCATCTTGGGGGGAAAAATCAGTGACGGCTATACCCAGCAGGCAGAAAATCACCATGATGATCAGGATGATTTCCTCGACTGGTGCGGCAGATTTCTTTAATGCAGGTTTCGTCATAGTGCCTGTTGCTTTGCAAGTGAGTTATGAAATTAATATTTTTTTGGGATTAAACTGTCAATCTTGCTAACACGTCAATACCATCGCAAAAAAATTCGGGAAGCTTACGCAGACCATCTGGCGCAAGGGTTTATTCAGATTCCCTCAGCCACCTTGCAGTCTGCAGCGCAAAATAAGTCAAAATACCATCAGCGCCCGCACGTTTGAAGGCTAGCAGGGATTCCATGACTGCTTTCTTTTCGTCTAGCCAGCCGTTTTGGGCGGCCGCCTTGAGCATCGCGTACTCGCCACTGACTTGGTAGACGAAGGTGGGAGCGCCGAAGCTATCTTTCACCCGTCGAACTATGTCAAGGTAGGGCATTCCCGGCTTGACCATCACTATGTCAGCTCCCTCGGCTATATCCAGCCCAACCTCACGCAACGCCTCGTCGGAGTTGGCAGGGTCCATTTGGTAACTTAACTTATTTCCTCCGCCAAGATTGGCGGCTGATCCCACCGCATCACGAAAAGGTCCGTAAAAACTCGATGCAAATTTTGCCGAGTAAGCGAGGATACGAGTATTCTTCAAGCCCTCGGCTTCCAATGCACGGCGGATGGCGCCCACACGTCCGTCCATCATATCAGAAGGTGCGACGACATCGGCACCTGCTTGGGCATGTGAAAGAGCCTGTTTAACCAAAACAGACACTGTCTCGTCGTTTACGACATAGCCCGTATCATCGATCAATCCATCCTGCCCGTGGCTGGTGAAAGGATCCAGGGCCACATCGGTGATTACGCCCAAACTTGGCAAAGCCTGTTTCAAGCGTCGGGTGGCGCGTTGGGCCAACCCTTCGGGGTTGTAAGCTTCCCTCGCATCCTCGCTTTTCTTTTCCAGGGGCGTGACTGGAAACAAAGCGATGGCTGGAATCCCTAGCTTATAGGCTTCCTCCGCCTCTGTCAGTAATAGATCCACGCTCATCCTTGTCACTCCTGGCATGGATGGGACTGGTTCACGGCGGTTTTCCCCCTCGACTACGAAAACAGGGTAAATCAAGTCGTCGGCGGTTAGCGTATGCTCGCGCATCAGTCTGCGGCTGAAATCGTCAGCACGCATGCGCCGAAGGCGGGTGTCTGGATAAGAATATAGGGGGTGTAAGAAATTATGCATGTCATGCTCAGTGCGTAAAATGTAACAGGCTTGGGATAAAGCCGGTAGTTTATTCTTCAATGTCAGGTTATGATAAAGCCATTTATCGTTTTGAAAGTAGGAGTCACATAAATGAAACCGATTAACAACTATTTGGGGCTGGCGAGTTTGACTTGGCTTTTGGCTTTGGTCTTTGGCCTAGCCTCTTTGCAAACCTTTGCAGAAGGGCAGGACGACTTGCAGCCGCCTCAAATAGTCATCCAGCATACTTCGGAAGAGTTGCAGAAAAACCTGCAAAAGCCCGAATACAAGAATGACTTCACTAAAGCCACGCATTTAGTGGATAAAATCCTTGAAACGCATGTCGATTTCGACAGGGTTTCCATGCTTATTCTTGGTAAGTTCTGGAAAACCGCAACGCCTGCGCAACAGGCAAGTTTTAAGCATGAGTTCCGCACGCTATTGGTGCGCACCTACACCACGGCCTTCACCGAATACGCCAACTGGACGATCCGCTATCTGCCGCTGACTACGTCTGAAGGCGATAGCAACAAGGTATTGGTTCGTACCGAAATCTTACAATCAGGGGCAAAACCTGTAGCGGTCAATTATCGCATGGTTAACGTAAAAGATGATTGGAAGGTCTACGATGTTTTGATCGAGGGTATCAGCTTGGTTCAAAACTATCGCACAAGCTTCACCAATGAGGTGTCCCGCACCGGTTCCCTGGATCAACTGATAACCGAGCTTTCCCAGCGCAACAGTTCCGCCCTAAGGGAGCCTGTGGGCGGAAATTCGCCTAAAAGTTAATGTTTAGCCAGTCCCTAGGCTTGAGAAAATTTTTGTAAAGCTTGTCTTCTGCGCTGCCTTCCTCCGGTTGCCAATTGTATCGCCAATTGGCCACGGGGGGCAGCGACATCAATATGGACTCTGTCCTCCCCCCTGACTGCAAACCGAACAGTGTGCCGCGGTCATACACCAAATTGAATTCCACGTATCGCCCCCTGCGATATCTCTGAAACGCCTGCTCCCTCTCGCCAAACGGGGTGTTTTTGCGGCGTTGCACGATAGGCAGGTAGGCAGGTAGGTAATGATTGCCTACGCTGCGCATAAACTCAAAGCAACGCTCGAAACCCCATTCGTTTAAGTCATCGAAGAATAGTCCACCCACGCCACGGGTTTCATTGCGATGTTTCAGGAAAAAATAATCGTCGCACCATTTTTTATAACGGGGATAAATGTCTTCCCCGAATGGTTTGCAGGCGGCTAGGGAAGCTTCATGCCAAGCAACGACATCTTCCAGCTCGGGGTAATAGGGGGTCAAATCCATGCCGCCACCGAACCACCAGACAGGGTCTTCGTTTGCTTTTTCGGCAATGAAAAAGCGCACATTGGCATGGGAAGTGGGTACATAAGGATTGCGGGGATGGATGACTAAGGATAGACCGACAGCATGAAAACCCCTGCCGACCAGTTCGGGCCTATGGGCGGTTGCCGATGGTGGTAGGTTGTGCCCGATGACATGGGAAAAATTGACCCCGCCTTGTTCGATAAGCTGTCCCCCGCTTAATACGCGCGTCCTGCCGCCGCCCTTCCCCCCATCGTATTGCCAAGCGTCCTCGATGAAATGGGCGCCATCCTCCTCACTTTCCAAGGCAGAGCATATCCTATCCTGCAAGCCCTTTAGGAATTGTTCCACTAGTTCTAGATTGGGTGAGCCCATAGACTGTCAATTTCTCGTTGGCTTAGGGTAGTAAATTTTGGGCTATTCTAGCACACGAACAACTCTATCCAGCCACCCTGCGATGCCAGCAGTCGAAGGTTCACAGACCTTGGGCTATAATCGGAACATGTCAATTTACACCTCATTTTTCGATAACGCCGGCTCGTATGGTTTGTCGCCAATGCTTGATGCATTGCCTGACCAATTGGCCCGGGCCTTTGACCTTTCCTCCCATGGCGATCTCGGTCGTTGGCAAGAGGTGCTGGGCAATCTTCCCGTTTTGCAGGCGTCGCATGTGGACTTTGATGGCGATATTCCGAGCATCGGTTTGCCTAGCGATAGTGATGCGGAGATTCGTCAAGCCATTGAGGTGCAATTGAGGCAATTGCACCCCTGGCGCAAAGGGCCATATCGGATACACGGCACCTTGATCGACAGTGAATGGCGTTCAGATATGAAATGGCGTCGATTGCATCAGCACTTGGCTTGTTTGCGCGGAAGGGTTGTGTTGGATGTAGGCTGCGGCAATGGGTATCACTGCTGGCGTATGCTTGGGGCAGGCGCAAGAATGGTGGTAGGCATCGACCCGACCCTGCTCAGTGTGATTCAATTTCAAGCCGTCAAGCATTTTGCAGGAGAATTTCCGGTACATGTGCTGCCTTTGGGGATTGAGGACCTGCCTAAGAAACTGAACGTTTTCGACACGGTTTTTTCCATGGGCGTGCTTTACCATCGTCGTTCCCCGCTCGATCACTTGTTAGAATTGCGCAATTTGATACGCGCCGGAGGGGAATTGGTACTGGAAACTTTGGTGATTGATGGCGGGGTAGGGGAGGTTCTTGTCCCTGAGGGTCGTTACGCCAGAATGCGGAATGTGTGGTTCATCCCCAGTTGCTTGATGCTTGAAGGATGGTTGAAGCGATGTGGGTATTCAGAAATCCGCTTGATTGATGTCACTCGAACCACCCCCTTAGAGCAACGAGCAACGGATTGGATGCGCTTCCAATCGTTGCAGGATTGTTTGCACCCCAATGACCCTAGTATGACTGTGGAGGGTCTTCCATCCCCCAAGCGGGCGATTATCCTTGCGATGAGCAAGTGATATGGCTTCGATTTGCTGTTTTCCGTCCTTTTTTTTCATGGTGTCACAGCGTTTTGGCGGGTTTTTGTGTTCGATTAATAAATATATATAAAACATTTGCTTACGTCGATAATTTTAGAAAAAAACGGGGCTTTTGAACTTGATCTCTTGCAATTTTCAAAAATCTTCTTTATAAAACACATGTGCTCAACGCACTACCTAGAAAAGAAGCATGTTTCCAATGTTCAAATTTTGAGGAGGATTTTTTATGAAGAAGCTCGTACTTTGTGTTATCAGCGTTGCTCTGTTGTCGATCGGCATGATGGGTTGCGGTAATTCCCCGGACGGCGACAAGCAGAAGCTCTCTGCTCCAGTAGTTTATCCGAATCTTTAAGATTGGATTGCTCTTGGGCGCTGGAACACTGAACTTCGCCGTACCTTTCGGTTAAGCGAGATAATTACAAGGCAAGCGTCTTGGGGTTTTTTTGCCCAGGCCCCAAAGGTCTGGGCGTTTTTTTGGGGGGGAATGATTCCTTTCTGTTCCATAGCAAAGGCTTTGCGCAAAGCCCAGCGCCGGGTTTTTTCTCTAGGCGACACGGGCGTAATCAACTGTTTGCTTGACATCTGGTGGTTACGCGGTAAGAATAGGCGAGTGATAGCAGACAGATGACCTCTGAACTCTATTCAAAAGCCTCTTAAATCAAATTACGCTAAGGTAGGTCAAGAAATGGGAGCCATTCTCGATTTAGTTGAAAAAATGAGATCCCCCACGGGAATCATCGTCACAATCCTGATTATCGCTGTAGGGGTATTTTTTATTCGTTGGGTCTTTAACGACCAAGAAAATCCTCCACAACAATAGTACCCTTGATGTGGCAAGCATGGGCTAGGGCGTAACGCTGATACCCATACTTGCCACTATCTCCTTCTTGAGGATTCAATTCCTTCCTTGTCAGGTTTTTTCCCCGCGTTCAATGATAATGCCGACATCACTGGCATCTTGAATAGCACCCTTCTTGTTTAAGCTCAGCCTGACCCACCGAACGTTAAATTCTGTTCGGATAATTTCGCATATTCTTTCCGCCAATGTTTCCACTAGGAAGAAACTGCTTTGTTCGACGAAAGCGACGATGCGTTTAGAAACGGCCGAATAGTCCAATGCATCCTCAATTGCGTCTGTGGCTGCGGCTTTGCGGTTGTCTGTTGCCATTTCCAAGTCCAGCACGACAATGCGCCGTTTCACGCGTTCCCAATCGAAAATGCCAACAATAGTCTCGATATGTAGGCCGCGCAGAAATATAATGTCCATCTTTGGCTCCGTCTGAAGGTTGTGAAGTAACAAGTGTTATCACAAATCAGGCTGACCTTACAACTTTAAATTGATGAGAGTACGCTCATGTGGCAGTGGCTGTTAGTACCCTTCGCCTATCTTCTTGGTTCTTTGTCCAGCGCGGTAATCACAAGTCGCCTGATGGGCTTGCCCGACCCCCGTGAGGAGGGGTCAAAAAACCCCGGCGCGACCAATGTTTTGCGCCTAGGCGGGAAAAAGGCCGCGATATTTACCCTACTAGGAGATTTATTGAAAGGCGTGGCCCCTTTGCTGGTGGCCAAGGCAGTGGCGGCACCCAATGAAGTGCTGGCTTTGGTTGGGCTTGCTGCCTTCCTAGGGCATCTTTACCCGGTGTTCTTCGGCTTCAAGGGGGGGAAGGGCGCAGCCACGGCTTTGGGGGTCCTAGCGGGCTATTCTTGGCTTGTAGGGCTGTTTGCGCTAACGACTTGGCTGACCGTCGCATACGTGTCCAGAATCTCGTCTCTCGCGGCTCTCACGGCGGCGGTGATGGCTCCGTTCTTCGTCTGGTTTGTACTGGGCTCGCCGGTGTTGACCGTTGCCACCGTGCTGATGTGTTCCATTCTGTTTTGGCGGCACAAAAGCAACATTCAACGCATTGTTCGTGGGGAAGAAAGTAAGATTGGTCGGTAGGCAGGGGTCTTTACGGGTTCGTTTTTACCGACATGCCACACATGGCTTTAGCGGGGTTCAATAGTTGGACCAGAATCTTTGAGCCGATGAGCCCATTGTCAAGCTTAGTATCGTAATGGAAATCATGGGTTCCCGTTCAGGTGCTAGGCAATCATTCGCTCCATCAGATAACAAAGGCAATCCTGCCGGATGATGCGCTCGTCCATGGATAACATGCATGGCATAACGGATCGTGCCAGGAGGATATCGTGGTTTTTCACTTGGAAATAGAGGTCGGCAATATTTTGTCCATCGCCAGTTTGGGCGATCAACGGCAGCGGGCTTGAAAAATGGCGGGCATTGAGTTTCCCCAGTAGGGTTCCCGGCGGCAATTCGACGAAATTCAATTCGTCCAATTGATCGCGCAAGAGTAAAGTGGCGTTGGGGTCGGAAAAGCTGAAACTGACATCGTCCCGCACCTTCACTTGCACCAAGGCATTGAACAAGTCAATGTCTTGAGAAGAGGGTGGATGGCAGGGTACTTCGGTTAGCCCCAAGCAGGTTTCGATAAATTCAACGGCATGGTTCACACCCTTGGCTTCGCCCGGGAAGCCGCATTCCAAGTTGAGGGAGGGGCAAGCCGAGGCAAACGCGCCAGTCTGGGAGCCTTTAGGGTAAGGGCTGTATATGGCCAGCCGGTCGAACAGCACGGCCAAGTTCAGCGACTGGCCGTCCAACCGCTCCACACAGGAATAATGGGGGTTGCGCCCGGTGTTGTTATGCACATCGATGCTGGCAAATACGCCCCGGTTAACCATTTCGTCAACAACCTTTTGCGCCCAAAAGGTTTCCGTACATCCGGCCAGTTCCGTGCCCGGCCAGATGCGGTTGAAGTCGGGTTGATTGTCCAAGTGCCGCAATCCCAATCTTGCCGCTTGTACATTGCCGAAAAAGAACGAGATTGCACGTGGCCAAGGTTTGTCTGCGTATTTTTTCAGTAGGGTTTGCACTGCCAGCAACCCCGTGTTTTCGTTGCCATGCAGCAACACAGAGACAAATAATGGTTCTGGCCGTTGCCCGGAAAGGTGGATCAAGCATGGTTTGGGTAAAACCTGATGCAACTCGGTGGCGGATACTTCCAGCAGGGCTTCAGGAATCTGATTCAGCCGGATGATGTCTGTATTAATGCTCAAATCCCATGCCTCGCCTGATCTTCGGAAATTTCATAGGTCCAGATGGTGAAGTTTTCCAATAGATGTTTGCCGAACGTGGTGGTTAAGGCTACGTCGGCGGCATCCCGTCCCCGTGCCATTAAGATTCTACCGATGCGAGGCTTGTTGTTCCTCGCGTCGAAAGTATGCCATTGTCCGCCAAGAAAAACTTCAAACCATGCGCTGAAATCCATTGGATTCTGATCAGGTGGCACGCCTATGTCACCGAGGTAGCCAGTGGCGTAGCGGGCGGGAATGCCCATGCAACGGCAGAAGGCAATCGCCAAGTGGGTATAGTCCCGACACACACCGCGGCGTTCGAGATAGGTTTGATGGGCAGTCCTGTCAACCCTAGCATATTGATAACCGAAAGTGACGTGGTTATGGACCCAGTCACAGATTGCTTGTACCCGGCCCCATCCGGTCGTTCCTTGGCCGAATAATTCCCAAGCGATGTCAGACAATAGCTCTAGCTCGCAGTATCGGCTGCCCAATAAAAAGTGCAAGGTCTCAGTGGGTAGTTCGTGCAAGCTCAGTCGCCTTGCTTGGGGGTTCAGCGGGTCAGGCAAACCGCTCACGAAGATGATAGCGTCATTGCGAAGGCGTAAAACCCCGGGGCCACAGCTTGCACGCGTGCAGTGATTGCCATAGATGTCGATGAAGGGTTCTAGGGTGACAGGAGGGTCGCATCGCAAGTGTTCGTAAGTCTTCATGGACGCGCACAGGCTTGGGTGCGTGTGCAGCATCATGATCATGTCGGTCGGTGCCGGAAAGCGCAAGCTGATGTCGTATCCGAAACGTATATGCATTGGACGGTTTTACAGTCTGCTCAACAATTCTGCCTTCTTAGTGGCAAACTCGGCATCGGATAAGATCCCTTTTTGCCGAAGTTCAGCAAGTCGCTCGATCTTGGCAAAAATGTCAGCCTCATCGGCCGTTGACTGCTGTGGCATGGGTGCTTCGTATGGGTTTGTCTGAGTATTGGGTTGATTGTTGGCAACCCCTTGTACCACAGGTAAATTAGTGATTGACACCAAACCGTATTGGCTGGTGAAGCTCAAGCTGGCGTCAAAGCCTTGTTGTTGGCCGACACCGCCGATTTGATGATCCAGGGTGTCGTAAACCGTTATTTGGCCGTTGATGTCAATCGCCAAACGGTGGGTAGATGGGAAAATGGCATAGCGGATATTATTTTGTGATCCACTTGAAGAAGGCGATCCAAGTTCGGAAGGCCACCACTGACCGCCGCCACTATTCACAAATAGGCTCACGTCGCCATAACCACCTTGGTTCTGCGCTGGGCTTTGAGAGGCTTGTACAAACATTGGTTGGTTGGCGAGCAGCCTTGATAATTCACTGCAAAGATTGTCAACCTTAGTTTTCAAATTGTTGTTGAACATATCGCCCACCATCGTCATGCCTCCTTGCATCCATTGTCCAGACCCGCCCAGATCAGGATGGCTAAACTGCGCCATGGTTCCTCCGCCGTTGTTGACAGCTTCAAGTAGGGTGATGACGGCATCCGTACTGACGTAATAGCGTCTTGCTATTTCTTCGATAATGTTCAAGCCTTGAGGGGTAAGTTGCATTTTATATACTCACTTGTATGGGTTTGTAAACTAATGGGGAATCAAATAAGCAATTCTGTGTTGCCATTAATCGGGTGCTTAGTAAGCTGGTAGAGCAGGGAATCTTCTGTAAGAAACCCGACAATGTCTTGAAAATTGTAACAAAAGCTACAGCAGTTTTTTTATTGGCGATGATCTTAACATGATTGGACAAGTGCTACACTTGTTAATGGTCTTAATTCAAAATAAGTTGCACAAAATTGACTTGGCAGTGTGAGGTAGCGTAAAAATTGCGCTAAACTGATAATTATATAAATAAAGCAGGAAAACGAATGCACCGAAAAATGGCTTATGCACCAAAATAAACCATAGTATCGGCTGCTAACTCTGTGCTGGAGTAGCAAGGATATTACCTTCTATGGGATTGTAAATGTAAGAAAATGGAGCCAGTGGTGATTCAGTGCAAGTTAAAGGTGGGCTTTGTTAGCGGTGTGTATGCCGCAAAACAAGGGATAATGTTTAATCTCTTGAGCTTACTCCGCTTATCCACATGGTTGACACTATTTTACTTGATAGGCGTGGTAATTGCATAGAAGGGATCAAGCAATCACTCAAGTTGAAAGGTCTAGTAAGCCTATTAGCTTGGGTAGATAAAGCCTCAATTAATATTTAGCCAGTAACATTCGGAACTATATTCCATGCAACACAAAATGAAAACTAATCCAGACCGGGAACGATTAGTCAATGCAGCGCATCGGTTTGCGAAAATTTCCGAACAAGATCCAATGAAGGTATTTAGCTTGCTCTATTTGCTGGATGTCAGGCTTTACCGTGAAATTGGCAAAAGTTGTACGGGAGAAGTCTATTACGCGATGGCGGATGGTCCCGCGCCAGGCTCGCTCCGGTCATTGCTGGTCATGCGTGATTTGGATATTCATTCTGCCATTGGCGTACTCACTTCCACCGATTCGCTTGGGCCTTGGCTTTTTGATCCCAAGCATTATTGCCAAATTGGACTGGAAATCATGCATGATCTTGAATCTGCTTACCGCTCCTCGTCTTCCGGGGATATCATCCTAGATGATGACAATGCTTGGTGGAGTGTCTATAACAAAAGTAGGGGAGTGGGTGCAGTAATACCTTTTGAGATGACCATTGGACATTCAAATTTTGGTCATGTTTCAGACAGTCCTTTGGGTTCTAAAACCTATGTGAAAAGGTATGGATCAGTCAACTCAAATATTACAGATTATCTGAAGTTCCATAAACAAAGATGATTACGCCAAGATAATCGCTAAGCTAAGCCGTTATCTAGTATTTGGTCACTTAGCCATACTTTACATTTAAAAATACAGAGATTATTGGTTGATGGATATGGAGTTGATTTCGGTTGTTTTGGTTGTTTCTATAGCAGTCTTTTTGGGTAATAAGTTTTTGAGTGCTTCGCCGCCACCAAAAGAACCTCTAGTCGAATCCACGAACATACCTGAATCACTGGAATCAGTTGATGATTATTATATATTAACTGATCTGTTTCCCCATGATGAAATCGAGAACGCTGTTCAGCAAGGATTTAACATAAGCTATTTATTGCGGGGATGCCAGCAATGGGTGCTTGGATTATCCAAAGTACAGGGATATTCGGCACAGAAATGGTTTGCGACAAAATATTTCCCCAAAGAAGATATTGCCGCCACATGGTCTGAGGGTTATGAAATTACGGGTTTGTCCTATGCCTTTGAAGAATGGGTTGTTTTGTTGTCTCAAGGCAGTCCTTATGGTTTGCAGCAATGGTATACAACCCCAAGTTTTCCTGTAGACCAAATTGCCATGGCTTGGGACAGTCGTTACCAAGTCACCAACTTGGCTTTCGGTGACGGGCAATGGGCATTGGTCTTGTCGCAAGGCAGTGGTTATTCCTTGCAGCAATGGATCAAATCCCCGACTTTCCCGCAGAATGAAATTGAAGCGGGTTGGGGTAATGGTTATAGCATAACCAGTCTCGCCTACGGTGCAGATGTGTGGGCGGTAGTCATGTCTCAGACGAATAAGGGCTTGGAGCAATATTGTCTCACCTTGGAGCAATTTCCCAGTTTGGAAATTGCCACTGGCAATGCTAAAGGATACCGTGTCAGTTGTTTGGTTTTTGCCGCTGGCATCTGGGTGTTGGTGATGACCCGCTTAGACAGCAATACATTACCGTCTTAAATCCCTCCCATTTTCTGTCCATTGCTAAAAAACAACCCCAAATCGGCCTTGGTGGGGTAAACTGTTGCTTGGCTGATGAATGATGAACAGGTGCTGTAATGGTTAAGACACTGCAAAAAATTGGGCTGGCATTTCTGCTGTGTTTTGTGAATTGCCAAGCAATGGCAAGCGCCGAAGAAGATTATGGAATAGGGCTTGAGTTCTTTAATGTTGGTAATTTTATGGAAGCGGCGAAATGGTATGGGGCTGCGGCGGAACAGGGCTTAGTTCAAGCCCAACTACAACTGGGTGGGCTGTTTTTCAACGGTCTAGGGGTGGAAAAGGATTATAGCCAAGCCTTGTTTTGGTTTGCCAAGGCTGCCGAGGCGGGTAATGCCGAGGCGCAAACCAGTTTGGGGTATTTGTTTGACAAGGCTTTTGGCGTTGAACAAGACTATAAAAAGGCTGTCGTTTGGTATCGCAAAGCGGCGGAGCAAGGTTATGCCAACGCCCAGTTTAATTTAGGGATGATGTACGATGAGGGTTTGGGTGTGGTGCAAGACTATGTCGAAGCCCACAAATGGTTGAACTTAGCTGCCAGCAACGGGCATCCAGAAGCTTCGGCAAGCCGTGAACACACCGAGAATCGCATGACCACTGCACAAATAGCCGAGGCGCAAAAACGTGCTAGCGAATGGCAGGCCAGCTTTGAAAAAAGGCAATGATGAACCTATTGCATCTGCCACAACGGTTAAAATCAGACATTGGCGTTTTCGAAATCGGTCTGGGTTATGACTGCCCATGCCGCCGCTGCCAAAATGCGGAATCTGGCCAACGCATTTCCTCCCAGTAGAAGTTGCGCAAAGTGTTTCTATACGAAGCAAATTCACGTTGCATCAGCGCTTCATAGCGGGAGAAGCCGGAACTATCCGAGCGCAACATCCAATCGGCCAGCGCATAAGACCCGAAAATAGCAGAGCGCAAGGCTTTGATAATGCCTTGGGATGACAGGGGGTCGAAGCGTGAATAGGCATCACCGACTGCTATCAAACTTTGCGGCCCTTTGCCTTGAAGCAGACGGGAACTGGCAGCCCATAGCTGGGGTGGTCCAAGTGGCTGGCTATTGTGTAGTACGGCCTTGATATGGGTTGTTTCGGCAAGGCAAGCCATCCATTCTTCCAATCGATTTGCCCGTAAACGGTGGGCAACATCGGCATCCGTCATTAATGCGACGACTCTCCGGTTGCCGGGGGTGGCGGCGGTATACCACCAACCTTGCTGGAACGATTCTATCAAGGCCGCATCTGCCCCTGTCACGTTCGGGTTTGCCTTGTCTTCAACAAATACGGTGCTGGCAATCAATCGGTCATAGTTGACGGGTTTAATGCCGGCCAGCCGTGAAACCAAAGCCGAACGCCCGGTGGCATCGACGACACAGCGAGCTGTATAAACAGCGGATTCTCCGCAGTCAATCCTCCATTGTCCTGAATCATGGTAGGCAGAGCTTATTTTTGCATTCAGAATCGTAGCGCCTTGCTGTTTGGCTTCTTCTAACAACATCGCATCAAAGCGGTTTCTATCCAAGCGCCATCCCGTGTTATGGGCGTTTAGGAAAAATTCGTTGCTGATGAGTTCAGGGCTGCCCCATGCACTGACGGTGCGAAAGGATTGGCAATGCCTGTCCCGTAAAAAGGCTTGCCAAACCCCCAAATGTTCAAGAAAAGGTTTAATCAGCGGCGGGACGGATTCGCCAACGCGAAATAGCCCGTCCCGTCCCATGTCTGCAATGCAAACAGTCAGATCAGGTGCGACAGCCTGTAAGGAAATGGCCATCGCAGCACCCGCCGGCCCACCGCCGACTATGAAGACATCGAAAGCCTTAGCTATCAATGCTGTAATAACGGTTATCGTCCGCCCCTTGAGTCGGGGTACGGTCGGCTTCGGCAGAAAGGTAGGGGTTGCGGATGATAAAGCCGAGTTTCCACCATTCAGTGACCATTTTGAAATCACCCGCATTGGTTTGTTGGATGCCCCTGCTCCAATTGGTCCATTTGGTTTCGGGGTTGCCTTTGGCATCGTATCCGGTCAGTTCATTGGATTGAAGCGGCCTATGGGCGGGCCACCACAAAGTGTCCCAAGTTTTTTCATCTTGGATAAGCCGCTGGTCGTTTTCGCTTTCAGGGTTGATTTCGTTCCAATCGGCATAGGTGATGTTGGTCGGATTGGTCGTACACTCGTTAAAATCAGCTTGCCAGGGCAAGGCCATGGATTTGGTCAAATCGCCCGGTTGGAGTCCAGTGCTGAAATCACTGTCATGACTGAGTGGGTTTTCCATGCTGAACGTGAAATCATCAAGGGCGCTGCCATGCTGCTTGTTAGATTGGGCAGCGGATTGAAGAAAATCTGACCACTGGCGGTCTGCCTTGATGCGATAGGGCTCCCAATAAATGGATGGATTGCGCATGACCCAGCCAATTTCCCCACCGGGGCAGAAAGCGCCTCCCAGCACATTGCCCAGCACACCCCGGTCCAATGCCCGCCCGGTTTTGGGTTGCCCGATTGGATAAGGAAAGTAGACAGGATAAGTATTGCCATTGATCCAGCCTTCTTCCATTTCGTTAATGAAATGACCTTCGGCCCATTGCCTGAGGATGAACAATTGGTAATCGGTGAGTCTGAGGAATTTTGACGGGGCTTCGTTGTTCAATGGGTTATCGCCACAAAGCAGGGGCATCAAAGGCAAGTTGTGGACACGACTTCCGATCTTGTCTTCTAGCTTGAAATCATTTTCCTCGCCCCTACGGCGCAATAGGTCAAACAGGAAGCGGCGCATGGGCCGGTAAGGGTCAGGGTCGAAGTCATCATCCTGTTTCGCTTGCAGGGATTTTCGGGTTTCGATGCGGGCTTCGCCTTGCTGGGCTTCCCGTCCCGCCAACAGGCTCTTGGCAAGTTGCAAGTCATAGTCTTTTTTCTGCGTTAACTGATCCTTGGCTTTGGGTGTCTGGCCCAATAAATAGGGGTTGAAGGTACCCCGTTTTTCTTGGTCATGCGGAAAGTTGGATTGAGCCAATATATCACTAAGATAAATGAACTCGTTGGGCCGGAATAAAATTGGCCAAATATCGCGGTAGAACCATGGCTTGTAGTCCTTGTTCCACGTCAAACGACTGGCTTTCCATTGGCTTAGTTCATTCTGGTTATGAATCGAGATGTTCTCGGGCGGGTCGAAACGGTCCAAGCGTCCATAAATACAGGTATTGTCGGCAAATTCGCGAAGGAACATATCGTAAACCAGATCGTCCATGGTGATCATATCGAGGATTTGTGGAACAAAGCGGGGATAACCGACCACCACCCAAGCCGGATATTCAACATCAATGTAACGGGTTTGCTCCACTTGCGTAGAGTACATGACGAGTCTGGCCATCACCGGCCCGTCTGACACATCGTCGTACCAACCATCATTATTGGCATAACTGCCAATATGAGGTTCGCCCGGACCTGATTTCTCGCTGCCCGAATTGCCATGCCCACCCAAAACTAGGAGTCTGCCGTCATCGTCGGTCAGAATATCCCCCAAGGTGTCGATGTCGTTGGGTTTCAAACCGAGGGGTGGAAAGGTCGTGGCATAGGTTCCGCCACCGGAACGGTCAAAACTGGCTCTGCGCCGTGAAGACAGATTGACGCTACGCGGGCCGGGGTCGATGATTAAACGGTCACGATCAATAATGTCGGCGTTGCGGCGAGGATGCTTGTCAGCATAGCCATGTTCACCAGCGCGCGCATTGAACTCATACCAAGACGCTTTTTTGTTGGCGAGATAAACCCGCCACTGAATGTCGATCAATTTGCCATGATTGCCACCCCCCTCGACAGCATCGCCGATTTTCAGTGGTCGTCCATCAGGGTTGTCACAGTCGTAGACAAACACCTGAAAACGGGCGGCTTGACGTTTGATGCGGCCTTGTTCGTCTTTGAAGCTTTTGACCAGCACCGGGCCAGACAGGTCAGGGGTTAGCATTGGATTGCCATTGGCATCGCATTCAATGGGTAGGTTGGCGGGCATTTCTGGGGCAATATAGAATTCGGTCGGGCTGTTGCCGAGCCGGGCTATGCCTATGCCGGGATGTATTTTATAAGTGGCCATGTGAGTGTCTCCCGCAATCAGTCGAGGAAATTCAGCGAAACCCCTTCAAGCTTGAGGAGATCAATGTCTTCCTCATAATCTGCGCCGATGACAACCAGCGTGATTTGCAACTCTTGGGTGGTTTCCAGCAGTTTTCTGGCGCAATCGGTCACGTCAATGCGATGATTGCGCGGCATATTGTGGCTTCGAGTCCGATGGTCGTACTCGCGAGCCCTAGGCGGGGGAATGTCGCAATGGCCGGGTCCGCCATAACAGGCTCCATGTCCGAAAATTGCCAGATATCCCGCGAAATGAGGGTTGCCTCGCCAATCCGTATGAGCATCCGCTCCCGGCTGATTTAAGAAGGCACGGACAAAACAAGAACGAGCCAATTGGGGCACCCAATGCAGCCTGATTTCCGCTTTGCGGAATCCTTGAACCTGTGGCGTTATCGGAATGGGCTTGGAAATAAACCGGCTCACAGGCGCTTCCAATCCAACCGGCATGAAATAAGTGCTTCGCACATATTCATAGCCAAAGCGGGCAATGTTCAAAGTATCCCGTTGGGTATAGTTCCAAGGGGAAAGGATGGCATCCAGTTCGACCGGCATTCCATTCGGGTTGATTTGCTGCCATTCCCACCACAGTCGGTCAACATTGACATGAATCGGCCAAAATACCGGGTCATAGGATGCGGTGAGATTGCTGAACATGTCTCCGTAGGTGGGTTGCGAGTACATGTCTTCGCGAGTATGAAAACGGCGCCCGCCTGCGCGCACCATGTTATTGCGGTTTTCACCGAGCAGGGCAACCGGTGCGGAAGGTTTTAAGCTGACCAAGCATTCATCGGCATAACGGCTATCTTTATCGCTGTCGGGATTTTCCCCACCTGTCCAAATATGCAAGGTGTTATGCGGGTTCTGGTCCAAAAATCCAAAAGCCGAATCATAGATGCTACCGCCGCCAAAGTCGCGGAAATTGTTCAGGCTCAATATTTGAGCTATATCATTGGCGGAAGGATAGTGATAGTGAATCTCTTGGTTGATGGTCTTACCCGCTTTGTATTCGGCGGGGTAGCGCAATGGATACCACAAAGGGTTTGATTCCAGCAGTGCGTAAATCATATGCCGACGGTTCTGACAGTCCGGGCTTGGGTTCAGATCGGTATAGCCAATCGTGTTATAGACATAACGGAAAAACTTGCCTTGGGAGACAAATAAGCGCTTGGTCCTTGCCAAATCGAGAAAAGCGGCTTTTTGATGGGGCTTTGGTTCTGGGTTCAGTTTGGCAATCATTTCTTCGCAGGCTTCCAGGCTTAGAAAGGCTTGGAATGATTTAGGGATAATCCAGCCTTTTTCCGGTTCCTCTGGTCGATATTGCGGCATGGTCCAATCCCAATAAGGCAAAGTCACGTTGGGGTCGAAATCTTGTAGGTTTTGTTCGAACTCGTAAAGATAGGCACGATGCCAGGTCAAGAAGCGTTCCCAACCGTGCTGGCAATGGTTCTGATGGATCAGTGCTTGGTTGTTGAAGCTGCGGCGGTCTTCGGGCCAATGATTCAGATCGTAGATTTGCCGGAACACCCGCCGCAAACTTTTCAGTTCGCGCTCACCCATGCAATCCAGATTGACGCGCTGTTTCAGTTCGCCGGGTCGGGGAGGTCTCCGATTCGAGTCACTGGCAAGCCCAAACTCAACCATGCCGCACTGGGTGATGGTAATGGGTTCATCCTTTTCACGCTGCAATGGGTGGACTTCGATCACCTCTTCATGGGTTTCCTCTGGTAAACCCCGGTCTATCCAATCGGAGATAAATTCAATATCCTCAGAGGCAACGGCCTTGCCATCCCATGGCAAGCGTGGCAATTGTTCGCCATCGAAAGGCTTTTCACCTTTCAACCCCCGGATTAGCCCAGAAGCCGCGCCACGATGATAAACCTCACCCGGCAGATGTCCGCAACAGGAGGACGGGGTTTCCGGGGCAATCATCCTGTGACCGTAAAGGGTAGCCGTTTTGAGGACATCGACGCCTTGGTCCCAGAAGCGCCCAATTCCGCCATAATCTGCTTTGCTTTCGCCAGCAGCGGCATTCAGAATTTGCCGAACCCGCTGATAGCCTGTACTAATCTTATGTTTTGATGACATATAGCTTCTCTCCTCTGTTTGGGGTGAGTGTTTTGATCATTTTTACCCAATAAAGGCGGATTCAGAACCCGCCCTTATTAGGCTATTTAAACGAAGCAATGCACCGCCAAACTAATGATGGCTGGACACGGTTCCACCCAAACCATTCGGCAGATCGATGCTGACATTCTGCATCATGCCTTGGTCTTCATGGTCGAGAATATGGCAATGCAGCACAAATTCGCCGATATAGCGTTGATAGCGAGTGCGTACCACGATTGTGTATAGGCAAGCATTACGGTCCTTTTTGCATTTGTCTGCCCAAACACTATTGCCAATTAAGCTTTTTATCCAAAGCGTATCCTTCCATACGTTCTTCAATCCAGGATATTGAGGATCTGGGTTTCCTCCCGCATAGTCGTCAACTGCGGTAGGCAAGCTGACATCTTTACCGCTGGGGTCGAGAATTTTGACGATCTGAAATGGGTTGACATGGATGTGAAACGGATGGCTGACAAATTGCGATTGCAAGGTCCATTCATCCACACCACCAAGCTTCAAACTTCGGTCGATTCGCGTGGGTTCGTATGGTTTGGGGGTGAAGTTTGCTCCTAGATCGTTGCTGACTTCAAACTTGATGGGATGGTAGTCACTAGTGTCTATGAAGAAGGTCAATTCCTGTTTGCCGGTAATTTCTTTGTCCATAACATCGTTATGAGGTATGAAACTTGTCAATTTCAACCCATCTTTCAGATCGGCCACCACCTTGGCTTTCACCGAAGACGACATCGTTTGCTCAGCGGCGGCGATAAGTTTTTGCGTCAGGTAGTCGTGGATATTGCTGACATCCTCACCGGGGCTGGCGGCGACGACACCGAGCAATTGTCTGCTTTCCGCCGCTTGAGAGACAGTGGCTGAGGCTGGGGCTGCGCTATCGATGACGCAATAAGTGCCTGCTTCCGGGAAGACCACCAAGGCATCGTTACGGTAGCCAGGTTGAAAGGCTGTCAGCGTGGTTTGCCAAGCTGAAGCCCTAGTCAGTCCGTCCGTGGCGACAACGTGATAAGGGATTGGGTCACCCACGCAATTGGTGGCAATGAAGCTGTCTGCATCGGCTGCTTTCAAGCTATTGATGCTAGGCGCTCCGGCTTTTAAGCGCCTGAACTCCAGATTGATCGTGTCGCGCACACCCGCATGGATCAAACGCCAACGTTCAATTTCACCCGCTTTCGCCGAAAACGTAGGCAATATTCTGCCGTTGATGCTGGTGTAACGGCCTGAAGCTCCCCATGTGCCGGGGCCAAAATTGTCGTATGACTCAATGACACCGACAGCATTTGGAGCACTGCAATCCCAAGGGTTTTGGGTATTCTGACAATAATATTGGATTTGTTGCAGGACTAAAACCCGATCCTTCATGGGAAAACCATTCGGGTTTTTCAGTAATGTGTCGATGTCACCGTTATCTTTTGCAGTCGGCAAACGATCACCCTTCACAACGATGGCGCCAGCCATGCCGCTGGACACTTGCAAAGCGGTTGAACCATGCCGATGCGAATGATACCAAAAGGTCCCTGCGGGATGGTCGGGGGGAATATTGTATTCATATTGGAAATTAACCCCCGGATTGATCGACAATAAAACGTTGTCGCTATTGCCAGTCGGGCTGACCCATAGCCCATGGGAATGAAGGTTTGTTCCGTTAAAGCAATGTGGCGTGTTCACATCCCCTGTCCAACTCGTGCAACTGTCGTCCTTATCCAATTCGTTATGCAGGGTGATGCGCACGGTATCACCCGGCGACACTTCTATACTAGGTGCGACAAAGGGTCTGTTTGGGTCTACATCGGTCCCGACATAGCTGCGCAACGACACCGTGTCATAGGGCCGGTCTTTTGGGTTGGCGGGGTTGAAAAGTTTGCCGGTGGTTTTTTTGATGGTCAGGTCAAACTGTTTTTCGGTTCCGATCTTTGGGCCAGGTCCCGGTGCTTGCAAGGACATCATTTTTAACCCCGGTGCCGCTTCTGTCCGACCTTGCAGCAAGGGTGGGTTTTCGACAATGCGCTCATCCGGTTCTGCCAAGGCAGGGGATGTGGCGAACAATGCTAACTGTGCTGAAACTAACATCGCGATGATGTTACCGTTTAGCTTGTGTGGTGACGAACGCAGGGCATCCACACAAACTAAACTGCGGTGATTATTTCGATGTATCGTGGACATATGCATAACTCCTCTATTCTTTTTTTATTTAAAGGTAGTGACCACTTGAGTTTAGGTGTTAAGTTTTCTCGTTAATCTTCTCCTGTCCATACAATTGATAAGGGTTCAAGCTCTTGATTTGGCTTGCTCGCATTAAAGCCTTACATCCTTTTTATATTTTGTCAACGAAATAAAAACACTCAATATCAAACGACAATCGATAGTCAATATGTGTGGCTTATTGTGAGAAATAGGTAAAGTAAATAGAGGAAGAGAATTGTCCAAAACGCTATTGGATTCATGGTTTAAAATGCAGCCCTCTAATATTTGTCAGGGGCTTGCAATAGAGATTGAAGGTAAAAGAAGGTGCAATGAAAGGAGTGGCGAGGAAAGGATATTACTGTTGCGCTAAGTGATAGGCAGCAAGCTCTTGATACCTAGGAGAGAAGTTGTTGTCGGTTTGATGATGGTATGGTCGATTTGATGGACAGCAAAGCTAAAGCGTTCCGGCAATCCGCAATACTCGCATCGCCCCCCGGCTTTCTCAAAAACCTTTCGGCGCAGTGAGGCCGATATGTGGGTATGGCTCACGCTTGGGTAAGTTGGGTAGCGGCACGAATTTTAGCTTTGCGCACCAAGTGTTCAATATATTGATAGTGTTGCCATTGCTGCTCTTCATCATCGGTAAGGCTTCCCTCTCTGTTTTTTGTTAGCAGATCGCCAATTTCATTTTGCAATTGTTCGCAAGGGCGGAGTGCAAGAATTTGCTCTGGCAAAGGAAGACTAGCGAGGAATTCCAATACATCAGCCAAACCTTTGAAGCCGGAAGCACCTTCAGCATCCATTTCCCTTAACCCCAAAGCAATAATTTGCGGTAATCGCGCACTCTTGTTGCCAATACGAGAGGCAAGTTCATCAGAAATGTCTAGTGTCAGTTGCATTGTTTGTTACGCCTCATAAATTGATGATGGAATTCTAGTATCGACAACACTATAACTCATGGCTGAATGTCAGGCTAAGCTTCATTGCGATCCTATTCATCGCGCATTATAGCCAATGTGGAATCTAATTCTTCACGGCTCATATTACCCCAATGCACCCCAAGTCCTTTGCAGAATAACGGCTGTCCGTTCTAGGTTATGGGGTTCTGGATAAGGGGGTTCCTTGTCAATGCTAAGACATACCGGAGAACCTCGGCTTGATGATCAGGTGGCAAATCGACGACTTTTCTGTAATCAAATCGGTGATGATTTTTTAGAGTAATCTCTTAAGTTAATTTGGAACAATCTTAGGCTAAGGTTCCACATTAGGCTCTTTAAGTGGAGTACCTCTAATGTGCCTTACGGTCCTAATGCGCTTCATTCCCACTCGCCAGCCAAGCGCAATGCTTGTATTTCCATGGCGGGAGAAAATCTAAAACCAGCGGATTTAAGCCTAGCCAAGACATTGTCCACAGAATCAATGATGCCAGTTTGCTTAGCCTTTATTAAAACACCCAACAAGCCAGTGAAACGCAGTTTTAGATTATCAGCCAGCTTCCTTGCCTTGCGGTCATCGAGAATCAAGGTTACATCATCGAATTGATAGGCTAAGGCGATAGTGCTTGCTTCGCCCAAGTCAACTAGATTATGCAGAATATCCAGTTTGGTTTTATCCTGCACCGAATGAACCTTAATCCAAGCGGGAACCAATACGCCAAACTCAGCCGCGACTTCTTCGGAAATATGAATAATGTCGTAAAGGCTATGCAATAAATCCAATTGTCTAATATTATCCAATGCAATTAAGCAACTGGTATTGGATAGCATATCAGGCATTGCGCATATCCCGCTCTAACTCATCGGGGTCATAATTAAAAGCCGACACATTGGCCCGGCCCAATAATTCCATGAAAGCCCGCTTGGGTAGTCCCGCCAATTCGGCGGCTTGTCCGATGGACAGCTTGCCTTGTTCATACAGGCGAGAGGCGAGAATCAGTGTCAATTCCTGTGTGTCTATGTCCACGAAGTCCGGTAAGCGTAGTTGTAGGGTTTGCATAGTTTGTCTTAATCCGATTTAATGGTAACAATGGTAACGACACTATAATCACTCATGGCTGAATGTCAGGCTAAGCTTCATTGCGATCCTATTCATCGCGCATTATAGCCAATGTGGAATCTAATTCTTCATGGCTCATATTACCCCATGCACCCCAAGTCCTTTGCAGAATAACGGCTGTCCGTTCCGGGTTATGGGGTTCTGGATAAGGGGGTTCCCCTGTCAATGCCAAGACATACCGGAGAACCTCGGCTTGATGATCAGGTGGCAAATCGACGACTTTTGCTGTAATCAAATCGGTGATGTTCATTAGAGTAATCTCTTAAGATACTTTGGAACGAGCATTGGCTATGGTTCTACATTCGGAGCATTACGCGGAGTACTGCTAATGCACCTTGCGGATTTAATTACCCTTATTCTATGTTCGGAACACTAAAAAATAAAGCCATCTTACCAGTTATCATATAATTTTTTTGCTAAATATTTAGCTCTACTTTTTATTTTTTCAATATTCCATTCATGTGTGTTCAAAATAAAATCATCCAAAGGATAGTTTTTTTGAAGTAAAATGCGTTTTTTTTCATAAAATCCGAGATTAATTAAATCTTCTGAATTTGTTTTCTTGTCCACAAGAATGAGGTTTCCTATATTTCCTATTTCCTCATTTCTATCACAATAATCTTCTATTTTATCTTCTGGGATAATATGCTCTATACTCATCGCATTATAATCAATAGCTAGTCCATTAGGATTGTTACCAAGTTGTTTTTTTAGCGCATAACGTATAACTGATTTGTTTTTTGTTTTCCTTGAAGTATAGTTAAGTTCTATAAAGGTTGCCTCAAATTCATTATAACTAGGTAATCTATCTTTTAGTCCTGACAATAGACCATTGATGACGCTCTGGACTTCAGGGTTACCATTTGCTTCAGTTAGCATGATTGCATATTTTGAATAATGAGTTTGTATGCCGCCCGAAGAACGCTGGGATGTTACTGAATTAAATACAAAATGGAAAAACTCAATTTTTTCCAAAGTCGTAGTTAACATTTTTAAAGACAATTTCTTTTCTTTATATGCACGGATAAGTGATAATACCATGGGGGATTGTTGTTTGACATTAAAATATACAAGAGCTTCTAAAGTTTGTTTTATATTTAATTGTTCAGGTGTCCACTTGTAAGTACTGGGCGAAATAATACTCAAGTAATAATCGGCGTTTTTCTGGAGTTCATCTAATAATTTTCGAGCACTATCTTCATCATCTGCTTGTTTTTTTAATTCAGAAAATAAGTTCTTATCGGTAGTGTAACTTTTTCCAGACAACCAAAAATGATAAAGGAATGAATCCATTCCATTTTGGAATCCTGAATCATCAAAACGCTTCAAAATTCTATTCCAAATTATGTTAGCAGGATCATTGTGTATATTTTTGGATTTCAATTTTTTAAGTAAATGATTTTTAACCAGATCTGACGTTGTTAAGTCACGACCTCTAGCATTTAAAGTTTCAAATATTAAATAAGCATCTTCCTCGTTGTCCAATTGTATAAATACTAGTTTTAATGCTAGGATTTTATCTCTAATCATTTTAAGCTTCTGTAAAGTATCAGCTTTACTGTCATCAAAAAGACATAGTTGATAGTGCTTTTCACTACATATTGATTGTGGCAAAACTGCGTTTAGCCCATCTACAATGAAGTCAAACGCATATTTAAGATTTTGTTCTTCAGACCCTACATTACATTGAACTTGAAGGCCATTATAGCTTTGTATGTGGTTTTGGAGGTATGGGAATGAGGTTTCTGAATTAAGTATGAATTCTTCCTTGTTATCAATATTTGGTTTTTCAATATAAAAATGTATCCCTCTTGCTAAGTTTTGTTCACCCAATTTAAGAAATGCATTTCTAATGGCTGCAAAAATCAAGGTAATCGTGGTTAATCGTTGCTGCCCATCAACTATCCCAAAATATGGTTTGTTTTCCTGATATACAACCATGGAGCCAATAAAATAAGGATCATTATTATTTTGAATAACATCTTGCCAAAAGTTATTTACTTCATCATGCCCCCAAGAATATGGCCTTTGAAATCTAGGGATTTTGAAATATCCTAAGGAAAATATATCTCGAACTTCTTTATCGTTTGCTTCAATTTTCATTTTTTATACGTTAAATATAAACTTAATTTTAAATAAAATGGTCTGCGAAGGGCACATTAGCGATTTAGCGTAATGCGTCGGATGTAAATCTTAGCAGAATGTCCTCTGCAAAATATACTCCATGAACTCAACTCAATCAAATTAACTTATCTTATCTAAAACTCTCTAGCTGTAAGAAACCGCGTAACCCCATAGTGCCGCAGTGCCAACAAATCACTTTTGTCACCCGTGACTAAATACTCAGCCCTAGGCACTTGCGCGACGGCAAGCAGCCAATCGTCATCTTGGTCTGGCGAAAGTTCAACCCATGGCAAGGGTTCGTAAGTCATTGCAAGATGCCGAATGGCGTTGACCATTCATCGCCTTTCGTTCTTCTATCACGCTGTTGTCAATAATTACTTGAAGTTCCTCGGCAGACATGTTTTATTTTCGATCTTTGATGGTCTGCACATCATTATCGAGCATCCGCCAACGGACGGCTTCTTTGATAAATTTGGAAGCCTCTTCGGTGTCCAAGTTTGGCGTATTCAGAAAGTCACGCAAAGCCAGATTAGTATCGGGTGAAACGTGTACAGTCCAACGAACAGCAGCAGTCATGTAATTACCTCAAGGTCGTTGTACTGTTATCTCACTAGCTTAATGCGAAGTATGATTTATCTCAAATGATGCGACTATTGGTCACTCAAGCAAAAATCTGAAACACAGTAGCCACGGCAATTGGTCTAATATGATTCTTTTCATGCCGCATTTCCACCAAACCATAATTCGACATAGTTTTCAGGGTACGAGAAAGATTGCTTGGTTCTCTTCCTGTGATAGCAGCCAAAGAAGAAATTGATTCTGGATTAGCTTCCTCAATGATTTTCAGCAGTGCCCTGTTGTCGTCACTCAATACTTCGGCCAGCGAACGCATTGAGGTAAACCATATTTTTGGTTCTGAGGCTTCCGGTTTGTATTCGCCTTTGGCAATAGCCAGCATCCGCTCCCGCATTTTTTCTTGGGGCAGGATGCCAATTGTGACTGTTTTCATAGCTTTCTAATCTCCTCCAAAACCCTGTCAACCTCTGCAAAGAAATCTAACAAAAGTTGATAAGCATTCTGAGTCTTAAGGTGTACCTTGGTCACTGATATGCCGATGCTTGTGGTCATAAGGCAGACGCTGTCCGGCAAATTTGAATTTTTTGGGGGGCTTGACGGCATGAGCGTTGTCATAGCCCAAGATACGTTTGCCATACGGTTCATGCAAGGTCAAAGAGTACCGTATACCATGCGGAATTTCTTTGGTTTGCGTAACTCGTTTGGCTTCAATTTTTATCCAGTAGCCATTCCCCTGATCAAGAATCTGTTGATCAAGTTCCAAGAGCGTTTCTATTCCCGATTCATGATTCATGAATTATATCATATGGTAAACTCAGAAAATTCGGCTTCGCTCCACTCGTCGGGAGCAAACGATGTACCCTTCGCTTTGCCGAAGCGGACGGCAAGAAACTCGACAAAATCGAATATTTCAGCTTGCTTTCCGCTGGTAGGGCTTGGAGTTTTATAATCAGTTCGATATATTTCATTGTAGTCTTTCTCTCTGATTAAGGGCGATAGGGTGCGGTTTTCAAGCTCCCCGCAACCTATCGCTAGATTATCATCAAACAATCTTCAAACCACAATTAGGTTGACAGGAGTAGTCCATAATCCTGCCCCGCCACTGCCAATGGCGCGGACGCGGAACCAATAGGTCTGACCGGGAGTCAAGCCTTCAATCAACATGTGGGAACCGGTCGCCGAAGTGGTGACGGTTTTCCAATTTTCCTCGATGGAAGGGTCGCCTTGTGCTATCTGTACTTCATAGCTTTTCGCCCCGGCCAATCGTGCGACATGCAGCATGGCGGTTCCGCTTTTCGGGCCGTGTGAAGCACGGAAGCCGTCAGGGGCTGGCAATGTGCCGCCATGAATGCCACGCACAGTATCCCTGCGCAGGTCAAAGCCGGTGGTTGACAGTTTGTCTGTATCAGAATGCGCCACCAATTCCAGATAATTGACAAGTTGTTTTAGCAGTTCGATCAAGGCTTTGCGTGCTGCGTCGCGTTGCCTGATTTTCAACGAGTCGTGTGTCAAGCTTGCATGGTAGGCATCCAGATAAACCCTATACGCTTCATTGAGTTGGGCCAAGGACGGGACGGGTTCTGGCCATGGTTCAGGAAAGTGAGGATTATTCGTTAATGAGGCAAGAATGTGGCCTACCTTGGCTTGGAAATCCGCCTCACTGTGGGTGGTAAATGCGATGACAAGTTTAGGTTGCATGGTGGTTCTCCCATCATTATTGTTGACTGATTTAGTTGGAATAAGCCTTTTAACTTATGTGTGATTGTCGGTAACTTGCAAACGGATTTCAAGTGAATATTAACCGTTTTTGGGTAATTTTTGCGCAGGGTGAGGGCAAGGCCATCAAACCTTGCTAACAAGGTCATGTGATGTTGATTACAAGGTCATGGCAACATGATAAGAAGATGATGCCACCTTGATAGCAAGGTCATGGCAACATGATAAGAAGGTCATGCCACCTTGATAGCAAGGTCATGGCAACATGATAAGAAGGTCATGCCACCTTGATGGCAAGGTCATGGCAACATGATAAGAAGGTCGAGTCACCTTGATAACAAGGTCATGGCAACATGATAAGAAGGTCATGCCACCTTGATAACAAGGTCATGGCAACATGATAAGAAGGTCATGCCACCTTGATAAGAAGGTCATGGCAATATGATAAGAGGTTGTGTCGCCTTGATAGCAAGTTCATGGCGATTTGATGAGAAGTTTACAACATTCTATATAATGCGCAGCAATTCTCATTATGGCTAAAACGCCGTCATTCCGGCATGGACTGCCGGAATCCAGTGCCATGGACGGTAACTTGTCGGTTCATAAGTGTCTGATTAAACATGACTGGCAAATCCTAGTTTCACGTCCCTGTGACTGG
>CAIOOA010000027.1 GCA_903859815.1 uncultured Methylococcaceae bacterium | reverse complement strand
ATCAAATTTCTTCGCTGGAGATTTAATGATGAGCTTTACCGGTCATGGAACAGGAATTCAGCGAGTGAATGCCGCGCGCCGAGGCTATGTCGGTTTTCAAGGCCAATCTGGTCCTGCACTGGGTGCACTATGCCCATTGAGTGCCTTCTAAACCAAGCCCTTCGGCGCAGCGATGTCCAATTGTCGTTTCAGGGCGCAATTGACCATAATCCATTTGTTTCGGCAATTTCGCCAAATTCAGATTTCTCTAACTCGCCGAAAAACGTATAATTCTCCCAAGCTTTGCTCGGAACGATGCGGCAGTATCAAACTGATCGACATCTGGCTTGTCACTTTTCACCTGCCAATCCTCTCAATCCTAGGATTTCCATGACATTGATGGCCGTCACACGATGCTCAGCAACCACGAATCAGTTAAACAACCAACACAATAATGACGATGACTCAGATTTTCCTCTACGACACCACTCTACGCGATGGTACTCAACGGGAGGACATTTCCCTATCCTGTGACGACAAATTGGCGATAGCCTCCAAACTGGATCAGATGGGTATCCATTACATCGAAGCCGGCTGGCCCGGTTCAAACCCAAAGGATGCCGAGTTTTTCCAAAGGGTTCGCCATATTGGTCTTAAGCAAGCCAAGGTGACGGCTTTCGGAGCCACTCGGCGCAAAAACAGTCGCTGTGAAGCCGATAAGAATCTTCAAGCATTGGTGGCTGCCGATACCCCCGCCGTCGCGCTCGTGGGCAAAAGCTGGGATTTCCAAGTGGAAAAAGTCTTGGATACCACCCTGGAGGAAAATTTGAAAATGATCGGTGAAAGCATTGCCTTCATGAGAGGCCATGGCACCGAAACCATTTTTGATGCCGAACATTTTTTCGACGGCTATAAAGCCAACCCAGACTATGCGATTGCCGCCTTGCGAGCGGCCTCGGATGCGGGTGCGGATTTTTTGGCGCTATGCGACACCAATGGCGGAAGCTTGCCTTGGGACATTGAAGCCATCGTCAGGGAAGTTGCAACGCTGGTTCCCACTCGTTTGGGGATACATGTCCACAATGACAGCGGTTGTGCGGTCGCCAATTCCTTGGCGGCGGTGCGCGGGGGCTGTGTGCAAATACAAGGCACCATCAACGGCTATGGCGAGCGAGTGGGCAATGCCGACCTCACCTCCATCATTCCCGGACTGCAACTCAAAATGGGTTATTCCATCGTCACGGCAGAACAATTGCGCAACCTCACTGCCGTTTCGCGTTATGTGGCGGAAATTGCCAATCTGAAACATGACCGCCAACAACCTTACACCGGGGAAAGTGCCTTTGCTCACAAGGGCGGCATACACGCCGCAGCGGTATTGAAAGCTGCCGGTAGCTATCAGCATATCGAACCCGAATTAGTGGGCAATGCCATGCGCACCGTCATCTCCGAACTTTCCGGACGTGGCAACCTGATTACCTTAAGCCAAAACCGAGGGTTCAATATAACCCAAGAAGAAGCAGAACGTGTACTGCATCTGCTAAAAAAACTCGAACATCAGGGTTTCGCCTTCGATGCAGCGGAAGCTTCGGTCGATTTGCTATTGCAACGGGGTCGAATCGGGTATGAGCCTCCGTTTGAGTTGATGGATTTCATGGTTTTGGCAGAAGAAAGGCGGGGGCGTGGCTTGCTGTCCGAGGCAACTGTCAAAGCGCGGGTTGGCAAGGAGATCAAATTTGCCGCTGCCGAAGGTTCAGGGCCAGTTGATGCCCTGGCAAGGGCTTTGCATCAAGCCTTGTGCCAACATTACCCTCAATTGGAAAAAATCCAACTGACGGATTATAAAGTGCGTATCTTAAATACTGACAAGGGTACTGCTGCCATCACTCGGGTGTTAATCGACTTTCATGATGGTGAGCGTTCTTGGACGACCGTGGGTGCAAGCCCCAATATCATTGAGGCCAGTTGGCGCGCATTGTCAGACAGTATGGAATATGCTTTGCTCGGATTTAATAAAAACCCAGAACAATTATAATCAACACTTCCGGCTTGAAAATATCAGGCAACCCTTAATGTTTTCAGGCTACCTCAACTCACACTTTTTCTTTTACATAGGGTGTAACGCATGAATAAAACTTTCTCTGTCATGGCACTTTTGCTGATGATCGGCGGACTACCGGCATTGGCACAAGCACAGGGTTCAACCGCTCCAACCGATGGCAATGATACTGCCTCATCAACAGCACTTGATGTTTCTGAACATGACCAACTTGCCATGATGCGGGCCAGCATACGGATTAAAAAGCGTGATTTCATAAGGGATGCCATGGAACTGGATGAAGAAGAGAGCAAAAAGTTCTGGTCGGTTTATCAAAAATACGAGGCAGAACTGATTAAGCTCAATGATTATCGGCAAAATACGATAGAAGACTACGCTAAGAGTATCGATGACATCTCAGAGTCAAAAGCCGATGAAATAGTCAAGAGAGGTTTTGAATATCGTAAAGCGAGACTCAACTTACTGGCAAAGTATTATAGTAAGTTTGCCAAAGCCCTCGACAATAGAACAGCGGCCCGTTTCATCCAAGTGGAGAATGTCCTGCTAGGGGCGGGTGATGTCACGATTGGAACCAGTATTCCCATGATGCCAAAAGTAACGGAATAAATTGAACTAGCCGATTTTCAAGCCAAGGCAAAACCATGAATCCAAGTCATGCAAACTTAACTAAACCCAAAGCAAAATTCGATGTCTTAGTCATCAACGCCAATCCGCTGTTGAATCTAATTCATGATGGCGAGGTCAAGCCCGGTGCAATCAACCGGGTACAAGCCATGCCCATGGTTGCAGAAGGCAAAGGCGTGAATGTGGCAAGGGTGCTGGCCCGACACGGCCATCGGGTTGCACTGACTGGTTTCGCTGGCGGTCATAGTGGCGCTTGGTTGCGCGATTTGGTGCGTACCGAAAATGTGGAGGATGCCTTCATCGAAACCGCCGCACCGTTGCGGGTGGGCTTTATGGCATCCAAACTCAACTCACGACACCCGACCACGGTGTTGCCTAATGGATTCCCGGTGACCCGGACCGAATACCAAGCATTGCTCGATCAAATGGATACCATGCTTGGCTCAGTCAGGCTAGTCATCGCCAGTGGGTCAGTGCCGGACCCGCTGACTGACGGTCTTTATGTGGCTTTGCTGGAAATGTGCAACAAACATTCGGTGCCTTGTTGGGTGGATTCCTATGGAACAGCCATGAAGCGGGCGCTGGAATGTCCTTTTCCGCCTGCTTTGTCCAAACCTAACCGGCAAGAATTTAACCAAACCCACTACTGGGGCCGGGCTGAAGAACTGCATATCACCAATGGTGAAGGAGCGGTTAAAGTCAGTGGCTTGCACGAGGGCCAGTGGCAAGTGTTTCCGCCCAAAATCAAGCAAGTCAACCCAGTAGGCTGTGGCGATTGCTATTGTGCTGGATTGGCCCACGGTTGGCTGTTGAACATGGCTTACGCAGACCGTTTGCGTTATGCTGCCTGCGCCGGTGCGGCCAATGCGCTGCGTCAAGATGTGGCGATGATTACCCCCGACGAGGTGACAGCACTGATGGATAGGGTACGGGTGGAACCGTTTTGAAAACCGACTCGGCTTTCCCAATCGAAGCTAGATTGGTCGGTTCAAATATAAGGTAGAATAACAGCTTATTCAAGCCAGAGGCGATGCCACTCTTCAGCGTGGGCATCAACCAAAGGCAAACAACTAATCATTTCGAGACTATCATGCGCAGGGTCATATTCAATCAAAAAGGCGGCGTGGGGAAATCGACCATTGCTTGTAATCTGGCGGCCATCAGTGCCATTGACGACAAAAAGACGCTGGTCATCGACTTGGACGTGCAGTGCAACACGACCCATTATTTGTTGGGCGAAAAAGTCGCCGACCCTGATCGCACCATTGCCCATTTTTTCAAGGAGACGCTAGGCGTCAATCTATTTGGCAAAACCCATTCCAATGAATTATTGGCCTCGGTGATTCATGCAACCCGCTGGCCCAATCTGTTCATCATCCCTGCCCACGCGGAATTGGAACCGCTGCAAAGCCGTTTGGAGTCGCGCTACAAAATATTCAAACTGCGCGAAGCGCTGGATCATTTGGAAGGCTTTGATCACATCTATCTTGACACGCCAGCGGCACTGAATTTCTATAGCCGAACCGCTTTGGTCGCCGCCAAGCATTGCTTGATCCCTTTTGATTGCGATGCCTTTTCCCGTGACGGGCTGTATAACTTACTGGCCACCATCGCCGAAATCAAAGCCGACCTAAATGCCGACCTCATCATTGAAGGTATTGTCGTCAATCAATTCCAATCCCGCGCCAATTTGCCTCAACTACTGGTGGACTCCCTGATTGCGGAGGGTCATCCCGTACTGGACAGCAAGATTTCCCCCTCGGTGAAAGTGCGCGAATCGCACAGCGAATCCCAGCCTTTGATCCACTATGCCCCCGACCATAAGCTGACCGAAGAATTTCTTGCCCTCCATTTGGAATTGCATAGCAAGGTTTAATACATCTCCCATAACAGGCGTATTGAAACCAATTGATGGTTCCTCAATATCATTGAATGACGAAATGTTTGAAGTCAATTCTGGCAAAATCCATTCTACTCTTGCTCTTGATCTCATTTGCCACTCATGCGGTCGGGAGCGAGGGTTCACACGCCAAAGCGCCCAAGCGATTCAAAATAAACCCTGCTGATGCAGAGACGATAGGCTTTTATTTCACCGAGGAATTCAATCTCTATCGAGGCACAGACTACTCGAACACCGTTATCGAATATGTAACCCAATCAGGCTGGACCTTCGGCCTGCAACTGTTGAATGTGCCGATTTCAGGCGGCGGCGCACAAAATTATGAATACGATGGCTATGTCACGCTGACCAAAACATTCAAAATGAACAGCGTATGGGCATTGGCGGTTGGCACACAAATCGGCACAGTGCTGGCTAATGTTACGCCTAAGCAATTACATAATTTTACGTTTGTAGACAATCTTCTCATTATCAATGATATTCTGAATGTCCATGTCGGCCCTTTTTTTGTAAACGATGCATTGGCAACCATTCACCAACCCATCGGAGTGATGACTGGCTTTGAAATTCGGATTTTTCCTAAGTTATTGCATATTCAGGGAGATTATTTTTCCGGCAATACCAATATCTCTGGAGCCATTGTGAACATTGTTTATTACCCTTTGGCAAACTTGCAAACCTACTGCGGGGTCAGCGTACCCGGCCCTAACTCAGGAAATGAATTCGCTGGCAATGTCGGTATCATCTTCAATCTTAAATGATTGATCTTACGGAGCAATTAGCCTTGGAGCGTCAAAGCTTGCTTTGACAGGCGAAGTATAGTTAGCATTTCCAATTCTCTTGTCAAAGCAAGCTTTGACGCTCCCGCTTTGAATATCTAGCACAAAAGCTTGTGACTCTTTAAATTGCACCAAAATAGATCACACACACTTCTGCGCACCCTAAACGAGCAACAATTTATGATAAATTCTAATTGATTTCACTTAAATCAATCACCTATAACGTTGGCACGGCTTCTGCCATAGTCTTCTTGAGCAGATCAAACCGTTAACGCTACTAGAGGACAGCGCAATGAAATTTGTCACCGCAATTTTAAAACCGTTCAAACTGGATGATGTCCGCGAGGCATTGTCCGAAATGGGGGTGTCCGGCATCACCGTGACCGAGGTCAAAGGTTTTGGACGACAGAAAGGCCACACCGAACTTTATCGGGGAGCGGAATATGTCGTGGATTTTCTCCCCAAAGTGAAATTAGAGGTCGCCGTAGCCGATGAACAACTGGATGCGGTTATTGATGCCATCGTCAAGAAGGCCAACACTGGCAAAATCGGAGATGGCAAGATTTTTGTCTCCAACCTAGAGCAAGTCGTCCGCATACGCACCGGTGAAACCGGCGCTGAAGCCTTATAAGCTGGAGAAACCTATGAAATCGTTAGCCAGTTTTCTATTGTTAATGGGCTTTAGTGGACTATTGGCAGCAGAAACGGTCGCGCCAGTCCCCAATAAAGGCGATGTTGCCTGGATGATTGTCGCAACCGTATTAGTCATCTTAATGATCGTGCCGGGCGTTGCCTTATTTTACGGCGGCATGGTGCGGTCCAAAAACATGCTGTCCATGCTCATGCAAGTGTTTGTCATTTTTGCACTGACAGCCGTATTATGGGCTATCTATGGTTATAGCTTGGCGTTCACCGAAGGCAATCCATTTATTGGAGGATTTAGCAAGCTGTTTTTGAAAGGGGTCACACCGGATTCAATCGCCGCCACCTTCAGCAAAGGCGTCGTGATACCTGAATATATTTACATTGTCTTCCAATTGACCTTTGCCTCGATCACGCCGACGCTGATTGTCGGTGCTTTCGCTGAGCGCATGAAATTTTCCGCCATTCTATTGTTCATTTTGATTTGGTGGACTTTTGCCTATCTACCGATAGCCCACATGGTCTGGTACTGGGCTGGCCCGGATGCCTACACCGACGCTGAAGCCGGAGCCAAAGCCGCTGCTACGGCAGGCTTCCTGTTCCAGAAAGGCGCTTTGGACTTTGCGGGAGGAACCGTGGTGCATATCAATGCCGGTATTGCGGGGTTAATCGGCTGTATTTTGGTGGGCAAGCGTCTTGGCTATGGCAAGGAATCTTTGAAACCCCATAACGTGCCGATGACGATGATTGGTTCATCACTGCTATGGGTGGGTTGGTTTGGCTTCAATGTCGGTTCCAACCTAGAGGCCAATGGCGTATCCGCACTAGTCTTCGCCAATACCTTGCTGGCAACCGCCGCCGCTACCCTGTCTTGGGTGGCTGCCGAATGGTTGACCCATGACAAGCCCTCCATGCTAGGCGGAGCCTCCGGCGCTGTTGCGGGTTTGGTTGCCATCACCCCGGCTTGCGGCTTTGTTGGCCCTATGGGTTCCATCGCGTTGGGTCTCATCGCCGGTGGGGTATGCTTCTGGTCTGTCAGTTTTGTCAAACACAAGTTTGGCTATGATGACTCTTTGGACGTGTTCGGCGTACATGGTGTGGGCGGAATACTCGGCGCATTGGGAACCGGCATCTTTGCCTCACCTGCTTTGGGCGGAACCGGCGTTTTCGATTACGTGCTGAACAAGGTCGGCGACTATGACATGCTGGCGCAAGTGACCAGCCAGGCATGGGGTGTTGGCTTGACCATCCTCTGGTCGGGCATCGTTTCCTTGATCGCTTATAAGATAGTCGATGGCTTGGTGGGTTTGCGCGTTTCCGAAGAAACCGAGCGGGAAGGCTTGGATATACGGGAGCATGGGGAGTCTGCTTATAACCTGTAATTCTTGACTTTATCTTCAATCCAAAAACGGGCGCTATGCGCCCGTTTTTTTTGGGAACGATCCAATAATCTTGACATTTTCATCAACAGGCGTATAAATCTGTGAAAATTATTCCCTGTCAGGATTATGCTTACCCAATAGGAGATTTTGTAATGATTGTCGTATTTGTTCATGGCTGGAGTGTCACTGATACCGAAACCTATGGTGAACTACCCGAAGCTTTAGCTGCACGAGCCTCCATGCATGGTATAAGTCTCGATATTAAGCAGATTTGGCTCAGTCGTTATATAAGCTTCAATGATGAAGTCACCATTTCGGATATAGCACGTACCTTTCAACAAGCCTTGTCTGACAAAATATCAGAGAATGGTAGCATCCAAGAATTTTCATGCATCACTCATTCAACGGGTGGTCCCGTAGTGCGCGAATGGCTTCAACGTTATTATGGTGCTAATAATCTGAAAAACTCCCCTTTACGCCACCTAGTCATGTTAGCCCCGGCAAATCATGGTTCTGCATTGGCTGCTCTCGGCAAAGCTAGGGTTGGAAGAATCAAGGCATGGTTTAATGGTATCGAGCCGGGGCAGCATGTTCTGGATTGGCTCTGTTTGGGCAGTCAACAACAGATTGATTTGGCTAGGTCTTATATCAACTATAAACCGTCAAAATCACTTTTCTTCCCCTTTGTATTGACGGGTCAAACCATCGACAATAATTTCTATGATTTCTTGAATAGCTATTTGGTTGAAAAAGGGTCTGATGGTGTGGTCAGGGTGGCAGGGGCAAATCTTAACTATAGCCTGATGAAATTAGTTGAGACAGATCAGGAATACCAAGTAAAACATGGTTCCGAATCCATTAAAGTTCATTTACTCGAAGTTGAGGGTAAATTAGCCCGACCCGAAAAGGTTCCATTGGGTATCATTCCTGATGCCAGCCACTCAGGCGAAAAAATAGGCATTATGCGCAGTGTACTGCGATCCACAATGGATAAAAAAACCCAAGTCGATGAGATTCTTAAATGCTTAAAAATTACCACTGCAAAAGAGTATATTAAACGTGGTAATGAATTGGATGATCTGACTAAAGAATCACAAAAGGATAGTCATCGCTATAGCATGTTAGTATTTGTCATCAAAGACGATCAGGGAGAACCGGTATTAGATTATGATTTGTTTTTATTAGGCAGTAAGAGTCGTGACCCTGATAAACTTTCTCAAGGCTTTTTTGTTGATCGACAGCAAAATTCAATTAATCGTAATCATCTCGTTTATTATATCGATTATGATGAGATAACCAAAAATAAGCTGACTGGTTTTCGAGTGATCGCTAGACCTACTGAAGGCTTTGTATTTTATCACGCGGTCGAATATCGCCCTGATGATGAAGCAGTCAATACTTGTCTAAAACCAAACGAAACGTTCTATATCGAGATAGTCCTCCATCGTTGCGTTGACGAAAATGTTTATAGATTTGATAATGCCAGCAGCCCACAGCTAACCAAATCGGGTATAATCATAAAAACCGGAACCCGCCATGATTTCAAAGAAGAAACCCCAAGCCATAAGCTAATCACCCCATAGCTTGCGCAAGTCAGAACTAAGAATGGGTTTTCGAGATATGAATTGAACCCAATGGCTGTTTTGATCGTTCCCACGCTCCCGGCGTGGGAACGTAATTTAGCCGCTCCTGCGGTGAATGAGCGCAGAGCGTCCAGATAGGCTCCCACGCCGGAGCGCTCATCGTTATACACAAGTCCAGCCAAGCCGTAGTGCCGTCATTCCAGCAGGGATGCAGGAATCCAGTGCCATGGACGGTACCTCGTCATTATGTAAGTGCTTGATTCAACTTACACGCTGACCCGCAGATTCACCTCCCTGTGACTGGATTCCGGCAGTCCATGCCGGAATGACGGCCTTCCTGCATTTGTGTATAACGATGATCGCCAAAGCGTGGGAGCCATCAATAAATATACTCTTGGAGTGCAAGGCTTCCTTTGCTGAAATTTACAAGCGGTTGCGGTTGGAAACCATTGCAAGGCAAGCCTTGCACTCCATCTGTACCTAATTTAATGGCAGAGACGCTAAGCACTGGAACAATCCAGAAAATAAAAACTTGACATTTTTAACAACAGGCGTATAAACCTGTAAAAAATATTCCTTGTCAGGATTATGTTTATCCGAGTGGCGTGGTCAAGATTTGAGAAGATCATTACGCGCCACGCAGAGGGGTATGTGTAAACGGGTAGTGAGAGAACTTGATTGCCGTCTATGAAAACTCAAGCCACTCTCACAGGAAACTAATCGGTTTGCTTTGGAATGCTGAGGATTCAGCCGTGCTTGTCGGACACCTTGCCACATTAACCGAGCAGTCATCACGCTTTGATGGGTGCTCTTCGGTCTTTGCTGATGGCTCATCGGAACTCGATGGGCGGTCAGTAGCCATTGATACGCACTCCTCAGCCTTCGATACGCAATCACCAATCATTGATACGCACTCCTCAGCCTTCGATACGCAATCACCAATCATTGATACGCACTCCTCAGCCTCCGATGCGCAATCATCAATCGCAAATACCGAGTATCAGAGCCTGATGATCACTCCTCAGCCTTCGATCAGCAAGGACCGATCATCGATACGCACTCCTCAGCCTTCGATGAGCAAGGACCAATCATCGATACGCACTCCTCAGCCTTCGATCAGCAAGGACCGATCATCGATACTCACTCCTCAGCCTTCGATCAGCAAGGACCAATCATCGATACGCACTCATCAGCCTTCGATGAGCAAGGACCGATCATCAATACTCACTCCTCAGCCGTTACTGACCGCCCACCTTACTTGGCGGAAGCTTGGAAAATCACAGGAAACCCATTAAATACAATACATTATTTCTAGGAGACCAAACACCATGTCCACTTCACCCT
>CAIOOA010000026.1 GCA_903859815.1 uncultured Methylococcaceae bacterium | reverse complement strand
AGCTGAAATTTACGTGTTGTCGAAAGAGGAAGGCGGCCGTCACACCCCGTTTTTCAACGGCTACCGTCCACAGTTCTACTTCCGGACCACGGACGTGACGGGTGCTGCCGAGTTGCCTGAGGGTGTGGAGATGGTGATGCCTGGCGACAACATCAAGATCAACGTGAAGCTGATCGCTCCAATCGCAATGGAAGAAGGTCTTCGGTTTGCTATCCGCGAAGGCGGGCGCACCGTCGGTGCCGGCGTGGTTTCAAAAGTAATTGAGTAAATAAAATGCCTAAGCAAAGAATAAGAATACGACTAAAAGCCTTTGATCATAGACTAATTGATCAGTCAGCAAGTGAAATTGTAGAGACGGCGAAGCGAACTGGCGCTCAAGTTTTAGGACCAATACCACTTCCTACGAAAAAAGAAAGATTTACAGTATTGATTTCACCCCATGTGAATAAAGATGCTAGGGATCAATATGAATTGAGAACTCATAAAAGACTGATGGATATAATTGAACCAACTGATAAAACCGTAGATGCTCTTATGAAGCTTGATCTTGCTGCTGGTGTTGATGTTCAAATCAAGCTTAATTAAATTAGTTTCGGAGATTTGTAATGTCAATAGGTTTGGTAGGGCGAAAGTGCGGGATGACTCGTTTATTTGTAGACGATGGATCTGCAATTCCAGTTTCTGTTATACATGTGGAAACAAATAGAATTGTTCAGGTTAAAACACTAGAGAATGATGGATATAGGGCAATTCAAATAACTACTGGATTAAAAAAGCGGTCTAGAATATCAAAACCAATTGCAGGCCACTATGCAAAATCTAGCATTGAGGCTGGGCGAGGGTTATGGGAATTTAGGGTTGATGATACTGACGATAAAGAGTATACGGTTGGCTCTGAGTTTAATGTAGAACTGTTTCAAGAAGGACAATGGGTTGATGTAAAAGGTGTATCAATTGGTAAAGGATTTCAAGGTGTAGTAAAAAGGTACAACTTTAGAACTCAAGATGCGACTCATGGAAATTCTTTGTCCCATCGTGCACCCGGTTCAATTGGTCAAAACCAAACTCCAGGAAGAGTTGTTAAAGGTAAAAAAATGTGTGGGCATATGGGTGCAAGAAATGTGACAATTCAGAGCCTAAAGGTTTGTGGTGTAGACACGGAAAAGTCCTTGCTGTTGATTAAAGGAGCAATCCCAGGTTCGAAAGGGGGCGATGTGATAATCCAACCCGCAGTAAAAAAATAATAAGGTAGAAAAAAATGAATTTACATATACCTGCAATAATAGATGGACAGGAAAGTGCTGGAATTGCAGTTTCTGAGAATGTTTTTGGGCAAGTATTCAATGAATCACTGGTACATCAGTTAGTTGTGTCATATCTAGCGGGTGGCAGGGCAGGAACTAAGAAACAAAAAACTAGGGCTGAAGTAAGTGGTGGAGGGGCTAAACCTTGGAAGCAAAAAGGAGGCGGTAGAGCTAGAGCAGGGAGTACCAGAAGTCCTTTGTGGAGATCGGGCGGTGTTACTTTTGCTGCAACAAATAGGAGTTATAAGCAAAAGCTAAATAAAAAAATGTATAGGGCTGGATTACGGTCTATATTGTCTGAGTTGTTGCGACAAAATAGATTGATAATAAATGATGCACTTAATAGCATAGAACCCAAAACCAAAGTCTTATCAAATGAATTGAGAAGATTCGAGGACTCTAGAATACTATTGGTTACATCTGCCGTGAACGATGATTTATATTTAGCATCTAGAAATTTACCGAATGTAAATATTTGCTTATCGAGTACATTAAGTCCTGTTGCATTAGTGAACAGTGACAAGGTTATAGTAACTACAGAGGCAGTCAAGCTTATTGAGGAGAGACTTGGATGAAACAGCAAGATTTGTCTAATGTAATATTAGCACCCATAGTATCTGAAAAAAGCACACTTCTAACTGAACAAGAAAACAAATTTGTTTTCAAAGTAAAAAAAAATGCAAATAAAAAAAATATAAAGAAAGCAATCGAACAAATGTTTGATGTGAAGGTTGAATATGTTCATGTTTTAAATGTAAAAGGGAAAACAAAGAGATTTGGTCGTTTTATAGGTTCTAGATCAAGTTGGAAGAAGGCATACATAAAACTAGAACCGGGCTATAATATAGATTTAGCTGTAGCTTAAAATCAAATGCCAAATTAGCAAAGCATCATTTAGAAACGGAAAAAACTATGACCTTAATAAAATCAAAACCTACGTCAGCAGGCGCTAGATTTGTAGTAAAAGTCAAAACCGAAGGCTTGCATAAAGGAAAACCCTATGCACAATTAGTTGAAAAGCAGAATAATCATGCGGGGCGCAATAACCAAGGAAGAATAACAACTAGGCACAAAGGTGGTGGACATAAACAGCATTATAGATTGATCGATTTCAAACGAAATAAAATCGACGTAAATGGAAAAATTGAGCGAATCGAATATGATCCTAATCGCACTGCTCATATAGCACTGGTTTTATACCAAGATGGTGAGCGTAGATATGTTATTTCTCCAAAAGGGATTCAAGTAGGCAGTGAAATTGTATCATCTGAATTTGCGCCAATTAAAACGGGCAACTGTTTACCAATAAGGAATATTCCAGTTGGTACACAAATACATTGTGTAGAATTAAAGCCAGGAAAAGGTGCGCAGCTAGCTCGGAGTGCTGGAACATCAGTTCAGTTAGTCGCGAAAGAAGGGAAATATGCCACCATTCGGCTTAGATCGAGTGAAATGAGAAAAGTACTTGCTGATTGTAAGGCAGTTATTGGTGAAGTTTCAAACGCTGAGCATAATTTATCATCGCTAGGGAAAGCAGGTGCGTCTAGGTGGAAGGGTGTAAGGCCAACAGTAAGGGGAGTAGCAATGAATCCTGTTGATCATCCTCATGGTGGTGGTGAGGGAAGAACATCAGGAGGAAGACATCCGGTTTCCCCATGGGGTACGCCAACAAAAGGTTACAAAACACGTAATAATAAGCGAACTGATGATTTAATCGTTCGCAGACGTAAACATAAATAAGGGGTAGACAATGCCACGATCAATAAACAAAGGGCCATTTATTGACCATCATCTTCAAAAAAAAATAACAGAGGCAGTTTCCTCGGGGATAAAAAAACCAATTAAAACTTGGTCTAGGAGATCAATGATTATTCCTGATATGATTGGTTTAACCATAGCCATTCATAATGGAAAACAACATGTACCGGTTCTAGTATCTGATAATATGGTTGGTCACAAACTTGGTGAATTTGCTGCCACACGGACTTATAGAGGCCATCAGGCTGATAAAAAATCGAAATAAAAAATATTTTGGAAATTATAATGGAAACACTTGCTAAATTAAGTAACGCTCATGTGTCACCACAAAAATGCAGATTAGTTGCAGATCAGATAAGAGGTTTGAAAGTTGCAGCAGCAATAGACTTATTAACATTTAGCCAGAAAAAATCTGCCCAAATTATCAAAAAAGTTCTTGAATCAGCAATAGCGAACGCAGAGCATAATGATGGGGCTGATGTAGATGAATTACGCATTTCGTCAGTTCAAGTGAATGAAGGCCCATTTTTGAAAAGAATCAAAGCGAGGGCTAAAGGGCGTGCGAACAGAGTCCTGAAAAGGTCTAGTCACATCACAATTAAAGTTTCTGAACAAAAATAAGGGTCTTTAAAATGGGACAAAAAGTACATCCTACTGGAATTAGGTTAGGTTATATAAAAGATTGGACATCACGTTGGTATGCAAATAGTCAAAACTATTCTATATATCTTTATAAAGATTTAAAAGTAAGAGAGTTTTTAAAAAAGAAATTAGGTCATGCTTCGATAAGTAGAATTCAAATAAACAGACCTGCTAACAATGCCCAGATAACAATACATACAGCTAGGCCTGGTTTAGTGATAGGAAAAAAAGGTGAGGATATAGATGCTCTCAGGCGGGAAATTTCTGACATGATGGGCGTACCAGTACAGTTAAATGTAGAAGAAATAAGAAAGCCTGAATTAGACGCTCAGTTGGTGGCTGAAGGTGTAGCTCAACAATTAGAAAAACGCATAATGTTTAGGCGTGCAATGAAAAGAGCAGTTCAAAATACCATGAGACTAGGGGCTGAGGGAATCAAAATAAATGTTGGTGGAAGGCTAAATGGAGCTGAAATTGCAAGAAGCGAATGGTATAGAGAAGGAAGAGTTCCCTTACATACATTTAGAGCAGATATAGATTATGGTACGGCAGAGGCTAAAACGACTTATGGTGTTATAGGTGTAAAAGTCTGGATATTTAAGGGCGAAGTTTATCCGACCCATCATATTGATGGTAAATCCCAAATACAAACAATAGAAACATAATTTTGAGCAGTAAAAAAAATGTTACAGCCAAAGAAAACAAAATATAGAAAACAGATGAAACTAGATAATCGTGGACTAGCTCATAAAGGGAGTAAAGTTAGTTTCGGTGAATTTGGTTTAAAATCTGTAGAAAGAGGAAGATTAACCGCTAGACAAATAGAAGCAGCCAGAAGAACTATATCGAGGCATGTTAAAAGAGGTGGCAAAATTTGGATTCGTATTTTTCCCGATAAACCAATTTCAAAAAAGCCTTTAGAAGTTCGTATGGGAAGTGGTAAAGGAAGTGTTGAATATTGGATTGCTCAGATTAAGCCTGGAACAATGTTATATGAGTTAGAAGGTGTATCAGAAGAATTAGCTAGGGAGGCATTTCGTTTAGCAGCTGCTAAATTACCATTGAAAACAACTTTTTCTTATCGAACGGTAATGTAATGAAAGCGAATGAATTGAGGTTAAAGGGATTAGATGATCTGAAAAAAATGGAAAGTGAACTGCTACGGGAATCATTTAATCTAAGAATGCAAAAAGCGACTGGTCAATTATCAAAGTCGGATCAAATTAGAAAGGTTCGAAAAGACATAGCGCGTATATATACTGTTTTAACTGAAAAAGGTAAGCAGGAATGATTGTATTAGAAAATAAACCAAGATTAATAACAGGAAAAGTTGTAAGTAATAAAATGGATAAAAGTATCTCGATAGAAGTTACTAGATTAGTACCACATCCATTATATGGTAAATACTTGAAGAGAACAACGAAGCTAATGGCTCATGACGAGAATAATATATGTAAAGAAGGCGACATTGTTGAAATACGTCCAAGTAGACCTATTTCAAAAAATAAAGTTTGGACACTACATAGAATATTAGAAAAATCAAACTAGATTTAAAAAACAAAATAGATGGGATGTGATATAACATGATACAAATGCAAACCAATCTTGATGTAGCTGATAACAGTGGTGCAAAGAAAGTGATGTGCATCAAAGTTTTAGGAGGTTCACATCGGAGATATGCAAATATCGGAGACATAATTAAAGTAAGTGTGAAAGATGCAATACCTCGTGGAAGAGTAAAAAAAGGAGAAGTTTATAATGCAGTCGTAGTGAGAACTCGAAAAGGAGTAAGACGATCTGATGGTTCATTAATAAGATTTGATGGGAATGCTGCAGTAATGTTAAATAATCAACATCAACCTATTGGAACTAGAATATTCGGACCTGTCACGAGGGAATTAAGATCTGAAAAATTCATGAAAATTATATCATTAGCACCTGAAGTTATTTAGGAAGAGAAATGAAAAAAATAAAAAAAGGCGATAATATAATAGTTATCTCTGGAAAAGATAAAGGGAAAAGAGGAGTAGTTGTGTCCTACGAAGGAGATAATAAACTTATTGTTGAAGGCGTAAATTTGGTTCGTAAACATCAAAAGCCAAATCCAAATCGAGGTATAGAGGGTGGTATAATCGAAAAATCGATGCCGATACATTCATCTAATATAGCACTCTTTAACTCTTCAACTGGTAAAGCTGAGCGAATAGGGTTTAAACTATTAGCTGATGGAAGAAAAGTCAGGTATTTTAAACTATCTAATGAAGTTATAGATAATTAGGAAATTTTCATAATGGCTAGATTACATTTATTTTACAAAGAAAAAATAATACCTGAACTAACTCGAAAATTCGAATATAAATCAGTGATGCAAGTTCCGCGTATTTTGAAAATTACTCTGAATATGGGTGTCGGTGAAGCTATCGCTGATAAAAAGATATTGCAAAATGCTGTCGAAGATATGCAAAAAATAGCAGGTCAAAAACCGATAATTACCTATGCTAGAAAATCTATAGCAGGATTCAAGATACGTGAAGGTATGCCAGTAGGGTGCAAAGTTACACTACGTAGAGAAAAAATGTTCGAATTTTTGGACAGGCTGATCAGTATCTCGATACCTAGAATAAGAGATTTTAGAGGACTAAATCCAAAATCATTCGATGGACGGGGTAGCTATTCTATGGGTGTTAAGGAGCAGATAATATTTCCTGAAATAGATTATGATAAAATTGACGCACTAAGAGGAATGGACATAACAATAACAACAACTGCAAGAACTGACGAGGAAGCAAAAGCCCTTCTTGAACAATTTAAATTCCCTTTTAGAGCATAATAACTATGGCAAAAAAATCTATGATAGCCAAAGAAAAAAAAAGAATTTTCTTGGCAAAGAAATTTTATATGATAAGGATGAATTTAAAAGCAGTCGTCAAGGATGAGTCTAAATCAGAAATGGAAAGACTAACTGCAATTGAAAAACTGCAAAAGTTGCCAAGAGACTCATCTGAGATTAGAGTGAGGAACCGCTGTAACCTAACAGGTAGACCTCATGGTTATTATAGAAAGTTTGGTTTGAGTAGAAATAAACTTCGTGAAGCAGTAATGCGTGGTGATGTGCCAGGTGTAACAAAGGCCAGTTGGTAGTTTATTTATATTTATTTTAATTAAGAGAGAAAAACATGACTATGACTGACCCATTAGCTGATATGTTCACACGAATAATGAATGGTCAAGCAGCTGGCAAATCTGAGGTTAAAATCCCTTTTTCAAATCTAAAACTTGCTGTAAATAAAGTATTGAAGAACGAAGGTTACATAAGTGATTTTAACGTTGATAATGTTGAAGGAAAGTCAACAATAGTTGTTAAATTAAAGTATTTCAACGGTACCCCAGTTATTAGTAAACTAGAAAGAGTCAGTAAGCCTGGTCGTAGAGTTTATAAAAATAAAAATAATATTCCTGTGGTTTTAGGGGGTTTAGGAATATCAATTATTTCGACATCTGAAGGGTTACTAACTGATATTGCAGCTCGAAAAAAAGATCTTGGTGGTGAAGTTTTAAGTAATGTATCTTAACTAAGCAAAATTTAAAAGGCTGCGAACCATGTCGAGAATAGCAAAAAATCCGATAGTAATTCCAAAAAAAGTGGAAATTTTTAAAAATGGAACTCAATTAACAATTAAAGGTGATAAAGGTACTCTTATTACTTATCTACATCCTCTTGTAACAGTAGATGTAAAAGATAATATATTACAGGTCGAAACTGATAAAACGAATAAAACTATTAATTCCTTAGCGGGAACTACAAGGGCTATTATAAATAATATGGTAATAGGTGTAAGTTCTGGATACGAAAAGAAATTGAATCTTATCGGCGTTGGATATCGAGCTCAAGGTAAAGGCAATCTTTTAAGTTTGTCTTTAGGATATTCACATCCTATCGATTTTGCTGTACCAGATGGTATAACAATAGATACACCTACTCAAACAGAAATTATAATTAAGGGATGTGACAAACAAATTGTTGGGCAAGTAGCTGCGGATATTAGAGCATTTAGACCACCTGAACCATATAAAGGAAAAGGTATTAGGTACTCAAATGAAGAAATAATCAAAAAAGAAGCAAAGAAAAAATAAAAAGGTGTCTTAAATGGATAAAAAAAATGCAAGGTTAAAACGGGCAGCGCGAACAAGATATGCAATACGTTCTGTCGAAGCAATTCGGTTAACTGTCCATAGGACACCTAAGCATATCTATGCTCAAATACTTAACGCAAATAGCACAAAAGTATTAGCATGTGCTAATACTCTCCAAAAGAGTATAAGTAATGAACTAACAAGTACCAGCAATATTGATGCTGCAAAAGCTGTTGGAAAAGCAATTGCGAAGAAAGCAATTCAATCAGGGATAACAAAAGTAGCATTTGATAGATCTGGATTTAAATTTCATGGTAGAGTTAAAGCATTAGCAGATGCCGCACGTGAAGCTGGATTAAGTTTTTAGAGTATTATCATGGCAAATATTTCAGCACAAAGTAATAACACTGATGGATTGCAAGAAAAACTAGTTGCGGTTCGAAGAGTTGCAAAAGTTGTAAAAGGGGGAAGACAATTTGGTTTCACCGCTTTAACTGTAGTAGGTGATGGAAACGGAAAAGTTGGTTATGGATTATGTAAAGCTAGAGAAGTCCCAGTAGCAATACAGAAATCTATGGAACAAGCTAGAAAAAACCTAAAGCAGGTCTATTTAAATGGTGATACATTACATTATGCAATAACTGCTAGTACAGGTGCAGCTAAAGTATATATGCAACCAGCTTCAGAAGGAACTGGTATCATTGCAGGCGGTGCAATGCGTGCTGTATTTGAAGTTGTGGGTGTTCATAACGTACTAGCTAAATGTATCGGTACCAACAACCCAATAAATGTTGTAAGAGCAACGATAAAAGGGTTAATTGAAATAAAGGATCCTAAGTATATTGCTTCAAAAAGAGGTAAATCATTGTCTGATATTTCAGGATCATCAACATGAATAAGCATCAATTAAAAATAACCCAGATAAAAAGCAAAAATGGAAGGCTAGATAGACATAAAAAGTGTTTATTAGGCTTAGGGTTAAGACGTATTAATCAATCAGTTATCATAGATGACACAATTGATAATCGTGGAATGATTAATAAAATAAATTATATGTTGAAAGTAGAGGAACTAAATCATGTATCTTAACTCGATTTCTCCTGCAGAAAATAGTAGGGTGAAAAGAAAACGTGTGGGAAGAGGTATAGGTTGTACTTTAGGAAAGACTTGTGGTCGTGGTCACAAAGGGCAACATGCACGTTCTGGAGGATATCATAAGACAGGATTCGAAGGTGGTCAAATGCCTTTGCAAAGAAGGCTACCAAAAGTGGGTTTTAAGTCAGCAAGATCAAAGACTGCTAATCAAGTTTCACTTAGTGAGCTTAATTCGCTTGATGTTGATTTAATTGATCTTCAGTTGCTTATCTCGACAAAAATTATAAATAGAAATAGTATAAGCGCTAAAGTAATAAACTCTGGTAATATAAATAAGCCTATTATTATTAAAGGTTTAAAAGTTACTGAAAGTGCAAAAAAAATTATTATTGATGCAGGTGGAAGAGTAGAGGAATAAATGAGTATAACAAACTCCGCATTATCAAATAAATACGGAAAACTGTCTGAATTACGGCAAAGACTACTATTTGTGTTAGGAGCTTTGATAGTTTATAGAATTGGTGCCCATATTCCGATTCCTGGTGTTGATCCAAGAGCCATCCAAAGTATGTTTCAGCAAGATAGCCATAATATTTTGGATATGGTTAATATGTTTAGCGGTGGCGCACTTAAAAGGTTAAGTATATTTGCTCTTGGAATTATGCCCTATATCTCAGCATCAATCATTTTGCAATTGATGGCTGTTGTTATTCCAAAACTTGAACAGATAAAAAAGGAAGGAGAATCAGGAAGAAAAAAAATCAATCAATATACTCGATATGCAACTGTTTTATTAGCGAGTTTTCAAGCAACGGGTGTTGCTTTTGCATTACAGAACCAAACTGCATCAGGAGTACCAGTAGTTACCAATCCTGGATTTCATTTTATATTTATAACTGCGATATCATTAGTTTCAGGTACTATATTCCTCATGTGGTTGGGTGAACAAGTAACTGAGAGAGGTATCGGAAATGGAATTTCGATCATAATTTTCTCTGGTATAGTTGTGGGTCTTCCATCTGCTATTGGAGGAACCCTCGAGTTGGCAAGAACAGGAGAGATGAATACGCTTAGTATAATAGCTCTTTTTGCCATTGCTATAGCTGTTACTGCCTTTGTTGTGTTTATTGAAAGAGGACAGAGAAGAATAACGATTAATTATGCGAAACGGCAAGAAGGTAGAAAAATGTATGCAGCACACAAAAGTTTTCTGCCCCTGAAACTTAACATGTCTGGTGTGATACCACCAATTTTTGCATCGAGTATAATTTTGTTTCCTGCAACTATTGCTAGTTGGTTTTCAAATAATGATAGTTTAAGTTGGTTACAAGATATTGCAACCGCAATATCACCGGGGCAACCTTTATATGTGTTGTTATATGCAACCGCGATTATATTCTTCTGTTTCTTCTATGCAGCAATGGTTTTCAATTCTACTGAAACTGCTGAAAATCTGAAGAAATCAGGTGCGTTTATACCTGGAGTTAGACCAGGAGTAAATACTGCTAATTATGTTGATGCAGTGATGACTAAATTGACTTTAGCAGGAGCAATCTACATAACTATTGTTTGTTTGCTTCCTGAGTTCCTAATTTTATATTGGAATGTTCCTTTTTATTTTGGGGGAACTTCATTATTGATTATTGTAGTTGTTGTTATGGATTTTATGTCACAAATTCAAACATATGTTATTTCTCATCAATATGAAGGTCTAATGAAAAAAGCTAACTTAGGAATGAAGAAAAGTTAATTAGCTATTGAAAGTTATTGGAGAAATCAAAAATGAAAGTACGTGCGTCAGTAAAAAAAATTTGTAGAAATTGTAAAATTCTTAAGAGAAATGGAATAGTTAGAGTAATCTGTAAAGATTTACGGCATAAACAAAGACAAGGATAATCAAATTTGAAATATACAAACATCTTTTTTTATCCCGAGGTTTGATATGGCTCGCATAGTAGGTATAAATATACCCGAAAATAAACATTTGGTAATTTCTTTGACTTCAATATATGGTATAGGTCCAACAAGGTCTAAAGCAATATGTAAAAGTGCCGGAATATCAGAATCGACCAAAGTAAATTCACTCACAGAATCCCAAATAGACACTATACGAGAAGAAGTTGCTAAATTTATCGTAGAAGGGGATCTACGAAGGGAAGTTGCAATGAACATTAAGAGATTAATGGATTTGGGTTGTTACAGAGGGCTTAGACATAGGCGAGGTTTACCAGTGAGGGGTCAAAGAACAAGAACAAATGCACGAACTCGCAAGGGTCCACGCAGGCCTATACGTAAATAATAGAGGTTTTCTAATGGCTGTAACGAATAGAAATACAAAAAAAATTAAACGTGATATTTCTGATGGTATTGCTTATATCAGTGCATCATTTAATAATACGATAATTACTATAACTGATCGAAAAGGAAATGCTTTATCTTGGGCTACTGCAGGAGCGTCAGGGTTTAGAGGTTCTAGGAAAAGTACTCCATTTGCCGCTCAGGTTGCAGCTGAAAAGGCAGGTTTGACTGCAAAAGAATATGGAATAAAAAATCTTGATGTAAGGATTACTGGACCTGGTCCTGGCAGAGAATCTGCCGTGAGATCTTTAAATAATCTCGGTTTTAAGATTACAAATATTATAGATGGTACACCTATTCCTCATAACGGTTGCCGCCCACCGAAAAGAAGACGAGTTTGATCCTGGAGAACTAGATCATGGCAAGATATATTGGACCTAAATGTAAACTAAGTAGAAGAGAGGGCACTGACCTTTTTCTAAAGGCTCGTGGCAAATCTCTAGAATCAAAATGTAAATTAGATCAACAACCTGGTCAACATGGATCAAAAAGAGGGCGTCTTTCAGATTATGCTACTCAGTTAAGAGAAAAGCAAAAAATGAGAAGAATTTATGGAGTCTTAGAAAAGCAGTTTAGAAATTACTATGCTGTAGCAGCACAAAAAAAGGGATCTACTGGTGAGAATTTATTTAATCTGCTCGAATCTAGATTAGATAATGTTGTTTACAGAATGGGTTTTTCATCAACAAGGGCTGAAGCTAGGCAACTGGTAAGTCATAAATCTATACTCGTAAATGGAAAGATACTAAATATTCCGTCGTATCAAGTAAGAGGTGGTGATACGATTAGTTTACGTGATAAAGCCAAAAGTCAACAAAGAGTTAAAGATGCGTTGCAAGTATCCGAACAGTATGGCTTTCCATCATGGGTAGAAGTTGATGTGCATCAAATGCGTGGGTTATTTAAGTCCCCACCAGATCGCAGTGAGTTAGGAACGGATATAAATGAACAATTAGTTGTTGAGTTATATTCAAAGTAAGCAAATTTAAGGTTTTTTAATGCAAACTTTTCTCGCAGAATTAATCAAACCCCACATTGTTGATGTTACGCCTCTAGATAATAATACTGCCCGTATTGTAATTGAGCCTCTTGAAAGAGGATTCGGACATACCCTTGGTAATGCATTGAGAAGAGTCCTTCTTTCAACTATACCGGGTTGTGCTGTTACAAATGTTATTATCGAGGGAGTTTTGCATGAGTATTCTACTATAGAAGGTGTCCAAGAAGATGTTATAGACATATTGCTCAATTTAAAAAATTTGTCAATCAAAATCCTAAATGGAAATTTCGCTCTATTAAATTTGACAAAAAATGGACCCGGTGTAGTTACAGCGGCTGATATACAATTAACTCATGACGTTGAAATTACAAATCCAAATCTTGTAATAGCAAATCTAACATCGAGTGGTAAGTTAAACATTGTTTTAAATGTTGAAAAAGGAAGAGGGTATCAACCTGTTGCACAGAGGATGATGAATCTAAACGGAGATTTACCTGTGGGCACATTACACATAGATGCTTCATTTAGTCCAATAAAAAAAGTATCCTATGTCGTAGAATCTGCACGTGTTGAACAGAGAACTGATTTAGATAAATTGATAATTGAGTTGGAAACTAATGGGACAATTGATCCACAAGAAGCTATTAGTTTGTCTGCTTCAATCCTTAAAGACCATTTATCAGTTTTCTTCGATTTTGCTAGTGAACATGGAACATTCCCTGTTGCACCTGTAAAGCAAACGTATGATCCTCTTTTACTTAGACCAGTAGATGACTTGGAATTAACCGTTAGATCGGCTAATTGTCTAAAGGCTGAGAATATATTTTATATCGGTGATTTAATTCAACGAAATGAAGTTGATTTATTAAAAACTCCAAACTTAGGTAAAAAGTCTCTTACTGAAATTAAAGATGTGTTAGCTACCAAAGGCTTATCGTTGGGAATGAGGCTAGATAACTGGCCACCGGATAATCTTAAGAAAGATTAATTCACTCTACTCGTTAAATTATACATTTGGAATAACAATATGCGTCACCTTAAATCGGGCCGAAAATTTAATATGGATAGTAGCCAGCGAAAGGCTACATTTAGAAGTTTGATGGTTGCTTTATTTGATAATGAAATAATCAAAACCACACTCCCAAAAGCAAAAGAAATAAGACGCTATGCTGAACCTATTATTACTTTATCTAAAGTGGATTCTGTCTCCTCTAAAAGATTAGTCTTTAGTAGACTAAGAGATAGGCAGATAGTGCACAAATTATTTAATGACATAGGTCCCCGCTTTGCGAACAGGCCGGGTGGTTACCTTCGTATCCTGAAATGTGGCTTTCGTGCAGGTGACTCTGCGCCAATGGCCTATGTAGAACTTGTTGACCGTCAAGTAGATAAAACTTAAATTATCTTTATTTTTTTCAAGTCCGGTTTTATACCGGACTTTTTTTTGTCGAAAAATAATCCTATTGTTAAATAATTTGAAGTTATGGAATATAATGAAATAATACTGAATAATCATAAACTAATTAATTTAATGCCTTTGCAAATAATTAGTAATACAAACTATGATTTGTTAATAAATACAATAAATGATGTTTCATACATAAGTCCATATATATACCAACTAATTAATAAAGATTCTGACCTTTTAACAAATCTTGTTTTGTCTGGTGATTTATTTAGAATAAAATCGATTGACACATATGAAAAAAATATTAATGAACTGCTAGTACATTCAAATTCTCAGCTTTCCTTGAATAAGCTTCTTCGAAATTACAGAAATCAAGAAATGGTAAGGATAGCTTGGCGAGATATTGCAGGATGGGCTACTATTGAGGAAACGCTTTGTGAATTAACGTTGTTAGCTGAAGCGTTTATTAAAACCATTTTTGAACATATATTTACAAATGTAGGTCATTCCATTGGTTATCCGCTTAACCAATCAGGGGATGTGCAACGCGTTTGTATCTTAGGCATGGGAAAGCTAGGTGCGTGGGAATTAAACTTTTCATCCGATATTGACTTGATTTTCTTTTATGAACAAGATGGAGTGATTAATAATAAAAAGGAAACGAGTTTTCAACAGTTTTATACAAAGGTTGTGCAATACTTTATAAAGACACTCGACGATATTACTGAAGATGGTTTTGTTTATAGAGTTGATACAAGATTACGTCCATTTGGCGAAAGTGGGCCATTAATCATGAACTTTGATGGCATGGAAAACTATTACCAAAGTCAAGCAAGAGAGTGGGAACGCTATGCTATGGTTAAAGCTAGGGTTATCTATGGGGATATAGATTCTGGCAATCGGCTTCAATGTTTTATTTCCGCTTTTGTTTATCGCCGCTATTTAGATTATAGAGCCTTGGGTGAATTACGGCAATTAAAGCTGAAAATAACACAGGAATTGCAAAGAAAAGATCGCCTAGACAATATTAAACTTGGCCCGGGGGGCATCCGGGAAATTGAATTTATAGGTCAAGTGTTTCAACTAATTAGAGGTGGACATGAAAAGGAACTACGTGATCGTAGAATTATAAAAATACTCAAAATTATTGGAAAAAATGGTTATTTTCCAATAGATTTAGTCAACAAGCTTATATCATCCTACTTTTTCTTACGTAAAGTAGAAAATAGAATTCAACAATATGCTGATAAACAGACGCATGATCTTCCTATAGGTGAATGTCAACAAAGGTCTTTGGCCTTTTCATTTGGGTATTCTGAATGGTCATTATTCAAAAAATATTTAGATGGTATTAGGAGTGAGGTTCATCAGATATTTAGTCAAGTAATTGAATCGCCACAAATAGATGATGACACTCTATCTGCTTATTGGTTGGATATGAATATTAATAATCTATCTTCGTCGTTCGAGGATATTGGTTTTCATGATTCTAATGAGATAGTCCCTCTTTTTATACAATTTCGTGATTCTTATTCTGTAAGGCATATTTCAGGAAGAGGTGCGAGCGAACTTAATAAATTATTACCCTCAATAATGAGGGCATCTTTGCAATGTGCCAATCCAAATGAAACATTCAGTAGAATTTTAAAGTTATTGGAGTCCGTTGCGGGTCGTAACGTTTATTACACACTATTAAATGAAAATCCAATAGCATTGTCTCAATTAGTTAAACTTTCTTCAGCTAGTTCGTGGATTGTTAATTTTATTGCACAGCATCCCCTATTGCTAGATGAGTTGCTAGATCCCAGAACACTATATGAGCCTTTGAGCCTTCGAGCTTTGAAGGAAAATTTGCAGAGACAATTAAACAATATCGATATAGATGATTTTGAGCAGTTACTCACCTGTTTCCGTCAATTTAAGCAAACTCAATTATTACGAATAGCTACTGCTGATATTTTTGGTTTCATTCGTGTCATGATAGTCAGTGATTATCTGACATGGTTGGCTGAAACATTAGTAGATTGTGCATTAACACATGCTTGGAGATTGACTGTAGAAAAGTTTGGTCTTCCCCCTAATGCACAAATAGATCAGCTCTGTGGGATTGGTGTTGTTGCTTATGGTAAGATGGGTGGAATTGAACTTGGTTATGCATCTGATTTGGATTTGGTTTTTCTTTATAATGGGCAGTATGATAATGTCCAGACAAATGGTGCTAATCAAATACCATTGCCACAATTCTATGCTCGTGTAGTAAAACGCATCATTTCTATTTTTACGACACAAGTATTCTCTGGAACGCTCTATGAAATTGATTTACGTTTACGGCCAAGCGGAAATTCTGGATTATTAGTTTGCAGTCTTGAAGCCTTCGATAGATACCAAATGGAGCAAGCTTGGATTTGGGAACAACAGGCGCTTGTTCGTGCACGTTTTGTTGCTGGTGATTCTTCAATTGCTTTTCAGTTTGAAAAGCTCCGAAAAAAATCACTTTGTAGGGAGCGCAATGAGGATTTGTTGCGTAATGAAGTAAAACAAATGCGGCTTAAGATGAGAGATAATCTGGAGATAAAATCTAAAAACTGTTTTGACATAAAGCAAGCATCTGGCGGTATTGCTGATATCGAATTTATAGTACAATTTGGTGTGCTGTTAAATGCGCACAGATATCCATCTTTAACTCAATTTACTGATGTCGTTCGACTGCTCGATTGTCTTCATGAAACAGAATTCCTCACAGTTGATGAGTGTCAAATATTAAGAGAGGCTTATTGCCTTTATCGGGAACAATCGCATCGTTCATCTTTACTAGAGCAATCTGCGGTCGCTCCAGTGAATGATTTTTTTGTCATCAGAAATAAGGTTCAGGATATTTGGCGCACCAAATTTGAAATCAACAAACATTTACGCAATTAAACAATAAAAACTCATAGGAGACTTTACAATGACAATGGATGATAGAGATGGCATCATCTGGTTAGACGGTGAATGGCTGCCTTGGCGAGAGGCAAAGACACATGTATTAACATACACTTTACACTATGGTTTAGGCGTATTTGAAGGCTTACGTGCTTACCAAACAGATGTCGGCACTGCAATTTTTAGATTACAAGATCATACTGATCGATTATTTCGTTCAGCCCATATTTTAAATATTAAAATCCCATTTGCTAAAGATGTTTTAAATCAAGCTCAAATTGATGCTGTGAAAAAAAATAATCTTTCTAGTGCTTACATACGACCAATGTGTTACCTAGGCTCAGAAGGAATGGGTGTACATGCAAGCAATCTTAGTGTACATGTTATGATAGCGGCGTGGGAATGGGGAAGATACTTAGGCAATGAGGGCATAGAGAAAGGTATTACTGTCAAAACATCCTCCTATACACGAAATCATGTCAACAGCGTGATGTGCAAGGCAAAGGCGAATGGAAATTATCTCAACTCAATTTTAGCCGTTCAAGAAGCTGCTGCTTGTGGTTGCAATGAAGCTCTTTTATTGGATCATGAAGGTTATGTTGCTGAAGGAAGTGGTGAAAATATCTTTATCATACGACGTGGCAAACTTTATACACCGGATTTAACGTCTGCCCTTGAGGGGATTACCCGAGAGACAGTGATGACCATTGCTAAGGAGCAAGGTCTTGAAGTCATCGAAAAGAGGATTACACGTGATGAAGTTTATGTGGCTGATGAAGCTTTCTTTACTGGTACGGCGGCAGAAGTGACCCCTATCAGAATACTTGATGGTCGTGAGATAGGCATTGGCACGAGGGGACCTATCACTGAAAAGCTGCAAAATCTTTATTTTGATTATGTACATGGGAGACAGTCAAATCATCCTGAATGGCTTAGTTACTAAATATTAGTTTAATTTCGCTTGCAACGAAATGCCGTTTCAACAAAGAGATGAAACGGCATTTTAAATTAGGCAGTCTCGATTTATCAGAGCAACTTAACTTTAATAAAACAACAATAGAGTACTATCTATTCGTTATGACGATGTAATTTATCTTGTATTTCTTAGTAGGTAATCAATGTCCAGTCAAACTATCAAAAAAGTCGCCTTAGCCTATTCTGGTGGGCTCGATACCTCTGTCATTTTAAAATGGCTCGAAGAAACTTATGGATGTGAAGTAGTTACTTTTACCGCTGATATTGGACAAGGCGAGGAAGTCGAACCAGCCCGTGCAAAAGCATTGGCTATGGGTATAAAAGAAATCTATATTGATGATTTGCAGGAAGAATTCGTCAAAGATTTTGTTTATCCCATGTTTCGCGCCAACACAATTTACGAAGGGGAATATTTACTTGGTACGTCAATCGCTCGTCCATTGATTGCCAAGCGGTTGATTGAAGTTGTAAACGAAACAGGTTGTGATGCGATTTGCCACGGAGCCACAGGCAAAGGTAATGACCAAGTACGTTTTGAGTTAGGAGCTTATGCTTTAAAACCTGAAATCAAAGTTATTGCACCTTGGCGTGAATGGGATTTGACTTCAAGAGAAACCTTATTGGCCTATGCTGAAAAGCATAATATTCCCATTGAGATGAAACGAGGTAAATCTTCACCCTATTCGATGGATGCCAATTTGCTACATATTTCTTATGAAGGTGCAATCCTAGAAGATCCGTGGTCTGAACCAGAAGAAGACATGTGGCGTTGGACGGTTTCCCCCGAAGCTGCTCCCGATAAGGCCACTTATATTGAATTAAGTTATGAAAAAGGAGACATAGTTGCCATTGATGGTGAACGATTAAGTCCGGCAAAGATATTGGCAAAACTTAATCAATTGGGTGGAGCCAATGGAGTAGGGCGTTTGGATATAGTCGAAAACCGCTATGTTGGCATGAAATCACGTGGTTGTTATGAAACGCCCGGTGGCACGATCATGCTGAAAGCACATAGGGCTATTGAATCTTTGACTCTGGATCGTGAAGTGGCGCATTTGAAGGATGACTTGATGCCGCGCTATGCCAGCCTTATATATAATGGTTATTGGTGGAGCCCGGAACGTTTGATGCTGCAACAAATGATTGATGCCTCGCAAGTCACAGTTAATGGTGAAGTCAAGGTTAAATTGTACAAAGGTTCGGTCAGTGTTGCCGGTCGAAAATCACTGAATAATAGTTTGTTTGATATGAACATCGCCACGTTCGAGGATGATAAAGGAGCTTACAATCAAAAGGATGCAGAAGGATTTATCAAATTGAATGCCCTCAGATTAAGGATTGCGGGGAAGAAGGGCGTTAAATTTACTGAGTAATATAATGAAGTTATGCGAAAGACGAAAGCTATCATACAAATAGTATTCCGTCTTTCGCAGCCAATACATTACTCAACAAATTACCCTCATTGTTTTTTGCAAACAGGGTGGTTAAAATATATCTTTGATAAGATGAATTCACCATCAACGTCACCTTATCCGATAAAATCCCCGACCCTCGTCGGATGTGGATGCCACGGACGTGAACAAACTTTTTTCCCACCAGTGGTTGGACTGAGACTATCACAACGAGCTAATGGTTGAAGTCTTGTGTTCCCAGTTGTCCTCTACTCTCTGGTCATCTTCGGTAATTTGCTATTCAAACTGACCGTACCTAACAGTTTAGTTACTCCCTTATCACTCCACTAAATGTCGTTGACTTGAACAAATATTTTATTTTATATTGGTAAGTTGTAAGATTACATGACTATCCATTTTTAGGGGGAGTACATGGGCGATCAGTGACCTTCTTCGTCGATGCGCTTGGCCCAGAAATTGGTAGGTGTATCCAAGCTGATTTTTTATTAATTCCTAATGGATAATCTAATTATAAAAACCTATGACCCTAATAACGCATGACTACATTAGGGCTAGTTTATATCACTTTATCATAGCAAGATAAACAAAGCTAATATGCTATTTAATTCCTACCCCTTTATTTTTGTCTTCCTCCCTGTCACCTTATTTTTCTTTTTTGCCATTGGGAGATTCAGTCAGCGTTTTGCTTCTTCATGGCTTGTGGTAGCCTCAATATTTTTCTATGGTTGGTGGAATCCAGTTTACATACCATTGCTAATAAGTTCAATATTGTTCAATTATTTGATAGGTCTTGGAATAGTCAGAGCGAAAAAAAATAAGGCAAAAAATAGTTTTTGCAGGACATTATTAATAACTGGTTTGATAATTGACTTGTCCCTGCTTGGGTATTTTAAATATGCCAATTTCTTCTTGGAAAACGTAAATGTACTCGTTGGAACAAATTGGAATATGAGTAACATTATTCTACCTCTAGGGATTTCATTTTTTACTTTTACACAAATCGCTTTTTTGGTTGATGCGTATCGAGGCGAAATACAAGACTATAACTTGACACATTATGCCCTGTTCATCACTTATTTCCCACATTTAATTGCCGGCCCCATTTTACATCATAAGGAAATAATTCCACAATTCTCTGATCCTTCAATTTATAAACCTAATCTAAGTCATATCGCAGTTGGTATAACTGTTTTCTTCATAGGACTCTTCAAAAAAACTGTTTTAGCCGATGGCATAGCTCCCTATGCAGTAACTCTCTTTGACTTTGTTGCAAAGGGTCATGAGTTGACATTTTTTGAAGCATGGCTAGGAGGTATCTGCTATATATTTCAATTATATTTTGACTTTTCCGGTTATTCGGACATGGCTATAGGTGGTTCTTTACTTTTTGGAATTAAGCTCCCTTTAAATTTTCATTCGCCATATAAAGCTGTCAATATATTTGAATTCTGGCGGCGTTGGCATATGACTTTATCGCGCTTTCTGCGCGATTATGTTTATACTCCGTTAAGCCAAGGCAGGCAAAAATCATGGCGGCTCATGTTGAATCTCTCCATAACAATGTTAATAGGGGGACTGTGGCATGGTGCAGGATGGAATTATCTGATTTGGGGAGGGCTTCATGGAATCTATCTGACAATCAACCATATTTGGCGAAATATACGCCGTAGTTTAGGACATGACATCAGACACTCAACTTGGATAGGACGTTTTCTTGGGTGCGCTTTGACTGTGGCGGCATTTATATTATCAATAGCCTTTTTTAGGACGCAAGACCTTAATGGGGCAATCCTTATGACCAGGGGAATGTTAGGGTTGAACGGGGTTGCGTTACCAGTGGAATGGCAGAATTTGCTTGGCCCACTTCAACCATTATTTTCTGCTTTAGGAATTTCATTTAAAAGTCTAAACTCTAGGGTTTCAGACACTGGCTTTAATATGAATGCAATTAAATTGGCTCTATATCATGCATTTCTAATATGGTTCATGCCCAACACGCAACAAATTATGGGGAAATACTTTCCGGCATTAAATTCATACCGTGGAGACAAGCATACAACAACAAAAATTATTTGGGAACCTACCCTAGTTTGGTCTGTTAGTGTTGCTGCGATGGCGCTTATTGGCTTGGTATACATCACAAAGGCTAGTGAGTTTCTGTACTATCAATTCTGAACTATTAAGTAACACCGTAATCTATGAATACTGAAACCCCCTCGCCAAAGAAATATTTACTTATATTGATAATCTTGGTTTTATCAGGTATGACCTTATTGGCGTTGACTGCTCTATATATCCAACCTATTGATGGCAACTTGACTAGGATGGGCGGGTACTCTGAACGTGACTTCGGTTGGACAATACCTCAGAAGAGTCTGGTTAATAAGTCTGCGAACCATAAAACGTATGATAAATATTATGATATAGTTGTATATGGTGATTCTTTCTCCAAACAGGAATTATGGCAATCTTTTCTATCTGAAAAGACAGGCTTTTCTTTTCTCACATTGTATTGGGATGAGACACCTATTGAGGATGTTTTAAGTAATCCGACTTTTATTAGTAACCCTCCAAAATTGTTTATTTTTGAGACGGGTGAGGGGGCTTTCCAAAATAGATTCCTGACTTTGAATATTGCGTGCGAAAGTAAACAGGTTACAGAATCAAGATTTTCTTGGAACTTTGGATTTATTGAAAAGCCTATTGAGTTTGTTGAAAAAAATCGAAATATAGATATGTCACTCTCAGATATAAATTTCAAATTTGCTTTTCTTTTTCTAAAGAATTCTTTGTTCCGATATTTATTTAATGACGACTTTTCAGAAGTAATAAGATTTTCATTAACTAGGAATGATCTTTTCTCCAATAATAAAAGTGAGCAAATATTATTGTTACGGACGTGGTTCGATAGTAAACTATGGAATAAAAATTACTTAGAAAAAAGCTTGTGTGCAGTAACGAGTTTACAGAATTCTATACAATCCAATGGAAGCACTCTGTTCATCTTATTGTCAATACCTGATAAAAGTAACGCTTATAGGCAGTACATAGCCAATTATGACAGCCATGGATTTAAGAGTTTAGCTCAACAGCTGATCGAAAGCAAAGTCAATTATCCTAGGCTTGACATTCTGGTGAATAACTCGATAAATGGTGGCGAAAAAGATGTTTATCTCCCCAACGACACTCACTTTGGAACTAGGGGTTATGAACTGGCCGCAAAGTCGATCCTTGATTTTCTCAAAGACATCGGTGTAGAAAATGTCAAATTAGAAAAGTGAGAGAAATAACATAAGAGTTGTTCGATGTTGTGTTCTTCAAAAAAATTGATCAATTCCGTTCGCCCTGAGCTTGACGAAGGGTAAACGGAAAATCGCAACTTAGCGTAGGCTTAGGCCGTTCATGCTTCGACAGTAAGCATGAACGGCTAAAATCAACAGCAACTAGCCTAACCCCGCATTTCTATTCAAAATGGGGGGGGTAATGCATGACAGATAATAAGATTAGCCCACAATTAGCGTCACCGTATCCGACCAAGCTCCCGGTCCGGCGGCGTTGATGCCCCGGACGCGGACGGAGACCCGATGTCCCGGTGTCAAGCCACTGACGACCATTTTCGAGCCATTGGCATAGATGGCGTGTTGATGCCAGTTTTCCTCCACGGTCGGGTCGCCTTCGGCAATCTGCAACTCATAGCTGCTCGCGCCCTGCAACTTGGCGACATGTGCGATCAACTCGCCCTCCAATTCGCTGCGCTTGACCCAGAAATCGGTTGGCGCACCCAGAATGATTTTACTGACCCCGGTATGCGTCCGTTCTTTGCACAGTTCAAAACCAGAGGACAATAGGATGTTTACATCGCCCTTGGCAATCATTTCCACATAAGGCACTAAATCCAACAATAACTCGATTAAGCTATTTTTTGCTTGGTCGCGCAAAATTATCTTGGTAGTGTCGCGGGTCAGTGCGTCTTGCACGGCGGTTTGGAAGGCTGCCACCGCATCCCGCAAGACTGGCAAGGAGGGAATCTGAACCGGCCAGGGTTCGGGGAAGTTCGGGTTGTCAGTCATCGCGGCAATTATGGTATTGGCCTTGAGCAACAACTCTGGGTCTTTGATATGATTGAAGTCTAAGCTGATTTTTGGTCTCATAGCTAGGGTTCTCCTGTCAATGTTAGAAAAGAAGTGATGATCCAATCAAAAGTATAGCAATAACATTGCGATTGTTTGGAGTTCCGGCGCAATTTTTGATGAATACGGCGCAAGCTTGTCAACAACCAACGTAGCCGAATTAGTAAATGGCGTGGTGGATGACAAATACAATGGGCAAATTTGGAATTGTTCGCGCTGCATGACCCATGGGCCGCGCCATGTCATGAAGGTAACGCTTCGGATGATGAATCCATCGCGTGAGATGAGCATTGCGACGGGGGGTGTGATGATTAATGAAGGCTAGTTTATGATTAGATCGCAGTGTATCATCAGGCGAACGGGGCATGTAATCATACTTATAGGTCGTATGACACTGCCCATGAATGGGGTGACCAATCATGTCACAAATGGGTTGATGATATTCAAGCCTTTAATGGTTAAACCTTTGGACGTGCCAGCGTGTAAAACCAAATACCTGAATTACTTAAATTCGTCTATTGTATTCCTGCTTATATTCATAGGGCCATCTTCTATTGGGCCATAGTTAAACTTAATCCCATACAATGACTCAACCTCGGCCACGATTCGATGGGAGTTTTTCGCATATTCCTTGATGTCGTGCCGTGCTTCTTCATCAAGCATTTTTTGAACGTAGTATTTCGCTTCTAATAATGGATTAGTTATCATGGTTTGTCTCCGTGAACAATTCAAGGAGTTCGGTTTGCCATTGTCATTAGGCTCTACCAAATAGTGCTAACCGGATATTTGACGATCATCTCGTCATTGGTCAAAATAGTCAAATCATGTTCAATCGCTTGGCAAATCAGCATCCTGTCGAATGGGTCACGATGATGGTTTGGTAGAAGCCGTAAATGAAAAACTGCCTTGGTTTCTAATGGCAAGGTTTCAATGAAATGGTTTTTGCATTGTTGCTGGATAAAGCTATCTGCCTTATCAGGTAAAGGTAATTTGCCTAATCCATTCTTTACCATAATCTCCCATGCGGAGACACTGCTTAGATAAACTACATTGTGTTCGTCTTGGAACATCAGCTTGGCAGTATGGCTTAATTCCGGGTCGTCGGTTGTAAACCACAAGAAGGTGCAAGTATCCAATAGAAGCTTCATTTGCTACCTTCAAACGCATCCAATATTTCCTCAGGCAAAGGTTCAAAGAAGCTGGGTGGCACTTGGAATGTCCCTTTTGCCAAACCGATTGGGCGTTTTGCCGTAAGCTTAAGCTTTTGCCTCTCATTTGCCAAGCCTAAGCGGTAATAATGCACAAGGGAATATAGTTCAGCCAGCTTGTCTGGCGGGATTTGTTTGATTTCTTCAATGAGTTGGTCTTGTAACATTATTGAATTCCTCTTGGACGCTGGAGCGTACTTGTTGGCATTCCCACGTTGGAGCGTCACTACCATTAAGTTAAGGAATTTGCGCATGTCAAAACCGTTTGTGGTCCCGGCTTCAGCCGATTCTTTCCAGTCAGTTCGCCGCCTAAAGGCGGGGCTACGAACGCTAACTTAATGGCAGTGATGGAGGGTGGGAACGATCAAACTTCGTTGTCACTGACATTAGGTTAAGGTTTTCTTGTTTGCATGTCGAGGGGTGGATAGAAAAAATCCAACTTATTGGACATCCAGCCAATCATGATTCGACAGGCTCACCATGAACGGACTAACTTAATAGCAGAGACGCTAGAGCGTGGGAACGATCAAATTTCCAATAATAAGCTAAAATAGCATTTTCCCTATAAGCGTTGGAACCATGTTTGAAATTGAAGGTTCACACATTGCCAAACTGAACGATACCGATCTACGCACACTCATCGTCCGTCTATGTGAAGCCGAATTGCGGCAAGCAGGGCTTCCGTTATCTGCTGTGACGGCAGGAGGTAATCAAGATGCGAAGGATGGTGGTGTCGATGTACGTGTCCAACTTACCTCTACAAACCCAAAAACAGATTTCATTCTCTGCCCCAATACGGTTTTTCAAAGCAAAGCTTCTGAAATGCCACGCGGGAAAATCTTGAAGGAAATGCGTCCAAAAGGCGAGGCACGAAACGTATTGTATGAATTAGCAAAAGTGGGTGGCGCATATATTATCGCTAGCAGTAAAGACAACACTTCTGATGAACCACTAGAAAATGATCGCCGCAAAGCCATGCGCGATGCTGTGATAGATATTCCCAACGCTGAAATCCTTACCCTAGATTTTTATGACCAATCACGCTTAGCCACTTGGGTTAGGGCGCATCCCGGCGTAGTCGCTTGGGTGCGGGAACAAATTGGAGAACCCTTCTCAGGTTGGCAAGTTTATGGTGACGATTGGCCCAAATCAGATGAGCCTATTGAGGCAGAATATTTATTGGATGAGCAATGCAGACTGCATGACGGTCATTCACAAGAAGGCGGTTTGTCAGTTGAACATGGGATTCAGCGCATCCGCGAAATACTGGACAAACCCAAAGGCGTGGTTCGGCTTGTCGGATTATCCGGGACGGGGAAAACCCGCTTAGTCCAAGCGCTGTTTGATGCTCGCATTGGCTCAAACGCCTTGCCTACCGAACTGGCTTTGTACACGGATATAGCGGATGAACCTGATCCCTCGCCTAAGAACTTGATGTGCCATCTTATTAACAACAGGCAACGAGCCATCCTTATCGTGGACAATTGTCTGCCAGAAACCCACCGATCATTGACTACAATTTGCGCTGAAACTCATAGCACATTAAGCCTAATCAGCGTGGAATATGATGTAGGCGAAGACGAACCCGAAAAAACCGAGGTTTATCGACTTGAACCATCAACGCATGAACTAATCGAGCGTTTACTTGAACAGCGGATGCCTCAAACCTCGCAAGTGGATCGTCGGCGCATGGCCGAGCTTTCAGGTGGTAATGCCAAATTGGCTTTGGCGCTTGCCAATACTGTAAAACAGGGTGAAAGCGTTGCCAAACTCACCGATAACGAATTATTCAAACGGTTATTTCATCAAGGAAAAGACAAAGACGAAAATCTGCTAAAAGCTGCCGAAGTTTGCTCCCTAGTGTACTCATTCGACGGCGAGACCTTGCAAGGTGAAGAAGGCGAGTTACCCTTATTGGCTAATCTTGCCGGGATGACGACGGATCAACTGTTCGGCTATGTAGCAGAGCTTAAACGCCGCCAGCTTGTTCAATGCCGTGGTCAATGGCGAGCAGTATTGCCCCAAGCATTAGCAATCTGGCTCGCTCGTCGTGCGTTGGAAGACTTCCCGCTACTGCGAATTGAAGAGACCATATGGCAAGTCTCTTCCGGTCGATTGCTACGCTCATTCTCGCGCCGCTTAGGGTATCTACATGATAGCGAGGAAGCACAGAAAATAGTACGAGGATGGTTATCGCCACAAGGATGTTTAGAAAATATTGGGCAGCTAACTCAATTGGGCGTTGATATGTTGCGAAACATAGCCCCTGTGCTACCTGAGTTTATATTGGAAAGACTTGAGCATTTAATTATTTATGATAATGCAGTAGATTTGTCAAACATGTATAGCGTTGGGCGAGGAACTTGGATTTATATATTGAAATCGCTGGCTTATGAGCCTAAACATTTCGATCGTGCCGCAATTATGCTGGCTAAACTCGTCATTGCTGAACCTAATGGGAGTAACTATAATTCAGCGAGAAATTCATTTAAAAGTCTTTTCCAACTCCGCTTTTCTGGCACACATGCCAATGTCGAACAGCGTTTGCGAGTTGTTGAAAAACTACTTATAAATGATAATTCAACAAGTCAAGAATTGGCAATGGAAACGCTTAACACATTATTAATAGTAGCACGAATAGCAGCACATTTCTCTGGTTCAAGTGACTATTCATTTGGTGCTCGCTCTCGAAACTATGGCTGGCAACCATCTAACCCAACTGAATTTATTCATTGGTATTGGGAAGTTATTATGTTTTGCCAGAATTTGGCTTTGTCAGATGCACTTCATTCAACAAGAGTTCGATCTATACTTGCTGTACAATTCAGATGGTTGTGGATCAAGACTGGAATGTACGATGAGTTAGAGGCTATGGCTATGGTACTCAATGAACAACAATTTTGGGCGGAAGGTTGGCTTGCGGTCAGAAACACCATTTATTACCATGACAGAACAAATCCATCCCAATCTTTATCGCGTCTTCGTGATTTGGAAAAGGCATTACATCCGGTCAATTTGCTCCAAAATGCTCATGCCTATCTTTCTTCAGAAATGTGGAACGATATAGCAATTAATGATGAAGTGATGGAGCAAGGGGTTGATGTTGAATTTAAATTTGAAGAGAAGTCGATTAATAAGACGCACAATATCACCATTAATCTGGGCAAAGAATTAGCCACCCAACCAGATTTGCTTGATGAATTACTGCCTATGCTTGTTCATTGTAAATCTTACCGTTGTGTTGAATTCGGGCGTGGCTTGGCTTTAGGGGCAGACTCGTTAGCTGATATATGGGAACGCTTGATTCAAGCATTTGTTGCAACTCCCGATACAGAGAAAAACGAAAGTGTATTAGGAGGTTTTATCAGTGGGGCAAAAGAACGTGATGCTTTAATAGCAGATGATTTCTTGGATTATATTCTTAATCATCCGAGTCTAGGGGCTTATTTTCCATATCTACAGTTATCTATAGAAATAGATGAAATAGGTGTGGAACGATTGAAATCATGCATAATGCTAGGCATTGCGTCTGCTTCGAGTTATTGGGCTCTTCAGTATAATAAATCTCCAATTGATGCAAGTGCAATTAGTCAGATCATTTCTGGCATTGCATCCTTGCCTGATGGGATGAATACAGCTATAGATATACTTCAAAAGCATTTGCACTCTGTAAAATCAGCTTGCAATCCAATTCATCCTGAGCTTTTACAATGTGGGCGAGTATTGCTTTGTCAATATAATTTTGACAATAATGGTTCCTCAGAGTCATGCGGGTTGGCTGAACTTATTAATGATTGTTTGCAAGGCGACACCGCAGCCTTAGAGGCTAAGATAATTTGTCAAAATTTTACAAAGGCGATAATCGAATCACCTAATTCTATAGCCTATGAATATGGTGAAGTTTTAGAAGGCTTATTTCGAATGCAGCCTCAGGTCGCTTTGGATGAATTCTTAACTGGCGAAACACATAATTTGTGGTCTTGGTTTCTGCATGATATGGAACCTAATTTCGGTAATCCTCTGAAATCAGTCCCAATTGAATCACTGCTTTCTTGGGTTCAAGTTGAACCTAATATTCGTATTCCTAAGCTTGCAGCAGTCATACCTATTTGGCAAAAACAAGACGCATCCAGCAATATGGAATGGACAGCTATTGCATTAAAACTATTAGAATTGGCACCGGATAAATCGCTGGTTTTGGCTGAATATCAACAGCAATTTTGGCCGAGTTGTTGGAGTGGCTCATTAGCAGATATTTTGGAAAATTATAGGGCTTTACCCATATCATTGCTCAATCACCCCCATCCCGAAGTCGCCACTTGGGCGCGGAAGCAAGATGATGCATTGGCCCAAGAAGCCGATGAACGACGAGTGGAAGAACGGGAAAGAGAAAGGCAAAGGGATGAACGGTTTGAGTGAGGAACTCAACGCCCTATTTGAAGCTATTCGCAAGTTGAGTCTAATATTCAACATTCCCTATTAAATTGAGTCGCGAAGTTTACCTTAAAACATTGGTCATCAATTATTAATTTTTAAAAATGGAATTAACGGCACATTACGAACATGGAGATACTGGCGCAGATTGCCGTTTATTTGTACACCCAAAGAACTGATGGGAGTTAATGAAGATGATTGATGAAACTTTGCAAGAACTGTGGTCTATCAAAGATAACTTAGCCAAAGAACACGCTTACGATTTGGATAGTTTGGTTAATTACCTCAAAGAAAAATATCCATTAGATAGTGAAATGGAACAAGGCTATGATAATATTAGCGTTCAGTTGGATATGGAGAAAACCAAAGTGGATTTACACCAATCTGAAAGCCCACTGCATTAAAAACATCAGGCAGATAGGTGGTTGTTTCGCTCCCTGCCAATCTGCCCTCAAAGCCTTACTTGGCTTTGCAGTAGGTTCGTTTCGCGCAATGTTGCGACTTTACTGAGAAGGTTGCGCTTCTGATCCAATATACTGCGAATCCACTATTGCATGGGCTTTGCTAAAACTTATAGTTCACCTCAATAACGCCCTTGCCTTTGCGGCAACTTCCTCCCCCGGAATCGCCTGAACCATTCCCGAATCGAATTCAGCGGCACGACGGGCGCTTTCTTCACCCCATAGCCGTTCAAATTCAGCATCGGACGGTTCTTCCAGACTTAACAGAAGCTTATGCGCCAAACTAGCTCTCTGTTCAATCGGTAGTGAAAAAATTTCTGATTCTATTTCAGAGATGTTCATTTTCGAGCCTTGTCAGGTTTTCAGACACTTATGCAACGGCAAGTTACCATCCATGGCACTGGATTCCGGCAGTCCATGCCGGAATGACGGCGTTTTAGCCATAATGAGAATTGCTGGTTTTAGCTTCCTTTCTAATGTGTTTTTGGTATTTGGTTGCTAGTGCTTGACCGCTTTATGAGTTTGCTGTCTTATTTTACGCGGGTGCATGGATAACGGCAAAAACATAGGGCCGAGCTTGCGGCTTGTTTGGCACGGCCCGGTTAGCAGTAGCCTCATCATTTGTGTTACTAACACCCCCACCTTAACGCTGCCGTATGCACGGGTGCGTCCCAATAGCGGGTCAGTTCCTCATCCAATAAGGTTAAAGTGATGGACGCGCCGGCCATGTCCAATGAGGTTGTGTAATTGCCAACCAAGGAGCGGGTGACAACCACACCGCGATGATCCCAGTATTGGCGAGCCAAATCATAGAGTAGATATAACTCGATCATCGGCGTTGCGCCGAAGCCGTTGACATGCAGCAAGACTTCTTGCCCCTTGGCGGGTTTCAGTTCTTCATGGATGGTGTGGGCAAGCTGCTCGATGATTTCCGATGCCTTAAGCAAGCCGATCCGTTCGCGGCCTTTTTCGCCGTGGATGCCCACGCCGAGTTCCATTTCATCGTCGGCGATGTTGAAGGTGGGTTTGCCCAAGGCGGGGACGGTGCAACTAGTCAATGCCACACCCATGGATGCGGTGGCTCGAACCACTCGTTCGCCTAGCGCTTTGCACTCGTCAAGATTCAACCCAGCTTCGGCGGCTGCGCCAACGATCTTTTCGACAATTGTGGTTCCGGCGACCCCACGTCTACCCATGCCTTGATGTTCCGGGATGGACACATCGTCATGCACTAGCACCGATGCGTTGGGGCAATCCAGCATTTCACCGGCAATCTCAAAATTCATCACATCGCCGGCGTAGTTTTTGACGATGAACAATACGCCGCCGCCGGTTTCGACATCCATGGCTGCCGCCAGCATTTGATCCGGGGTAGGCGAGGTGAAGACTTGTCCGGGACAGGCGGCATCCAGCATACCTGTTCCGATGAACCCGAGGTGCAAGGGTTCGTGCCCGGAGCCACCCCCTGAGATCAAGGCGACTTTTCCCTGCGCCTTGGGGTTTAAGCGGGCGATGTAACGGGGTTCGGGGTTGTAGCGCACGATGTCGCCATGGGCAAGGGCGAAGCCATGCAAGCTTTCGTCCAATAGGCTGTCTACGGAATTGATGAATTTCTTCATGTCAGTGTCCTCAATAATTTATGATGGGGTTTGGCAAGTGGTGCAAGGGCTTAAGCGTCCATTAAATGTGTATGGTTGATGTTGGAAAGCTGATATTATGCTTGCCCTTATTGCTATTTGTCTTCAGTTCTGTTTGATTAATGCCATGAACGAATCTTCCTCATCCAATTCAAGCATCCCGCAAACGGGTTCCAGAGCCTATCAAGCCATGGTCATGAAATGTGTCGCCTATACAGGAGGTCGGCGCGTGGGTGACATTGCCATTGAAAATATCAGTGATGCAATTGTTCATGACGATACGTTTGTTTGGATGGGTTTGCGAGAGCCTAACGAGGCGTTGCTGGAAAAAATCCAAGAAGAGTTTGGGTTGCACGAACTAGCCATAGAAGACACCCGTAGCGCCCACCAGCGGCCAAAGCTTGAGGAGTACGGTGATTCTATGTTCCTCGTTTTGCAATCTGCCCAACTTTACCGCAACACGCTGCAATTTGGCGAGACCCACGTGTTTGTAGGCGCTAAATTTCTTGTAACCGTTCGTCACGGTACGCCCCTCAGCTTCAGCAAGGTCAGGGAACGCTGCGAAGGCATGCCTGATAACTTGGCTAAAGGGCCGGGTTTTGCTCTTTACGCCATCATTGATTTCATTGTTGACCACTATAAGCCTGTGATCGATGCGCTTCAAGAGCGTTTCGAGCGCTTGGAAGAAGATGTGTTCAGGGAACGCTTCAATCAGCAGACGCTGGAACACTTATATGACCTTAAGCACGATCTTTTGCTGTTGCGGGGTGCCACCTTTCCTTTGTTGGACATCTGCAACGAGTTGGTGCGGTTCCATGGCGACATCATCGGTGAGGACATCCAGTTCTATTATCGTGACATCACAGACCACGTGAAGCGAATTAACCAGTCCATTGATGGCATGAGGGAAATGTTGACGGCCGCCATGCAAGTTTATCTCGCCTTGGTGACCGTGGGGCAAAATGAAATTGTGAAGCGTCTGGCGGGTTGGGGTGCGATTTTGGCACTGCCGACGATGGTGTTTAGCCTTTATGGCATGAATTTTAAAATGATGCCAGAACTCGACTGGCCCTACAGCTACCCCATCGTCCTCGGCTTCCTATGCGTTGCCTGTTTGGCGCTTTATGCTCGGTTAAAACGGGCCGGCTGGCTTTAGTCGGCAACCATTTCCGGTCTTGAATGTCCTATTACGAAAATGTGGTTATGAATCCGCAGAAGGTATTTACACAAGGCATTCATCCGATGATATATTGGACACATTAGAACTGAAATTGATTAAGAGGCAGAAACTAAGATGTCACAAAGCCCTGACCACAATCTCAATGACGAGCTTGATGTCCAGGAGGCACGGCCACAGTTAAAGCGGCCACCTATGTTCAAGGTACTTTTGTTGAATGATGATTTCACACCGATGGATTTCGTTGTTCTAGTGCTGAAAAGTTTTTTTGGCATGAACGAGGAAAAGGCCACCCAAATCATGCTTCATGTCCACACCCGTGGCATCGGAGTGTGCGGGGTGTTCTCCAGGGATGTCGCGGAAACTAAAGTCAAGCAAGTGAGCGACTTTTCACGCAAACATCAACACCCTCTTTTATGCACGATGGAAGAAGCCTAGGCGGAGCAGACTAACATGTTAAGTAAAGAACTTGAATTTTCCTTGAACGCTGCATTTCGTGCGGCTTATGACAAACGTCACGAATTCATTACTGTTGAGCATTTATTGCTTTCGATGCTGGACAACCAGTCTGCGTTGGAAGTTTTAAATGCCTGTGGTGCCAATATCGACCAGTTACGTAAAGAGTTGCAGGAGTTTCTTTATGAAACCACGCCTCTGATCCCGATTGGGGTGAAGCGGGACACCCAACCCACTTTGGGCTTCCAGCGAGTCTTGCAACGGGCTGCATTCCATGTGCAATCCGCAGGCAAGAAGGAAGTGACGGGGGCCAATATTTTGGTTGCCATTTTTAGCGAACAGGATTCCCAGGCCGTTTATTTGTTGGGTAAGCAGGACATTTCGCGTTTGGATATTGTGAATTACATTTCACATGGCATTTCCAAGCTGCATGATGATTCCGATGGTAGCCAGCGGGATGCTTCGTCAGAAGGAGAAGAAGGCGAGGCGGGAGCTTCCGGCAATCCGCTGGAAAAATATGCCGCCAATCTGAACGAGTTGGCAAAAAAGGGCAAGATCGACCCGTTGATTGGCAGAAAGGATGAAGTTGAGCGGACAATCCAAGTGCTTTGCCGCCGCCGCAAGAATAACCCGCTGCTGGTTGGCGAAGCTGGGGTGGGCAAGACCGCCATTGCCGAGGGATTGGCAAAGAAAATCGTTGAAAACGAAGTGCCTGAAATTCTCAAGGACAGTGTCATTTATGCGCTTGACTTGGGGGCGCTGGTGGCAGGGACTAAATATCGCGGCGATTTTGAGAAGCGCCTCAAGTCCTTGTTGGCACAGTTGAAGAAAGAACCGCAGTCCATCCTGTTCATTGACGAGATTCACACCATTATCGGGGCCGGGTCGGCATCCGGTGGCGTCATGGATGCATCCAACCTGATTAAACCGATGCTGGCTTCGGGTGAAATGCGGTGCATAGGCTCCACCACCTATCAAGAATTTCGTGGTGTGTTTGAAAAAGACCGTGCATTGGCAAGGCGATTTCAAAAAATTGACATCACCGAACCCAGTGTGGATGAAACCTATCTGATTCTGAGGGGTTTGAAGTCACGTTTCGAACAGCACCATGATGTCAAATATTCCTTGTCGGCCTTGCGCACGGCTGCTGAATTGTCAAACCGTTACATTAATGATCGGCATTTGCCCGATAAGGCGATAGATGTCATTGATGAGGCTGGGGCATGTCAGCGGTTGATGCCGGTTTCACGTCGCAAGAAGTTAATTGGCACCTTGGAAATTGAAGATATCGTTGCCAAAATTGCTCGCATTCCCCCGAAGACGATTTCGACCAACGATAAGGACAAGCTTAAGGATTTGGAAAAGCATCTTAAAATGTTGGTTTTTGGTCAAGACGAGGCGATTTCTGCATTGTCTGCCGCCATCAAATTGTCGAGGGCGGGATTGCGTGAAATCCAAAAGCCAGTGGGTTCCTTCCTTTTTGCGGGTCCAACGGGGGTCGGCAAGACTGAAGTCAGTCGGCAGTTGGCCAAGGTGTTGGGGATTGAACTGATTCGCTTCGATATGTCGGAATACATGGAACGCCATACTGTTTCCCGTTTGATTGGCGCACCGCCGGGCTATGTGGGTTTTGACCAAGGTGGATTGTTGACCGAAGCGGTGACTAAGAATCCCCATGCAGTTTTGTTGTTGGATGAGGTCGAAAAAGCACACCCGGATGTGTTCAACTTGCTGCTACAGGTCATGGACCACGGTACGCTGACTGACAATAACGGCCGCAAGGCGGATTTCCGTAATATCGTTTTGATCATGACGACCAATGCCGGTGCAATGGATGCCGACCGGCCATCGATAGGATTCACCCAGCAGGACAATTCCACTGACGCTATGAAGGCCATCGAACGCTTGTTTGCGCCCGAGTTCCGCAATCGCTTGGACGGCATCATCCAGTTCAAATCGTTGAATATGGATATTATCCGTCAGGTGGTGGACAAGTTTATTTTCGAATTGGAATCCCAGCTATCGGAAAAGCGCGTGTCGCTTGCGCTAGAACCCGACGCAAGGGAATGGCTTGCTGTGCATGGCTGCGACCCCAAGATGGGGGCAAGGCCAATGTCGCGAGTGATTCAGGAAAACATCAAGAAGCCACTTGCCGACGAGATACTCTTTGGGAAGCTGGCCGATGGCGGCATGGTGAGAATCAGCGTCGAAGACGACAAGCTTGCCTTCTCCATCGTAAGTTTGCGGGAAAAGACTCCCGAAACCGCTTGACGGGCTATCTTCAGCGCTGGCGGAACGTGATTCTTCCCTTGGTCAGGTCGTAAGGGGTCATTTCAACTTTAACCCGGTCTCCGGTCAGGATGCGTATGTAATGCTTGCGCATCTTACCGGAAATATGGGCAATGATGACATGACCATTGTCCAACTCTACCCGAAAAGTGGTATTGGGCAAGGTTTCGATCACCTTGCCTTCCATTTCTATCTGATCTTCTTTAGACATAAAACTCCGAAATGTGATAAACCGGCTGCCAATTTGTTAACTTGGGGCAATACAATCACTAATATTAACATATCACATGCCAATCTTCTCGCCTTTTTCAAATGATCTCCAATGCCCATCGATCAATGCCTCAATAGGGCGGTAGTTGTGTTTATAGCTCATTTTATGGCAATCCTCGATCCAGAAGCCCAAATAAAGCCAATTAAGCCCTAGGTTTTTCGCCTCCTTGATTTGCCAGAGCACAGCCAAGGTGCCTAAGCCACGGGTTTCATAGTTGGGATCAAAAAAAGTGTAAACCGCCGACAGCCCGTTCTCAAGCCGATCCACCACGGCTATGCTGACAAGTTTGTCTTGCAATCTGAATTCCACGAACCAAGTGTCGGACCAATCGCTGCCCAAAAATCCGATATAGTCATTAGGGGATGAATCTGCCATGCCGCCGTCGCGGTGACGGGAAGCCAAGTAGCTTAGGAACAGTTGATAGTGTTCTTCAACGTATTCTGCCGGCTTGGGTGTGATGGTCAAATCTGCATTATCTCGCAGGGTTCTCAATTGGGAGCGGTTGGGGAAAAAACGTGACACGGGGATTCTTAGCGGCACACAAGCTTGGCAGGATTGGCAATGAGGCCGGTATGCCAAGTCGCCGCTGCGACGAAAACCTTGTGCAGCCAATGTGGTATAGGTTGCGACATCCAGCCTTAGACGGGGGTCCACATAGGCCGAACGTGAGATTCGCCCCGGTAGATAAGAGCAGGGATGTTCAACCCCCCAAAACAGTTGAATAGGTTTCATTGGCTCGTGCCTCCAGTTTGCCAAGCGGAAGCCGAAGGGGGTTGTTCGCAATAGATACTTAGCAAATCTAAAAAGACTGATCTTGGAATTTGCTGTGCCCCCAAGCTGGTTAGATGGTCGGTGTAGACTTGGCAGTCGATCAGTCGAAAGCCCCATTCTGTTAGGCGTTGGACGGCGAAGTGAAAGGCTGCTTTGGAAGCGTTGCTCGCATGATGGAACATGGATTCGCCAAAAAATACCCTCCCTATGCTCACGCCATACAGCCCACCCACTAGTTTGCCATTCAGCCAAGTTTCGAATGAATGAGCTGTTCCCAGTGTGTGCAAGCGACAATAGGCCCGCTTTATCTCGGGTGAAATCCAAGTTTGGTCGGCATAGGTGCGAGGTTTTGCACAAGCGTTAATGACTTGTTCGAAGTGAGTGTCAAAACTATAACTAAAATCAGTGCTTCTCAAGGTTTTCCGAAAGCTTCGTGAGACATGCAAATCTTCAGGGAATAATATAAGCCTAGGATTCGGTGTCCACCACAAGATGGGTTCGTCTTCCGCATACCATGGGAATATGCCGTTCCGGTAGGCATTGATGAGTCGGCTTGGTGAAAGGCAGCCACCAACCGCCAACAGGCCATTTGGCTCGTCTAAAGCCAACGACGCATCAGGAAATGGCTGGTTGGGTTCTTGAGGGTTGAGGGCGATTAGCATAGTTGGGATCAAATGATATTTCATTAATGGCGTGAATCGAGCGCAAAGCAGTCTACTCTTACGATTTTGCTAAAGAGCAATTATTAGGGGAAAAGCGTGGTTTGTCTATTTAAGGCAAATGCTTTAGCATAGTCACGCCATCAAACACACTTCCTAAACGATTCTATGACTAAAGAAAGTCGGGCTGACTTTTTCAACCGCGAGTGTCGATGCGTCTCTTTCGACCTTACGCGCATGGTGGATGAATTGTCGCGGCGACAGGGCACCGGTTCTGAGTCCTTGTTACAGCTTCTTAACGGGCGTCCGCAGCTTTTTGCAGATTCCCCCGTATTTGTCGATGAACAGAGTTTACATCGCCAGATTGATATTGTCGCAGCCATTGAAAAGGTGGTGGCGATGCGCGATTTTCAAACATTGGCCCTCGCTTATGCCCCTGCCTCGGCCCAATTTGTTCCCAAGGCTTCAGGGGTTTTCCTCGGCTATGACTTTCATCCTAGCCCGGATGGGCCAAAGTTGATTGAAATCAACACCAATGCGGGCGGTGGCTTACTCAATGATTTGCTGGCGCGTTCACAAAGGGATTGCCGGGATTGGACACAAGGGGCAGATTTTCCAACCCTACCCTTTTGGCCGGATACTTTGGCACAGGAGGGAGTTTTTCTCAGTATGTTCTTGGATGAATGGCGAGCGGAAAGGGGCGAAGCGCCCTTGCGCACTGTCGCCATTGTCGATGATTTACCCGACAACCAGTTCTTATATCCTGAATTCCTGATGTTTCAACAACTATTCATCAGGCATGGAATTGATGCTTTCATCTGCGACCCCAGTGAATTGACTTGGTTTGACGATGTATTGTGGTATGGCCAGCATCCTATTGATATGGTTTACAATCGGCTGATCGACTTTGGCTTGGAAACCCTCGCCAATGCCAGCCTAAACGAGGCTTATTTGAACAGAGGCGTGGTGGTGACCCCCCATCCACGGGCACACGCCCTTTATGCCGACAAACGCAATCTAGCCTTACTTACTGACGAAGTACTGTTGAGGGGAATAGGCGTGGACGAGAATACTATCGCTTTGTTGTCCAGCGGCATTGCGAAAACTTTTCTAGTGCGTAAGGAGGATGCGGATGATTTATGGGGTAGGCGCAAGAAATTGTTTTTCAAGCCAGTGGCGGGCTATGGCGGCAAAGGAGCTTATCGGGGCGAAAAGCTGACCCTTCGAGTGTTTGAGGAAATACTGCAAGGCGATTATGTGGCGCAAGCGTTTGTCCCTCCCGGCGAACGACGCTTGAAAGTAGAGGGTGAACTGGTTTCGCTTAAATTTGATATTCGGCATTATGTTTATCGTGCCGCGATTCAGTTGACCGCAGCACGAGTATACCAAGGGCAGACCACCAATTTTAGAACGCCGGGGGGAGGTTTTGCCCCGGTGGCAGTGGTGTCGGATGCGGTATAATTTTGTTAGGGGTCGGATATGCCTTTTCCTGCATGTCAGTTTGGTATGTCGGGCAACTTGAAGCGGCTCCCCAATCTTTGGGGCTCATTAATCAGCAAGTGAATATTCGTTACATTTATGGCAGCATTGAATGTATTACCGCTCGAATCTAAAGTGGCCATTGTCACCGGTGGTGCGAGAGGAATTGGTTTAGGCATAGCAGACAAGCTTGCCTCACTAGGGGCAGAAGTCATTGTCGCAGACATTCATGAAGAAACCACTGAACATACCTTTATTCGTTGCGATGTTTCTGACATGAGCAACGTCAAAGCGATGGTGAAGGAAGTGTTAACTAAGTTCCAAAGAATAGATATTCTTGTCAATAATGCAGGGATTTATCCGCCCACTTCCTTTTCAGAAATGCAGGAAGAAGACTGGGATAAATTAATGTCGGTCAATCTAAAAGGAACGTTCAATTGCGCCAAAGCTGTTTCTAATTCCATGATGCAGCAACGATATGGAAAGATCATAAACCTATCTTCGATAGCTGGGTTTGTTGGCTTTATGGGATTGACCCATTATTCCGCAACCAAGTCAGGAATCATTGGGTTTACCCGAGGGCTGGCCCTTGAGCTTGCCCCGTTTGGAATCAATGTCAATGCCATAGCCCCCGGCGGAATTGACACGCATGGAACCAAAGAAACCTTGCAAGGTTCAGCGCGGGAGGCATTTATTCAGGCAGTGCCGCTAAATCGGTTGGGTACGCCCCTAGATATTGCTGAACTGGCTGCATTCTTGGCATCCGATGCTTCTTCCTATATCACAGGGCAAACCATTGTTTGTGATGGTGGGTATACTTTGAATTAAGTCAATTATAAAGCTTAGACGAGATGGCAGCATGTAAAGAAGGTTCACGCAAAGACGCAACGACCGCAACGTTTATTCTTGTTACTTGGAGACCGATTATCCTATATTCAAGCGCCGCAAGGCAGTGACATTAGAACACCAACTGAAGATTGGTGATGTCATCAACCAGTTCCGTGGGATTTGCTGACGAAGTATGCCCATAAATCAGGACCACGCAAATGATGCGCTTCGTACCTCAGCGCATCCTTCAGCCTTAGAGTCTGCTCATTCTCGAGATTAGACTATCTAATGCAAAAAGAAGATCATCATAAGTAAAGAGTGTAATTCGTCCCCTATCTTGCCCTTTCATGCGACGGAGGTGTAATGAGTCGTATCCGAGATCACGCCCTGCTATCACAATTCCGCGAACTGCGCTGACCTCAATTCTATCAATATTTATTGCATCGATCGCAGCAAGCCGGTGCTCATCAACGACATGTAGCCAACTATGAACCTGATCAAATGCATGACTTAGATCGGCTGCTATACCCCCATCTTTCTTAATAAGCCGTGTCGTTGTCTTTTCAATTTCAATTAATAATAGTTCCTTTTGCGGTGTAACTATTGCGAAGTCTGCGAAAAAATGGGTGAGGATTGGAGGTTTAGTAAATAAACGAACGGCAGGAAATATATGCAGAAGTACTGGATTGCGCTCTAAGAAGTTTTGAAGTTCTTCTTCACGGGGTTTTGAATACAACAGATCAATGTACATTTTGCGGAGCTTGGCTAATGATTCTTGCTCGTAAAGTGGGACAAGTTCTATATTTTCGGATCGTGTAAAAGGGATGCCAAGTAGACCATGCATATTCCGTCTCGCTGTTTCGAGTGAAAGCGTTGTTTTCCCGCATGTACAGGTAAATGCATCTGGCAAATTAGCGTACCAAGTCCATCCCTCACTCTCAAGTTTGTTGTTTCTTTCTAGCGCAGCGTATCCGCGAACTTTGGCATCGCAGGATCGACATCCAAATGCTATTCGTAATGCCTTCATTGCTGCGGGATCACTTCGAATAGCAGCAATTCGATTTGGTTCCAGTGGAGGAGGATCAACTAATATAAAGAGCAACTGCCCGATAGTTTCCCCTTCAGAAGAGCCAATTCGAATATCGATGGTTCCTGGTCGTTCAATCACAATTGAATTAGTTCCGATAGGCAAAAATATCGGTGTCCAACTTTGTTCTGTAATCATTATTGGTCTAGTAGAATAGGTCGGAATTGGTACTTCCTCAGAAGGAACCCCAATGGGGGTTGATATATCAATGAATCCAAGCTCTTTGTCTGATTCGTCAATTAGTGCAAGGCGAATTTGAGTTCCTAATGCAGCAAAAGACAAGGCTATTCCTATGTAGAGGTTTGGTAGTGGTATAGGAAAGATGCTGGAGATGATTATGCTACGAAGTCCAAGTACGTTCCACTTAGAAAGATTGGTATTTCCATCGGGGACATGGGCGGCTCTTTCAGCTACACCAAGGAACAAAACAGTATTTGAATTAGTCATTTTGTATAAATTAGTCGGGACGGTAGTAATTATGATGGCTGAATATCTATTATATCCCGTTAAAGTATTAAACTGCCTCGATTTATTCGTTCCCAAGCTCAAGTTTGGGAATGCGATCTTTGAAGCTCTGATTCAGTCGCCATGGCAAGCTGGAGCTTGAAAACATGGGTTCCCAAGCAGGAGCTTGGGAACCAGCAATAGCGGGACACCATTGTCTTGCTTCCTTCGTCGCAGCAACAAGACCTAGTGTCATATTTATAAACTCCTATTTTATTTCCATTTAAGTATTCTGTAAGCTATTTTGGATGATATTACTTAGGATTGTATCAGATGCATTCGGAGAGCCAATTACGCTCCAATGGATAGCTTCAAAACCTGCTTGCTTTAATACTTCAACCCAAGCCGGGGAAAGGTTCATATCTACCAGTAGTTTCATGCAACAGCCAAAGGTAGTTCAATCTCTTCCGCCCGCCATGCCGCATAGCGTAAAGCTTGAATAATATCTTCTGCTTCCAAGCAAGGATAAAGGGCTAAGATTTCCTCATGGGTATGTCCGCTGGCAATCAAACCCACTAGCATACCCGCCGTCACGCGCATACCGCGTAGGCAAGGTTTTCCTCCCATGATGGCAGGATCAAAAGTTATTCGGTCTAGGTGTGTTGGCATAAGTATTCTTCTGCTGTCATTCACAATAATTTTACTCGTTCCCAAGCTCCAGCTCTCATCGTTATACACAAGTCTCGCCAAGCTGTAAGCCGTCATTCCAGCAGGGATGCAGGAATCCAGTGCCATGGATGGTAACTCGTCGTTATGTAAGTGTTTGATTCAAGGTACACAGCAACCCGCAGATTCACCTCCCTGTGACTGGATTCCGGCAGTCCATGCCGGAATGACGGGCTTCGACCACTTGT
>CAIOOA010000025.1 GCA_903859815.1 uncultured Methylococcaceae bacterium | reverse complement strand
AGCGCAGTGTATTGTGCAATGGGTAGGATGGACCCATTCGCAAAAGACCAATCCACGGGCGCATAGTTAAATCCAAAGATGTTTATTTGTCCGATAAATGGATCCATGATTATCACCTCATTGTTAAATAGTTGTCGTCGATTATATTCAAACCAAGATGTTTTGTAGCGCCAAAAATCGTCCCTAAATAACTACCAATTTTTGGTTTTTGTAATATAGCAGAGAAATAGGAAAAAGCAACGGAAGATTAACCAGCAATTCTCATTATGGCTAAAACGCCGTCATTCCGGCATGGACTGCCGGAATCCAGTGCCATGGACGGTAACTTGTCGGTTCATAAGTGTCTAATTAAACATGACTGGCAAATCCTAGTTTCACGTCACTGTGACTGGATTCCTGCTTCCCGGCAGGAATGACGGTTTATACATCAACGCTTTGCCTCATAATGAGAATTGCTGAAAATTAACCGGGAATCTTTACTTAATAATCACCTGAGTTTTAACACCACTTTAAAACTTAATCCTGCCTAAACCAATGCCCAGATTGGCCGCCTAACTTTTCCAGCAACCGAACCGAGTTGATGCACATACCTCGGTCCACTGCTTTGCACATATCATAGATAGTCAACAGAGCAATCTGCACGGCGGTTAGCGCTTCCATCTCCACGCCAGTCATGCCGACCGTCTTGACCGTGGCCTCGCAACGCACACGATTGTGTTCTGTTTGCGGTTCGAGTTTCAAACCGACATGGCTGAGGGCTATCGGGTGACAAAGCGGGATCAAATCCGCCGTCCGCTTGCTGGCCATGATCCCGGCGATGCGTGCGATGCCTAGCACGTCACCTTTTTTATGTCCGCCGCCTTCGATCAAAGCCAAGGTTTGCGGTAGCATTTCGATATAGCCTTCCGCAACGGCGACCCGCTCGGTGGCTTGTTTGTCGCCGACATCGACCATGTGCGCCTCGCCGGCTGGGTTAAAATGAGTCAGAGTGGGCATAGAAAATATTATCTGTAGTTTATCGACTTAAGCAATCCACGCCGAGAAGTCATCCAAGCCCCCCATCCTCCAATCAACAACCAAATCGTGGAGGGTTCGGGAATTTGCGAGTTGTTGCTGGGTGAAACACCGAACGACAACTGCAAGCTGCCAGCGTTAAAATCCCAACGAGCCGAAATCCCGGAGTCAAAGCCAAATAGATTCACCCGGTCAAAGTTGCCCAATATGCTATCAAACCAAAGAAAATCAAAGCTATCACCCAAACTGGGCTTATAGCCATTCACCGCATATAAGTTCAGGCTTCCGCCTAAAATGGCCTGCCCCGTGACAATTAGCTTGTCGAAATCATTCAACCCGGCTATTTCAATATTCAGGTTGCTAGTCGAAGTCAGCACCAAATTGCCATCCACGGTCAGAGTGCCGGGGCTGTTGCCGGGGTTTATCTGACCCGCGTTGGTCAGTGTCCCGCCATTCAGCGCCACCGTGCCAGTGCCGGAGATGATTCCATTGGAAGTGTTTTCGATGCTACTGGCAAGCAAAACCGCTCCTGCGTCAGTATGGAGGATGCCATTATTGGTGAAATTGGCGGCCAAGCCCCGGAAACTTAACGTGCCGGATTGCACATCCACCGTGCCACTATTGCTGAAATGGGTGAAAATGGATGAAGAATCCGTACCGGCTGATTTTCGCACCGTGCCTTGATTGTCAATCGAGCCATCCCCGTTAATAACTTTATAGTCACCGTTAAAATCCAAGACATTGTGATTTTCCAGCACCCGCCCGGAATCAAGGCTAACAGAATAGACGACGGAGCTTGGACCGTTGAGAATCGTCCGCCCAATGCCGCTCAATTTGCCACCATAAAATGTGGCCGTTCCGGCAATGGAATAATCTATGGCAGCGTCCAAGGAGGCTGCTCCTAAGGCGATATTATTGAAACTAACCCCGGCCAACAGGGTATGGGTTCCGGCGGTAAACTCCACCACCCCATCACCGCCAAAGCTGCCGCTGTGGGTTCCTCCTCCTGACAAGCGCAAAACCCCGCCTTGGGTGACATCGACTGAACCACTATTGTTGAACATTGCGCTGATTTCTGACGCGCCCGAACCAGAAGACTTGGTCACCATTCCAAAATTATTGAAAGTGCCGGTATTATCCGAACTACTCACATTGCTGGAAGGATTCTGAAAGTCAAAGGTCTTTTCCTTGCTTAATTCCAATACCCGCCCACCAGCAAGGTCAAGGCCATAGATGTCGATAGCGGGTCCGTTCAATGTGGTTTTCCCCGCCCCTGTCATCCTGCCACCGTAAAATGCTGAAGCGCCTTGTATGGAATAATCCACGGACGAAGCAAGCGTCCCGCCTAGATTGATATTGTTCAAGCTTACGCCTTCCAACAGAGTATGGGTTCCGCCATTAAACTCCACCACACCCTCCCCGCCAAAGCTGCCGCTGTGAGTGCCTCCCCTCGATAACTGTATAACTCCACCTTGGGTAACTTCAACCGCTCCGCTATTGTTAAAAATCGCATTAATCCCTGACGCGCCCGAATCAGAGGATTTGGTCACCGTCCCAAAATTATTGAAAGTGCCGGTATTATCGGAACTACTCACATTGCTGGAAGGCAATCGAAAGTCAAAAGTATTGCCCTTGCTCACTTCCAGCACCCGGTTCCCGGTAAGGTCAAGGCCATAATCATCATTGGCTGGTCCTTTCAAGGTCGTTGTCCCGGCACCAGACATCCTGGCGCCATAAAAGGTTGAGGTTCCCGCTATGCTGTAATCCACCGAGGGCGAATTCAAGGTTCCTGATACATTGATGTTATTGAAGTTAACGCCCGACTGTAAATTATTAGTGCTGCTAAAAAACTCCACCACCCCTGGCCCACCGAAACTGCCGCTCTGCGTACCGCCCCCAGACAGACGCAAAACCCCAGTCTGCACATCGACGATGCCACTATTATTAAATTGAGCGCCTATCGTTGAAATGACGGTCCCGCCGGTTTTGCTGACTGTTCCACTATTGTCGAAGCGGCCCGTATTGTCATTGGAATAAATGCTGTTATAGTCGTTTTGAAAGTTTAAATTGCCTTGGTTTTCCAGCACTCGCCCCGCTTCCAGCCTGAGTCCACCACTAAGAACCGTGCTGGAACCATTGAATGTTGTCGCCCCAGCGCCGCTCATCGTGCCACTATCCAGTGTTGCTGCACCATTAACGATCAAATTGCCGTTGCCAGCCAGTTGCCCGCCATTCACGATCAAGCCTGCATTTAAAATTGAACTATTTTGCAATGTCAGCGTACCGCCGGTAAGTCTTAAATCGGCTTTGTTGTCCGGGCTGATGGCGCTGATGACATCATTGCCGCTGTCATGATTCAACAAAGCGGAGTTTAAAGTGTTGGTAATTGTTTGATTGTTGACATCGACATACTGATAGGTCTGTGGCAGCGTCACCTGAAGCACATCGGCAGAACCGGGCAGTTGCCCATTCGTCCATTGAGCCGCTTGACTCCATTTCCCGGTGTTATGCAATGCAAAGGGTGGGTTCGAATTCGTGGGGAACTTGAAGGAATAATCCACGGCTTGAGCAGATGCGGAAAGCGGGCAGAATGCGGCGGCGATGGAAGTTGCTAATAACACATGGCGGAGGCTTGGGTATTTAATCATGGTTTGACTCTCGACGTAATGGATTCCAGTCCAATATTCATAAATAATAGATTTTTCGCAGCAGACTAGGATTGGAGCGTCAAAGCTTGCTTTGACATAAGCTTGAATAAGCGAAGCTTGCTTCGCCTGTCAAAGCAAGCTTTGACGCTCCGTTTTCCCATCCTTGCTTAACATCAGTGGTTAAGCAAGCTTGGCACAATTTGGCATGGCTTAGCAAGGGTAATATTACCCAAATCAGGCATGATTCTAAGTGCAGGGATTCGTATGCACTCATGAGGGTTTTAGATTAATATAGGCCATTGACTTCATCTTGGTTGGAACTGCCCATGCCTGAACAACACCAAATACAGATCAACCTGCCCGGCTTGCTGCGCATGTTGGGCGAAAACATCTATGCCGAACCGGATGTCGCTATCCGCGAGATGATCCAGAACGCCCACGACTCCTGCATCATCCGCGGCACCGTAGACCGCTCATACCGAAATCCGCAAATCCATGTCAGTTTTGACAAGAAGGCACAAACCATCGTCATCGCCGACAATGGCATGGGCATGACCGAAGAGGAATTGCACAAGAACCTTTCCACCATCGGCGAAAGTTTCACCCGCATCCAGCGCGACCAACTGCGTGAAAAAGATGCCCACGAAGCGGCATTATTGATCGGTCAATTTGGCATCGGCTTGTTGTCGGCCTTTTCCATTTCGCGCCAAGTCGAAATCATCACCCGGTCTAACCAAGGCGAGGACGGTTTTCGTTGGGTGTGCGCGGGTGACATTCATTATTCCGTGGAAGCCAACGCCAAACCTGAACCCGGCACTCGCGTCATCCTGCATCTGCTCGATAGCAAGATCGCCTTGCTGGACGAGGAGCGATTACGACAAGCAATCAAAAAATATGCCGATTTCCTCTCCATTCCGATTTATCTCAACGGCAACCAAGCCAATGCCTGTACCCCGCCTTGGGAATCGAAACACACCGACCTGTCCGAATATGTCCAAGCGCGTTGGGGCTTGATTCCGCTCGGTGTCATTCCGTTCAATTCGGAGGCAATGACTTCCGACAGGACTCTCCCCAACGTGTCTGGCTTGTTGTTCATCCCGATGATTCCCTTTGAGCTAACCCGTCAGTTTGGCGAAGTGGACATTTATATTTCACGCATGTTCATCAAAGCCAATGACAAAGACCTGTTACCGCGCTGGGCGAGTTTCGTCAAAGGCGTCATCAACACGCCCGATCTCACGCCCACGCTCAGCCGGGGGGAAATCATCGTCGATGCCGCCTACCAGCAAATACGCGCCCTGCTCGGTCAGATTATCATCGACTATTTGGATAGTCTGCAAACTCAAGACCCGGATAGGCTTACAATGTTGGTGGGGGCGTATAACAACACCATCAAAGCCCAAGCTTTGGAAGATGATGATTTCTTTGACCGCATCGGCGATTTGGTGCGGGTCAACACCGATACCGGACAAATCCTATTGCGTGATTATTTGGTGAAATCCAAGGGCATAATCTATTACTTTGCCGAACGTGGCTCCGGCACTCAACACAAGATGTTATTTGCGGACAAAGGCTTGCCGGTGATTGATGCCAGTTGGGGGGTGGAAGAGGAATTCTTGGAACGCTATGCGCAGCGCCGAAACGTTAAGATAGAACGTCTGGCCGCTGATTCCGGGCTGCTCTTCAAAACTCTCGAAACCGTGGATGAGAAATGGCAGGATTTGGAGCGAGCCTTTCACCGACAAATCCGTAAGGAGGCGAAGGCAGTGGAATTTGACCCAGACACAGTGCCGGCAGTATTGGTGTCCCGTCCCTTGAGCCAAGACGACAAGCGAGGGGCTGAACTTGATGCCATGGGTGCGCAACTTGGTCTCGGCAGCAGTGCCATCAAGCAGATGTTCAATCAAATAGCGAAGCAGAAAAGCCAACGCGCAGCGGGTGAGGATATGCTATTGCACTTGAATACCCGCAATCCGCTAATCCGCCAATTGCGCGACATGCCGCGCAACGAGACCTTTTACTTGGCGCTGACCTGCATTTACAACAATGCGGTGATGTTCTCCCAGCATTATGTCTCGCCGGAAAACGCCGAGAAAATCTTCAAATCCAATAACGAAGCCTTCTCCAAGATGATCGAAATATCGCAGTGGCTTGCGCAAGAACAGACGGAACGCGTCAAAGTGGAGATGGAACGGGATCGGTTAAAACGTCAATTGTTCGATATTCCATTGACGGAATATCGCAGTTGTTTTTTTGCCTTCGACTATAACATTGAAGACAACTATCGCTTGTTGGAGAAAATACAAGAATATTTCGACGACAAAGGCTTAGGCATCAAAGTAATTGCCCCGGTCAAGGGTATGGATGATTTCAACATCCACCGCGCTCTGCAACGGCAATTGAAGCAAGCTCATTTTGGCATTGCCGAGGTTTCCAACAACAACCTCAATGTATTATATGAATGCGGATTGATTCATGGCATGGGCAAGCCGTTAATTTTGTTGCAACGTAATAAAAGCACCAGTGTGATTCCTTTTGACATTAGTGAATACCGCTATAAATATGAAGTCGATTTGGATGAAGGAGTTATTGAATTTCCTAGGCTATTTAAAAATTTAGACAAAGCCATGGACACGCTAAACCGGATGCTACCTGATTTCAACGCCTTGCCTCATTGGGATGGCAAGCAATAAACCATGCAAAACAGACAAACGATGAGGAGGAGTTATGGGATTATTCGACTGGTTCCGCAAACCGAAACAAGAAACACATAACATTTCAGCGGAAATCCAAGCCCAATTGAACTCGCTGCGAAAAACCCGTCCAGATATCCAAGGCTGGTCGGACGTACAATTGATGGCACTGATCCAACAACAAGCGAAGCAGGCAGAAACGGCACAAGCCGCTGCGCCCGGCGAGGCGGATATTGAACATATGTCGGCGGACGAATGTGGCGCGTTAGGCCAGCGGCTATTGGATCAAAGCCGCTGTCAAGAGGCGGAGCCGTGGCTAATCGCCGGCTTGGAAAAAGCCGAGCATGCGGGAGACCTGAAGAATCAGTGCAAAACCTTGAACTTGCTGTCCCAATTGTGCATTGAACGAGGCGATTTGGCTCAGGCCATGGTGCTACAGCAACAGGCATTGGGTGTGGCCGAACGGCTAGGAGATATGCGACTGCAATCCCTGAGCTATGAAAATTTCGGTACGATTTTCACAATGCAGGGGCTTTATCCGCAAGCTATCGAGCACTATCGTAAAAGCATGGAGTTTTTTGAAAAGCTTGGCGATGAACAAGGACTAGTCACAATATACGGCAGTCTTGGCAATGTCTACATACATCAGGGTGACTGGGCGCTGGCTATAGATGCCTCTGAGAAATCCTTGGCGCTGAGCATCAAGCTGGGGAAGGATCAATTTACGGCGGAAGCATACGTCAATCTCGCTAATGTCTACAGATATCAAGGACGTTTTGAGTTAGCGATAGAGATGTGCCGCAAAAGCTTGAGCATCACCGAACGGCTGGGCCTGGAACACTCTTCCGCCTATAGCTATGGCGCCCTCGCTGACATTTATTTAGTACAGCGCGATCTCGAAGAGTCGAGCAAGATGTATGAGAAAACACTGGCGATCATGGGGCGCATCGGCGACGAGTCGTCTACGGGGATAATCTACAGCAATCTGGCTAATGTCTATCGACTAATGGGTGATACGGCACGGGCTTTGGAACATTATCGCAAAGCGTTGGACATTGCCGAACGTATCGGAAACTGGCACAGCGCTGCCGACACTTATTTAAACTTAGGTTTGCTTTACCAAGATGTCATCGGCGACCCCGCACTAGCCTGCCAACATTTCGAGAAAGCCAAAGCTTTGTTTGAAATGATGGGGCTTTCGAAAGACGCACAGAAAGCGGCGAGGAATTGCGTTCGCTGTAAAACAAACTTGCATAGTTCCAAACCACCTACGAGGAAAACAACATGAAATGGCGCGATTGGTTAGCGGAATGGGGCATGACCTCATTAAAAATCAAACTGGGCGTGCTCGAAACCGAATGGAAACCGCAAGACCCGGACAGAAATGCGGCCTGGGAGATGTATGTCGAACTGCTGACCCGCATCACCACCCAGCAGCTGCTGGAGGACAGCGGCGATGATATCACGGCGTTGACCAGCATTTATCAAATCTTCCCGATCACCCGCCAAGTCTTGCGCTCGCAGGGCCGGGGAGCGATGGAATTCGCCAAGCTTGCGGTGGTCATTCTCAACCAGAAAGTCCGCCCTTTCACCTCCAAATGGCACCGGATCAAGGAAGAAGGCAAGCTGGCCGAACACCATACCGAATTCCGCCGCGAACTCGCCGCATTGCAAGCGGTTTTGTTGATCTATACGCAAATGCTCGGCGACATGGCCGGGGTGGAGGAGGATTTGACCTCCTTGGAAGAGTAACAACGCCGGATGGGATTTGTAATCCCGTTAGCAATTTTTGTAGTTCACCCCTTGCATCAAGGGATATATGAAACGGATGCGAAGGGGTTACAAACCACACCGCGTTTCGTTATCTACGAAGCGCGACGGGGTTTGTAACCCCGTCGCTTACGTTTTGTGCGAAGTCACGTCATCCAACACGGCACAAAACCTTACTGACGGGATTACAAATCCCGTCATGCTTTGTGGCTATTACGCAAGAGCCCTGAATGGGCTAGGTGCGTATTTCAAAACCTTTCCGTTTATCGCTAGCTTGATGCGCACCGTAGCCCACCATTGCCAATCCGCCGCCGGTTTGGTGGGCTTCGGCGCACGGAAAGTGCCGAGTGGAATCAAGGTTCCCGGTGTGTGCTACTAGCCCACCCGATAGGAGCATTGGTCACGCCAAAATGAGAATTGCTGCAACCGCGTTTCGCCATTGGCCTATTCAGAACGGAAGCATGGCAATGAAAACCCGAAATAGGCCAACCAGCCTTGGAAATGCATGGCTGAACCTTTCAGCCACACGAGTGAAAGGTTCAACCGTGTGGCTGAACGATTGAACCACACGGCTGAACGACTCAGCCGCACGAGCGGAAGACTCAGCCGCGCCAACGGAAGGCTCAGCCATAGGCTATTATTTTGTTTAAAATCATGTGGATAAGTTATTCGCTGGAAAACCGGCTTTCCAGCTACACGAATGGAAGACTCAGCCACACGAATGGAAGACTCAGCCGCACATCTGAACGGCTCAGCCGCACATCTGAACGACTGAGCCGCACGGCTGCACGACTAAACCGCACATCGCAATCTTCCAGGCTCATATCTGGGCGACCGAAGCATAAACAATAAGCAGCCAACCCAGTATTTTTTGCTTCCAGCCGTGTGGATAACTGATAAAATATTAGGGTTACAATCCCAGCAAAAGGAAAACTATCATGTCCAAGTCTGATTACATACCCCACGCAGACCATGATTTTATGGTCTGGCTAACCCATTTTACCGAGACGATTGCGCAGAACCCCGCTGAATATGGCTTGACCGAAGCCGAAATTGCCTCAATTAAGGAGTATGCCGCCAATTTTCGTGAGAAAGTCGCCAAAGCCAGTGAAGCCGCAGCCATTTCCAAGCAAGCCACCGCCGATAAAAATGATGTGCGTGATTCTGCCGAATCTTGCATCCGCTCTGTGGTACGGCGTATCAAGGGGCGTAGCGAATACAAAACGGGGCAAGGTGTCCATCTCGGCATCGAAGGGCCGCATAATTCTTATGACCTTGCCAACGCAAAACCCTCACTGACCGGCGTTGACCAAACGGGTGGTCGGGTTTTGTTGAGTTTCAACAAAATGAAGAGTGACGGCATCAACATCTATTGCCAACGCGAAGGGGATGCCGACTGGGTTTTGATAGGCCGCGCCACTGTCTCGCCATTTGCTGACAATCGCCCCTTGCTGGTCGTCGGCAAACCGGAGTTGCGCCGTTATTGCTGCGTATACATGAATAAAGACACTGAAATTGGGCAATTCTCTGATGAAATTGTCGTGACTTGCGCACCGTAAGCAGCCCAGTAGCCCAGTAGGGTGGGCTAGGTGCGCATTTCAATTCCTTTCCGTTTATCGCTAATCTTGACGCGCACCGTAGCCCACCATTGCCCATCCGCCGCCGGTTTGGTGGGCTACGGCGCACGGAAAGTGCCGAGTGAAATTAAGGTTCCCGGTATGTGCGCCTAGCCCACCCTACGGTAGAAGCGTTGGTCACGCCAAAATGAGAACTGCTGAGACATTATGCTGCTTTTCCTTGAGGATGGCGCACAAGGTCAGACACGATATTGGTGTCAAGCAAGTGTGTGTAACCGACCCCGTTCATAAATCGACATCATCCTCGGTCACTGGGTCTTCGATTTCTGGAAAACTTTCATCTAGCGGTTCCAAGCTTGCCAAGATAGCCAACAAAGATGGCTTGTTAGGTGATTTTCAAAAAAGTTATTACCCGTCAAGCAGGCCGAATGAGAATGTCCCACTTGGGTAGGGCGGGATTCCGTTCCAGCCTGGACTCGACTTCCCGCATGGCGGCCTTGGACAGGGAAACGCCTTTTTCATAGGTCT
>CAIOOA010000024.1 GCA_903859815.1 uncultured Methylococcaceae bacterium | reverse complement strand
GGCTTGCCCGCCAATTATTTTGTGTACATGCTGACCGTAAAAAGCCTCGGGCGACAGTCCAAACAGTTCCGAATAGCGGATGTTCACGAAGCGGTAGCACAGTTCCCTGTCTACCTCTGCAAGAAGTATGGGGGCGACATCCGTAATCTGTCGCAGGCGTTCCTCACTTCTCTTCAGTGCCTCTTCGTCCTTTTTGTGCTCGGTAATGTCGAGCATGAAACCGCTCCAGACCACGATATCGCCTAGTAGTGCCAGATTCGGTCTTGACGACAACTGAATCCATTTCAAACAACCGGAACGTGTTCGTATACGGACCTCTGCTGAAAAGGACGTTCCTTTCCTGTTGGCGACCCTATCCTCAAATTTAAGTCGTTCCATGTCTTCTGCGAGTACAAGTTCCCAGAACATGCCAGCATTCGCGAGCAGATCATGTTCACTAAGTTCCAGAATCTCGCGGCATTTCGGTCCTACATAAAGGAATTGGCTGCTGCCGTCCGGTTTCAGCACATAGTCATACAACATGCAGGGAATGACGGCAGCGAGGCGGGAAAAATGACTCTCATCCCCGACATAAGGGGTTACTGATTGAGGGGGGTCAGATTTTTCGGCATGCATCAGTTGTTCATCAGCTAAGGCTTGGGTTGCGTCGGCGAGATGCTTTGCTTGAGTAAAACAAGGCTTTGCTGGTTCACACCGATGAGTCCTCGCCGCGTGGCATCGAAATCAACCAGAATGGAGATCACCACCGTGATCAGGATTGGCAAGACAACTTGGGAGAAAGCCGTCCGCTTTCCGGTCGCACCGGCAGCGTAACCCGTGGCCCAACAGCCGCAACATGCAACCAGCAACAACAGCAACCAAACAGAGCCGGGGACGTGATTCCTCATTGCCGCCAAACGAGTGGAGTCAAGGTCAATGGTTTCGTTGAGCGAAGTGACGAACGTCGCGGTCAAGGGCGTAGGCGATGCCTTCCCTGTCTCGACTGCATGGACCCAAAGCTGTTGCTGAATCCGAGCCGAGTTCTGTTCGGTAGTGGCAATTTTCATCGCGTCGTTTCCAGCCTCGTAAAATTCCAATCGAACATCGACATAGTTCCGCAACAAGTTTTCCACCTCAGTATGATGTGGCTCCGGCAGGAATGCGGCACGGAGGAACGTGGTGCCAATTGAATTCGCTTCCTGAACCACAAGATCGCGGCGGGTATCATAACGTTGCACCGCCATAGCGAAGGTGAAGCCGAGCAGCAGTGCAAGTAGTCCGAGCACTGCACCTTGGATGGTTCCGATCTGGCTCTTACGCGCTTCGTCACTGGCATTGTGCAGATGCAAGCCCAGTCTGTAACCCCATTCAGCAAGCAGCAACAACAGGGCCGCAACGATGAAAATCACGCTCCATTGACTGGAAAAGATATGATTGATGGTTTCGTCCATTATTGTTCTTCGCGATTTGATAAGGTTACTGGCATTTCAATGGATCGAAGTGGCCGGTTGCATAGCGGTAAAGGCAATGGGAACGGGGGGCCATTGCCTGTTTCCAGATGCACACATTCGGGTCACTGAACAGCCATTTTGGTAATGGCTCGCCGTCTCCAACGGATGTAAGGAATGCACACGAGTGCCGAGGCGAACAGATAGGCCGCCACTAGCGCCAAGGTTCTAGGCCCCCGCACATTGGCCGCTATCAGCAAGGCTAGGCCAATATGCCGCGTCGCACAGGACACGGCTAGGGAACTGCGATGACCCTCATCCGGACCGCCCAGCCAATGTCCAATGGCTATGGCCAGTCCGGTAAAGCTGGCAAAAGCGAGCAGTGAAGGTAGCCCGATTTCTGCGATTTGACGCCAACTGGAAAAAATGAACGCCAGTGCACCAAAGGCCAGCAGCACCCCGGCAACACGCATGATGGGGTCACCCAGCCGCTCGGCCCAGGCTGGGGCAAATTCACGTAGCGCCATTCCTACCGCAAGCGGTAGTAAAAACGTCTTTAGGATGGTGGCAGCGACTCGTCCGATGTCGATGTCGGCCTCGACGGGAATCAGTGGTTGCAACAAGGCCAGCGAGGCCGGCACAGTGAGGATCGCCGCCAGCGAAGTCGCCACCACGAGACTAAACACATAGGAGGGGTCGCCGCCGAGCTTGATGAGCTTGCGCGGCAGAAGCGGCGCACCCGCCGAAATGGAAAGGAATAAAAGCCCGATCTTGGTGGCTCGGGGCAGATCGAACGCTAACGTCATAGCAATGGCCACGAGTGGAACCAGCACATACATCGCCAAGAAAGATCGGGCGAGCAAAGGGGGGTGCCGCCATATCCAAAACAAATCCTCGCGGGTGGCGCTGAGTCCCGTGGCAAAGACCAGTGAGGCAATGGCAAGCTTTAACGTCAATAGCATCATCGGTAACTCCTCAAGGATAAAAAAAGCTCGTCATTTCTTGCCCAATGCCGGTTTCTCGTGAGGCAAGCCACCATCGTCGATGTCGTAACCCGGATCAAAGACCGTCTCGCCTTGCGCACCCACAAAGGCCGGTTGTGCCTTAATCCACTCGCTAGGCTTCTGCTCCTTGGCATACGCGATCAGACGGGCTTCCAATTCCTTGACAATATCAGGGTGTTGATCGGCGACGTTAGTTTTCTCGCTAGGGTCTTTGGCGAGATCAAACAACTCGGTTTTTCCGGGCAAGGTCGCCCACTTCACCAGTTTCCAATTACCTTTGCGGACTGCACCACGAATGGACTCGACGTTGATAAGAATATCCTCATTAGGGGATGGCTTGCCTTCCTTCAGGGTCGGCCAGATGTCCTTGCCGTCGAAGGGATGGTCCGCGCTACCCGCTCCTCCGCTGAGGGCCAGCAAGGTGGGCATGATATCGACCATGTGCATGGGTTCAGTGACAACACGCGGTTGCAGCTTGGCAGGCCAGTTGGCGAAGGCCGGCACACTCACCCCACCTTCATACAGGCTGCCTTTGCCGCCGCGTAGCGAGCCATTTGAGGCGGGGGCTTTGGCTCCCTGCTCGATTCCTCCGACTTCGGTGTCCCTTTCTTCCTTGGACTTGGAACCGCTGGCGAACATGCCGCTGGTCGCACCGCCGTTGTCACTGGCAAAGATTATCAGCGTGTTTTCGCGCAGGTGTTTCTTATCCAATTCGGCAACAATGCGGCCTATTTGATCGTCCAATGCGGTAATCATGCCCGCATAAGCCTTGCGCTGTTTGTCCTGTATGGCGGGGTAACGATCCATGTATTCCTGCGGCACTTGATAAGGTGCGTGTGGGGCCATGGAAGCAAAGTAGAGGAAAAACGGCTGTTTTCCATCTTGCTGGTCGATCAATTTGACCGCCTCATCACCAATCAGCGTGGTGTAATAGCCCGGTTCCTTCAAAAATTTGCCGTTGCGCTGCCAATCGACAACGCCGCCGCGTTCACGGGTAAAGTAATTCACTTCGCCCATGACATTGCCATAGAAATGATCGAAACCACGGTTTTGCGGCCAATATTTCTTGTCCGCATGGCCGAGGTGCCATTTGCCGGTCATCAACGTCTTGTAACCCGCCTCCTTAAGCGCTTGAGGTAAGGTGCGTTCATCCACTGGCAAGCCATAGGTATGGCTGGGGAAAATCACCAGCGTCTGCAATCCGTGGCGCATCGGATAACGGCCCGTCATCAATGCGGCCCTTGATGGAGTGCAGACCGGCTGTCCGTAGAACGACTCCATACGGACCCCTTCAGTGGCAAGCTTGTCGATGTTCGGGGTTTTGATTTCACCGCCGCGATAACCCAGGTCTGCGTTACCGAGATCGTCAGCCATGATGAAGATGATGTTGGGTTTGGAATCTTGGGCAAGGGCTAAGCCCCAAGCACACAGGCCGATGCTGAGTACAATCAGGCAACGGACAAAGCGAGGTATTTTCATTCTATGATTCTCTCAGGGTTGGTGGGCATTGTTACATCAACATCAGTTTCGAGCGAAATCCATATGCTCAACAGCGAGATAGGATGCTGCATAGTTTCTATGATCCTATTGCGCCGCGTTGGATCGAGTTATTAGGCAAGTATGTAAATCGAGAATGTCTACCCGGCTGATTTTTGACAAAACGAAACTTCTTACCTTTGATGAATTCAAGTATCTTGTGGTGATGCTTGTCATCTTTGTCAAACAGCGCGGTCAACAGCCCCGTATCAACGAGAATTGTGTTTAGCACGGATTTTATCTTTCACTCTTTTTTTGTACCCATTATTAATTACACCTGATCCGTGTCGCCCGAATAGAGCCTGTCCTATTTCGTAGGAATCCTTTTCTTCTTGTTCAGATTTCAGAAGTAGCTCCAAAGCTTCCTGGATGACTTCCATCATCGACTTATGTCACGATAGGCAAAGAATTTGAAGTTTCTCCTCAATGTCTGTTGGGAGACGAACACTGGACATAAATACCTCGCATAGCTTAGGGTTCAGACGAGTTGCCGCACCACAAAACCCTTAGTGGCGCGGGTGTACTGGAACGGTTCGTTAGGCCAGCCTAAAAGATTCGTTGGTTTATTTACGATTCAAATTTGCTCCTTGAAATGCCAGACTGACGGATAATGGACTGAAGCGTCCCGATGCGGACTTCTGAATGGTTGGGAACAGGAACCGTAATCGTCGATTCTTCAAGTTGCTTTTGCATGATAACGTGACTGCCCCTTTGACGTACTTCAACAAAACCATGACAAGCCAGAATGGCGCAAATTTCCAAGCCAGACAAAATCCGTAGCTTACCCAACAGCAATCTCCAATTGGGTTATGTATACCTCTTGGTGAAGCCGTTCTTGGATTTCAGAGGGTGATGCAGTCTCGAAAAACAATTCAAGCGCTTCTCGAAGATTTTCCCGTGCTTCTTGAATGGTGTCCCCTTGGCTGGCAATATCGAGTTGAGGGCAGAGAGAAACATAGCCACTTCCTTCACGCTCGATAATGGCTGTCAGTTGTTTTAGCACGATAAATACTCCAAAGCTTTAAAATGATGGATGCTGCGGCTCTATCGTAGCCAGTGACGGCGTTTGGCGCAATACACGGCGGAGCGGCTCGCGGCCTACGAATGGGCTTTACCTCGTTTACGAATGCGCCTTACCGCGTTGGATCAACGTGGATATTCCCTTAAAAAGCTTCTACCATACGATAGAAAAGAGTCTCCAGGTATGCGTCCTTGAGAAATCCACTGGTTCTTGATCTCTACCTCGCTGGGATAGCTTATGGTTCCATTCGATATTGCGTATTGACCATTCTGAGTCAAAAAAATTGTAATGTGTGGAAATGAGGACGCATATCTCCCGGCAAAATTACGCGCCGCGTCAAGAGTGGGGCGAGTACCAATTACAACCCACCTGCGGCCACTGTCAAGGGCATAGGGTTGGGGGCCTATAAAGGGGGGCGACTGAGAAGGATCAGGGGGTATAGAAGTTTTGCCGGGTGGCTTTGGAGCGGTGGATTCAGGCGGTGTGCCGCCCAAATTCGCGATAACCAACAAACCAACTATAAGAAGAACCCCTAAGGGCGTTTCACCTCCAGATGGTTTGTAAGGTGCTATTTCAGCAACCTTTATCCACTTAACAGGGAGCTGGGCACCAATTAACAACCCAACCCCACCCAAAACCGCCACAAAACCACCGAACTGCTGAGCACCATTGGTGAGAGCCAGAACGCCAAGCAAAACAGCGACTACACTCCAACTGTAGACTTTCATCCTAGTAGCTTCCCATTCCTTATTAATCACATAATAATCTCTCTGACCGCTCTTGACCCATGAGGTCTTGATCAAGCTTCCTAGGCCAAAGGCTGCGATGGCGAATAGCGCAAAAATCTTCCCCGCCTCCTCTGCATGGTTGGCGAAACATGCCCATGAGAGCAAGCCGACGATGATACCACCACTGTAAAATCTGAATTGCCACTTTTCCGCAGCCTTGTTGCGTATTTGTTCTGGAGTCCAGTTCTCGGGATTGTCATTTGCCATATTCTTCGCTCATGTTGGCTGGAACGGTGGGTAAGGCGTGTGGGCAGAGAGTCAATGCCGAGATTTAATAGGCTTTTGCACTTTGTTTACCGCCCTTTTTGTCGGGCAACAAAAAGACGTTGCCCGACTATTGCGCCGCGTTTCGATTGCACGTTACCGCGTTAGCAATTGCGGAAATTCCTTTATCAGAGCAATAGATGTACTGTCTGGTGGATATTGATCAAGGGTTTTATAGACAACAGACATATCCTGTAGTCTTACCCCGAACGAATACATATGATATAAGCACTTTACGATATGTTTTATTTCTGATACTGTTATTTCTGTTTCTGATTCCCGGTTAATACGTTTTATTATTAATAAAAATAATAAAGGGATTGAGATACCAGTTGAGTCAATTAAATCAGGTAATCGAAAATCTGGTTGATAATACTGGATATATTTTGGATCAACTACACACCAGTTTGCATAAAAAAAACGTTTCAGACGCCGTGTTCTTTCTGTATTTCCTTGTTCATATGGCTCTACTTCTCCTACAAGAATAATATTAGTGTCAAGAGGCAATTTCAGGTTAATAATAACACCATTAGCTGCTTCAACTGCTAAATTAGGCATGTGATTATTAACTATACTACGGCTGGGATTTTTAGGATTTACCCATACATGAGAAAAATGCACTACAATTGCCTGATTAATTATTTCAGCCGAATTGGAAAAAATTACACTATAATCTCCCGCTGCTAATATATGATCATCTTCGTCCGAAAATACTACCATCTCGTAGAACAGTGAATAACCATTTTTTGGTTCGTTAGGATTCCATTTAAATCGTTTTTTAATAACATCTAAGTCTTCCATTTCGCATCTATCCCCAAAAAACGAATTCAATGTATTGTATCCTTTATAAAACCAAGGGTCTGAAGCACTATGAATAAGGTGAGTATTTAGTTTTTCAGTCATTTGAATTTACTGCAAGTAGGGCTAGTTGAGCTTAATTCATTTTGTGCTTGTTTAAATAGATTCGAAGGTAATTCCATGTCCCACCAAGCATACTTATCTTTATACATGGCTTGCATTACTGGACTACATTTATATATATCCTTAATGTAACGTTCCCAAGGTTTTGCTGCCTGACCAATATTAGGCAATTCAAGCATAACAAGTGCGAAAAAATCCAACATCAATTCACCTGCTGCATTTGCTTCAGCTTCATTTTTCGTTCTTTCGTAGGAACTTTTAACTGATGTTGATAACAGGTCAGTACCTTTAGGTTCTTGTTGTTTTTTTGAGTCTTTTGAATTTAATAACTCAAAATAAACTTCTTCCGGTTTTTTGTTGTAGTAAATATATAAGCGCAATTCAGGATTCTCTGCAAACAGCTTGTCAATTTCGAGCATTTGACTGTATATATGCCCTAGAGAACCGATGCGAACATTCTCTTCTGAGGTTTTTAGTTGCTGAGCAAGCAAAGATACATTTTTTTCTGCGGTTTGTACTTGCCTATAAAGGGAAAATACGCCAAGTATAGTCACCATCGACGCAATTAACGAGAACCACGGAAGTATGTTTGTTACAAAATTGGTTTTGTTTTTATCATCAGTAGACATAAAAATCCTTAAATTACTAAATTAGAAATTAAACAACTTCATGAAATATCCCGCAGAATCGAGACGATTCACAAAGTCAGGTAAGACGAAAAAAAAATATCAGCCAAGTAGGTCGGGCAACGTCTTTTTGTTGCCCGACAAATCGAAGTGTCGGGCGCAATGCAAAGAGACGCGCCCGACCTACTCCAACTCCCCTCAAACCACAATCAAACTAATCGGGTCGGTCCACAGCCCCGGTCCTCCGCTACCCATGGCACGGACGCGGAACCAATAAGTCTGGGCGGGGGTCAAGCCTTCCAGCAGGATGTGGGAACCGGTGGCCGAGGTGGTGGCGGGTTTCCAGTTTTCCTCCACAGAGGGGTCGCCTTGGGCGATTTGCACTTCATAGAGTCTTGCCCCTGCCACCCGGGCGACATGTAGCATCACCGTGCCACTCTTGGGTCCGGGTTCTGCCCAAAACTTGTCCGTGGCCGGCAAGGTTCCACCGTGGATACCGCGCACGATGTCCCGGCGCAGATCGAAGCCGGTCGTGGACAGTTTGTCGGTGTCATGATGCGCCACCAATTCCAAATAGTTGGCGAGTTGTTTCAGCCTATCGGTCAGTGCTTCCCGTGCCGCCTCACGTTGCCGGATTTTCAGGCTGTCCCGCGTCAGGCTGGCATGGTAGGCGTCCAGATAAACCATGTAGGCTGCATTGAGTTGGGCCAAGGACGGGACTGGCTCCGGCCATGGCTCGGGGAAGCGGGGGTTGTTGGTTAAAGAGGCGAGGATATGACCGACCTTGGCCTGGAAGTCCGCTTCGTTCAATGCGCCAAAAGTGATGACTAGCTTAGGTTGCATGAGATTTCTCCCGTTATTATTGTTGAGCTTTTTACTTGGCTATAGCCTTGTTTTATATAAGTGATTATTAGCTCATTCGATGGGGAAAACAAGTGAATATTACCCATTTGGGTGTTTTTTTTGAAAATTCAACGGAAAGTTCCTGTCATCTTGCTAGTAATGATGAGTCACCCAACTAGATAGGTTGAGTCATCCATCTAGTAAGGTCGAGTCACCTATCTAGTAAGCTCATGTCACCTATCTAGTAAGCTCATGTCACCCATCTAGTAAGGTCGAGTCACCTAGCTAGTAAGGTCGAGTCACCTATCTAGTAAGGTCATGTCACCCATCTAGTAAGGTCATGCCACCTATCTAGTAAGGTCATGTCACCTATCTAGTAAGGTCTAGTCACCCATCTAGTAAGCTCATGTCACCTATCTAGTAAGGTCGAGACACCTATCTAGTAAGGTCGAGTCACCTTACTAGAAGGATCGTGTCATTTTGAACGGTTATGGCTTAGGCGGATTCGGGCTATTATTGGTCGCTATCCAAAACCGGCTGATCGGTTTCTGATCCTTGAGGGCGTTTTCGGCGACGAGGCAAAATTCGCCTTTGCGGTCCGAGCCTTCGGCCACGAACAAACCAACATAGACCCCGAAATTCATTGCCACTTTATTTTCGAGGTCGCGTTGTTCGGCCAAGGTGCGTTTAATGCCATCCGCAGACAGTTTGACGAATTCTTCTTTGAACTTGTTCTGGTCTAGGTCGATGGCTGCGCAAAAATCAGAGAGCACCGCTGCTTCGGCGGCCTGCCTTATGACCTTCTGCTTTTCTTCACCCAATAGGGCGGTCACTTTACTATCGAGTTTGTTTAGTTGAGCCTCAAACATGAGGGTGGGGACAGGCGGCGGCGTGGCAGCTTTCGTGGCGGCTTTTTTGTCCGCATGGGTGACGCTAGGGGCTAGGGTGGCAATCAAAGATAAAGCTAGGAAATATTTCCACATAACGATGAACCTCGGTTTCTGGAGCATTTAGGTAAAATCTGACACAAAGCTTATTACATCAACAGATTTGCAAGAGCAGGCATTCGTTTCAGCGATGCCTACGACCGCCCCCGCCGCCAATGCCAGCATGACCGCCAGCATGATGACCGCCACCACCATGACCGCCAGCGCCAATTTTGTTGCCTCTGTTGGTGGTCCTATCAACGCTTCTGTTGCCTTTGTTGACGGTGTTGCCGCTTACATTGACGTTTCTGTTGACGTTGACATCATTATGACCACGTCCACGACCACCGCCGTAATATACCGGACCCCCATAACCCCCTCCGTAGTACCGATCATCGTTGTTGTTGCTCAGGGCAACGCCCAAGGCTGCGGCTCCCATTGCCGCACCCGCCACGCCGGCCGTCGCGCCGTAGTCAATCTCATTTTGACCCGTGTTGGGATTGTAGGTCTGACATCCTGCCGCCAATCCCAGTGCGAACACAGGGGCTAGAAAACCCTTAAGTAATTGAAATCTCAATATGCGCATTTGTCTTTATCCTCAATTATTAAACTCAAAAAAAAATCCTAAAAGGACACCCATCATCGGCCTTGCCGAATCACTTCAACTCCACTTGAACTTTACTGATCTTCCCCTCAAACCTAAACGGCGCACGGTCAAAATAGGCCAGTGACACTGGCGACCCAAGATCAACCCCGACATCAAAACTCTCGCTGGCGGTGAAGGCGGCGGGGACGGTGCGTTTGACAGTGGTTCGGGCGGCTTCACTGCCATCGACAGTCAATATCACGTCTGCCGGTGCGCCGGGTTTGGCTATCGTGGTATCCACTTCGATGGTGTGTTTACCAGACCCTAGCTTGGTTTTGGAGCGGGCGGTGGTGCGCTCGATGATCATCATATTGTACTCGTAAACCAAATCGCCCTTGTCCATGAACAGCGTGAGTCCGCCGGATGCCCCTCCCAGCGCATATAAAACCCCCGATGCATTCTCGCCAGTCTCGGCTTCGATGGTGACGTGGTTGCTCTCGCGGCCCAAACCGGGGGCGGTGAATTCCGGCATCCTTGTCGTGGTCGCGTCAAACTGCCAGCTTGTATAAGGGGTTTTAATACGATCCTCCGGGTGGATGCGCAGCCAAATGCCAGCCCCAATCGGGAAGACTTGGTTGGCCTTAGCTTCTTTGAGGAATGCCACTTGCATGGCCGCCAGCCGTTGCGGATCTTTCGCTGCTAAATTGTCGGCTTGTGAGAAGTCCGTCTTGAGGTTGTAGAGTTCCCAAACATCTTTACCCGAATCCCAAGTTGCCAGCCCCGGACTGACCGTCAACCACGGTGTCAACGGGCCGAAAGTGCTGGCAAACCAGCCGTCTTGGTAAATGCCCCGGCTGCCGTTATTGTCAAAATATTGAATGTGCTTATGACCGGGTGCTTGCCCATTGGCGAAGGTGTAGGTCATGCTGACCCCGTCGATGGGGTCTTGTTTGAAGCCATCCACTACGGTGGGCGGTTTGATGCCAAGAATGTCATAGATCGTCGGGGCGATGTCGTTGACATGGTGGAACTGCGAACGCGGGGTCTTATCCGGCTGGATATGCGAAGGCCAGGAAACCGCCAGCGGGTTGCGTGTGCCGCCGAAGTGCGAGGCAAGTAGCTTGGTGTGATGGAAGGGTGTGCCACCAGCCCACGCCCAACCGGCATGGTACATATTGTCCACCTTAGGCCCACCGAGTGCATCCAACCCGCCAAGTTGATTGAGCGCCTCGATTTGTTGTTCGACGGTATTGGGGATTTGGTTTTGTGCCAGCAATTCGCTGATGCTGCCGTTCTGGCCTTCCGCGCTGGCACCATTGTCGCCAAAAATATAAAACACCAGCGTGTTGTCGCGAATGCCTTCACGGTCTAGTTCGTCAATCACCTTGCCGGCCTGCACGTCGACATGTTCGACAAAACCGGCGAACACTTCCATCAAGCGCCGTTGGAAAGCCCGTTCCGATTCGGGGATGCCATCCCATGCCGCCATAGTCTCGGCCCGTGGCGTGAGTTGGGTATCCGCCGGAATCCAGCCAAGTTCTTTCTGCCGCTTGAAAGTGGCTTCGCGCAAAGCATCCCAACCGCCATCAAACTTTCCTTTGTATTTGTCGGCATATTCCTTGAATACATGATGCGGCCCATGCGCAGCACCGGGTGCCCAGTACATCAAAAACGGCTTGTCGGGTGCAAAGGCGCGATGTCTGCGCATCCACACAATCGCCTTATCCGCCAAGTCTTCGCTCAAATGATATTTTTCATCACGAGGAGGCTCGATGGGGTTGAGATTCTCAAACAAGCGCGGCTCCCATTGGGAAGTCTCACCGGCGAGGAATCCATAGAAATAATCGAAGCCCATGCCTTCCCCGGTCGGCCAAAGGGTGAACGGACCCATCGCCGTGGTTTCGGTGGCCGGGGTGTTGTGCCATTTGCCGAAGGCGGCGGTCTTATAGCCATATTCGCCCAAGACTTTTGCCAAGCTTGCCGATGTCCTCGGAATCACCCCGGTGTAACCGTCCCAGTCCACAGCCCGCTCGGCGATGGTCCCGGAACCCACCCGCTGATGGTTGCGCCCGGTCAGCAACGAGGCGCGGGTTGGCGAACAGATTGCCGTGGTGTGGAAAGCGTTGTAGCTTAGTCCCTGATTGGCGATGCGGGTCAGTGTGGGCGTGTGGATCGGGCCACCGTAGGTGTCGGGCAAGCCAAAGCCGACATCATCCAACAAGATGATGAGTATATTCGGTGCATCCTTGGGTAGATGTTCTTTTGCCATCCGCCGTTGATGTTTGGAATCTTGCAATCTTGGTGCGGCCACGCTGGCTGAAGGAGTTGGTGGGAATGGCAAGACCGATCCATCATTAGATGGTGGGGCGGCATACCCGATGGCTTGAACCATCAAGCCAACAAAAGCGGCTAATTGCAACAATTTGCCATTCATCAAGAGTCACTCCTTTTGTTTGTAGGAATTGGATTGGAAATAGATTTTGTCGATTCGGCTCGTTTTTTTTAAATATTCGCCAACCCCAATCATCGCAGGAATAAACAGCTATACTTAATTAAGTGCATACCTTAACAAGTATGCCTCACAAGCTTAATTTATTGTGAGTTAAGCAAAATTTTTAAAATAGTACCTCTGGAGAGCAAATGAAAAATTACAAAACCTTTGCCAAAAAAGCCTGTTTATCGCTGGCCTTGGTCACGTTGTCAGGCTCCCCGGCTTGGGCGGAACGTCTCGACCCTGCCCGTTCGGTGGTGGGTGAGCGTGAAGACATCGTCATGTCTGTTTATTTCCCGCAACCCAAAACAGGCGACTTGTATATTGCTGCCAATGTCGGCGGTGTTTTCTATTTTTACAATGACCGCAACGAATGGGTGACCTCACCCGTTCCACACGAATATGTCGAAAACTATACGGGAACCAAACGGATGGTCTTGGGCAATACCAGTGGCATAGGCCCGGGTCTTTATCCGATCTACCAAGTCATCGCTTACCCCGGCACCACCGACATCTATGACTCACGTTCGTGGGTTGGCGGTTTTGGCGGATTGGGGCAGACCAGCTTTCATGTGAAGTTGCCCGCACAAATCACTGGAGACAACAATGGCGACGGTTGGTCGGACGATGACGCGAACCGTGATGGTTTCCACGACGACGACTCCAATCGCGACGGTCTGCACGACGACGACTCCAACCGTGACGGCTACCACGACGACGACTCCAACCGTGACGGCTACCACGACGACGACTCCAACCGTGACGGCTACCACGACGATGACTCCAATCGTGACGGCTACCACGACGATGACTCCAATCGTGACGGCTACCACGATGACGACTCCAACCGTGACGGCTACCACGACGATGACTCCAATCGTGACGGCTACCACGACGACGACTTCAACCGTGACGGCTATCCTGACAAGGAGGATTCTAGCCACAACGATTGAGGCTATATGGTACGCTCTCAGTCGAACAACACTCGAAAAGGCCGTCCCAGACGGCCTTTTTTTCATGATGTGAAGATCAATACATTTTCATGAACTTGCATAAACATGAAACTTAAGTAATGGTGTCAAAATTTATTGAACGGCCCGCTTTGCTGTGTCCTTGGCGGCTTCGGCGGGAGTGCAGCGTCCACCTACGCCAACCGTGGACTTCATCGCGGCGCTTTTCGCCGCCTTTTCCGCCGTGCAGTCCGGGTCCAACAACCCGCCACCGCTGCCGGAAGTGGAGCAGGCTGGAAGTATTGCTGCGGCGGCAAGGCAAATGACAAATATGAATCGCATAAATCTTCCTTATTAAAATAGCTCAAGAAATAAATGGACTGGCCTTGAGGATAATAGTGATATATCTTTCCACATTGACAGCCGGAGTTTTTGCTTACAGGTTTCTATAGTAAAATTATTCAAGCCAATACGGCTATCCAAAAATCGAAGTTGGGCTACTAAATCAATCAACTATTTTTTATAGGTGGGTTCAGTGCTAAAGGCTGGCTTGGGGCTTACCATCCATGATTCCCACATTGACGAGATTAGGCCGGCCCCCGGTTGGTCCGTCGAACACATCAAGACCACACCAAACGCTATCTTTCAGAAGCGGGAATTTATCCAGACCGCCCATCTTCACATAGGGAAACATACCCGCTCCGCAGGTTTGATGACACGGGGACAGAGCCCTCCCGATATGATTGCCTTGGCTATCCCGGTTCATGCCGCGTCCAATCCCCGTATCTGTGGTCTGGAACTCTCCCCAGACCGGGTGTTTGTTGGACTAGCCGGTACTGAATTTGAGAGCGTCGGCTCATCAACTTTTCAGGTATTCTTCGTAGCCTTGGAAGTCGATGCATTCCGGCGACACGCCACCACCCTGTGGGGCATGGACTGGATGCCCCACCTACCGATTGGACGACTGCTATTCCCGAATAACGCGCATCGAGATCGCTGCATCGAAACCTTGAGCAGGGTGGTATCGTTTGGCCTACACCATCCACCTCATCTCGCAGACCGATCACTAGCCCTTTTACTAGAGGACGACAGCCTCGATGCCTTGCTTAGCAGTGCTGAACCCGACTCACCGCGGCCTAAGGAAACGCCCTGCCGCCGTTACCAAGCGCTGCGCTGTGCCGTCCAGCACATCAGAGAGCATTTTGATGAACCAGTCACTCTGCGGCAACTCTGCCGAGTGACCGGCGTATCTGATCGGGCGTTGGAAATCGCATTCAAGGAAACCTTTGATATTACACCCAAAGCCTATATCACCCTTACTCGCTTGCACGGTGTACGGCGCACACTCTGTGCGGCGGGTCCAGATGAAATCAGCGTGACCGAAGTGGCTATGCGATGGGGTTTTATTCACCTAGGTCGATTTGCACAATATTATCGGGAGCAATTTGGTGAGTCTCCTAACGAATCATTACACCGAAGAACCCGTCGGGATCGGCTAATCAGCCTATCGTTTCCAACCTAGGCAAGTTCGCATCAATGGTAAACAGCGCCCCATAATTTGGCGATTCTGCCACCGTGAACCCGTAAAAATGTCGAGGGCTGGTCAAGCCAAACAAGGGCGTATCATTTTTTAAAACAGGTTTGCAATGGACGGATATCCAAACAAAACACAGCCGCCGATTGATGCGGCAGTTGCTGTCATCCCGTCAACCATGAGCATCGACAACGTGCCGAGAATCCTCAACCTATTTTTACCGGGACATAGGATTCACGACGGATGCAGAGGACTAGGCCAGTGCCGAGTATTGCGAACACCCCGGCCATTGAAAACGTAAATGCATAGTCTCCGCCCCAACGGTGGAGAATACTGGCACCATAGGCCGCGACCGCCGCGCCAAGCTGATGGGCGAAAAAAATCCATCCAAATACAGTGCCGACGTTTTGTTTGCCAAACAAATCGGCGGTCAGGGCCGAAGTTGCGGGAACGGTGGAGAGCCAGTTCAGCCCATAGAAAACCGAAAACAGCATTAATTCACCAGTGCCATTGATATAGGGCAAGGCGAGCAATGAGGCACCGCGCAACAGGTAATAGGCCGCCAGCGGCCCCCGTTTTCCGAGGCGGTCGCAAATCCATCCCGAAGCGATGGTCCCTAGAATGTCCGTTGCACCCATCACCCCCAACGACACCGCCATGGTCATCTCCGAAAAACCATGTTCCAGCCCATGCGGAATCAAATGGGTTTGAAACAACCCGGAAGTCGTCAAACCGCAAATGCCAAAGCTGGATGCCAACAGCCAAAATTCAGGGGTCTGCATGGCCCGCCTCATCGGGTGGGAATCCGGCTTGGCCGGTTCCGGCATGGGATTGATCTCACCGTAAGCCCGCAACCCCATTTTTGACGGGTTGTCCCGCAAAAACACCACAACTAGGGGCAAAACCACCACAGCCATCAACAGGGCGACGGACAGTGTCACCGAACGCCAACCATAGGCGATGTCCAGATGCATGAGGATGGGCGTGAAGATCAATTGACCGGCTGACATTGCAGCCCCCAAGACGCCCAACGCCAGTCCTCGCCGTGCCACGAACCAACGGTTCACGACAGCGGACCCCATAACCATGGAGCAACCCCCCGACCCGGCTCCGACAATGACACCCCAAAGCACGTGCATATGCCAAGGCTCTTGCATGAAAGCCGCACCCGCCGCACCCAATGCAATCAGGCCGACGGTCCACGTTACGATGATGCGGGGGCCAAACTTATCCATCAATCGCCCTAGGAAAGGCCCAGCCAAACCGGCTCGGTTATTAAGGCGAGCCGGTTTTAGCCTTTAATGTCAGTGGCCCGTCACGATTATGGCAGATCTTCGATTTTGTCCAACAGTTCGATCATACGGTTTACCTGTTGCAACAGAATTCCGCCTACACCTAATGCGAACCAGACGCCGACCACAAACCCCCAATGGATGGGTGCGGCGAAAAACTCTTCCCGGAACCAGAAAGTATGCCCCCATTCATTGAAGCCGACACTGACCAGGATCATGAAAGGCCCGATGACTGCCAACGTCAGCGGTAACGATATCTCCTTGGCATACAACGGCAGCCTGGTCCTGGCGTAGAGCCAGGCGGAACCGCCCAGCAGCACATACAGTGGGAAGTTGAAATAGAATTCTATGATATGGTTGGCTGTGAACGGCGTATCCCGGATGGAAACTTGATGCCAGGAATTATCCTGTTCGGCAAAATAACTGCCCGCCCAATACACCGCGAAGGTGTAAAT
>CAIOOA010000023.1 GCA_903859815.1 uncultured Methylococcaceae bacterium | reverse complement strand
GCGTTGGTTGCCGGAACATTGCGGCGAATTGCTGATACATGGGCCTATCGGTGACATTGTGCTGGAAACCATCCCGCCGGATTTTGGCACGATGGTGATTTTTCAAAGCGCCGTGTTTCCGCATGAAGTCGCCATTACCCACCACAAACGCTACAGTATTGCGGGGTGGTTTAGGGGGAGAGGGGCTTAGTTGCAATGCCGTTGAATTGAGCTTTTCGCAGCCTGTTCCCCGAGCGAAGTCGAGGGGAAAATAAGCCAGCCAGCGGCTTCGACTTCGCTCAGCCAGCAGCAGTAATTCTCATTATGAGGCAAAGCGTTGATAGGTAACCCGTCATTCCTGCCGGGAAGCAGGAATCCAGTCACATGGACGTGAAACTTGAGCTTACTCACGACCTTTATTCAAACACTTACACAACCGACCCGTTACCGTCCATGGCACTGGATTCCGGCAGTCCATGCCGGAATGACGGCGTTTTAGCCGTAATGAGAATTGCTGACCAGCAGACAATAACACCACGATGCAATGAAATTTAGTTAAAATGACAACCAAATTAACTTTTTATGGCTTTTTGTTTTTGCTGCCTAGGTGGGGCTGGTTTTATGACCCAAATGAAACCAAGAATAATGATACCATCCATTGGCAATTCCAAAATGATCGACATGATTCCATCCGATATTTATCCAAGCCCGTTATCCCGTTATGAACCTTGAACAATTTTTCTCCATGGGCGGTTATGCCTTTTATGTGTGGACCGCTTACGGCGTTGCCGCAGCCGTTCTGCTGCTCAATTTGTTTTTAACCTATCGCCGCAATGCCGAGGTGTGTAAAAGCATTGAACGCTTGTTTAAATTAGAGAGGCCAAGACCATGACGCCACGCCAAAAACGCATGGTTTTAGTCGGGCTGATTTTGGCAGGGGTGGCGGGTGCGGTGTTTTTGGCGCTGACCGCCTTCCAAAAGAATCTATTGTACTTTTACACCCCTAGCCAAGTGACTTCGGGCGAGGCGCCTAAGGATTACACCTTCCGCGTCGGCGGTTTGGTTGTCAAAGGCAGCGTCAAACGCTCCGAGGGTGTCACCGTGCGGTTTGATGTCACCGACGGCGTTGCCACCGTGCCGGTGGTGTTCACAGGAATTTTGCCCGACTTGTTCCGCGAAGGACAAGGCATCATTTCCATCGGTAAGCTGAACGGGCAGGGCGTTTTCGAAGCGTCTGAAGTGCTTGCCAAACATGATGAGAATTACATGCCTCCAGAAGTGGGCGATGCCTTGAAGAAAAGTGGTCAATTGCCACCTGAAGCCTATAAGGATTATCAAAAATGATCGCTGAACTTGGACATTTTGCCTTGGTGATGGCGCTGATGATGGCTGTCATCCAAGCCTTATTCCCGCTATGGGGAGCGCAAAGCGGCAATGCCTTGTGGATGGCGGTCGCCAAACCGGCGGCTCGCTCACATTTTTTGTTTCTGCTGACGGCTTTCGTATGCTTGGCGATTGCTTTCATTAGCAATGATTTCTCGGTGCTGTATGTCGCCGAACATTCCAATAGTTCCTTGCCTTTGTATTACCGGATCACGGCAGTGTGGGGGGCGCATGAAGGTTCGATGTTGCTGTGGGCATTCATTCTCGGGTTGTGGACTTTTGCGGTGACTCTGTTCAGCCGTTCCTTAAGCGAGGAAATGTTGGCGCGTGTGTTGGGCGTGATGGCATTGACCAGCATCGGCATCGAGTTGTTCATCCTGTTCACCTCCAACCCATTTGACCGGATTGTGCCTTCGCCAGCGGACGGCAATGACATGAACCCGCTTTTGCAGGATTTCGGCATGACCATCCACCCGCCCATGTTATACATGGGGTATGTGGGCTTGAGCGTGGCCTTTAGTTTTGCCATTGCGGCCTTGTTGGGTGGTTCCTTGGATTCGGCTTGGGCGCGATGGTCGCGGCCTTGGACTTTAGTGGCTTGGATTTTCCTGACTTTTGGCATCACTCTAGGCTCTTGGTGGGCTTATTATGAACTGGGTTGGGGTGGGTGGTGGTTTTGGGACCCGGTGGAAAACGCTTCTTTCATGCCATGGTTGGTGGCAACCGCCTTGCTGCATTCATTGGCGGTGACCGAGAAGCGCGGTGCGTTCAAGGCGTGGACAGTGCTGTTGGCCTTGTTTGCATTTTCTTTGAGTTTGTTGGGAACATTCCTCGTGCGTTCCGGGGTGCTGACCTCGGTTCATGCTTTTGCCTCAGACCCGACTCGTGGCTTGTTCATCCTTGTATTTTTGGGCGTGGTGGTTGGTGGTTCGCTGTTACTTTATGCAATACGCGCCCCCATGGTGAAGGATAATGCCCGCTATGCTTTTGTCTCCAAGGAAAACTTGTTGCTGTTAAATAATATTTTACTGGTGACGGCTTCGGCGAGTATTTTATTGGGTACGCTATATCCGCTTGTGCTGGATGCGCTGAGCTTAGGCAAAATCTCAGTCGGTTCACCTTACTTTACCGCAGTGTTTGCGCCGGTGATGGCCCCGATGTTTTTGTTGGCTGGCATTGCGCCGATGTTCGCTTGGCGGCAAGCCGATGCAAACCGCATTTTCAAGCGCATGTGGCCGGTATTCGTAGCCTCTTGGATTTTGGGCATAGGCTTGACGGCTGCCTTTTTCAAAGCCGATGACATCAGAGCCATGGCGGGTTTGGGCATGGCGATTTGGTTGGCTGCCGGGGCGCTGATGTCTTTGTATGCCCGCGTCAGTTTAAGAGCCAATTTTTGGGAGGGTTTGCGCAGCCAGTCGCCTAGTGTTTATGGCATGACCTTCGCCCATCTGGGAGCGGCAGTGTTCTTAGTTGGGGCTGTGCTGTCCAATCAATACAGCGTAGAGAAAATAGTCCGGCTTGCGCCCAATGAATCTACAGAAATTGGCGGATATAGCTTTAAATTTTTGGGCGTGAACGATGTTTCTGGACCCAATTACCGCGCAAAAGAAGGCAGTTTCCAAGTCTCCAATGGCGATAAGCCAGTTGCCGAACTCAAGCCGCAAAAGCGGGTTTATAAAGTCCAGCGCAATACCATGACCGAGGCGGCTATTGACCCTGGCTTTTTTCGCGATTTATATGTGGCACTGGGCGAACCCATGGATAAGGGGGCTTGGATCGTCCGTGTTTATGTTAAACCATTTATTCGCTGGATTTGGTTAGGCGGATTGTTAATGATGACGGGTGGGCTATGTTCTGTGGCAGACCGGCGTTATCGGTTGGCTTCGGCAAAGCTGCGGGAATCGATTGGTGCGGTAGAGTTGGGTGCAAGATAGTGATCAAGCTTCTACAATTTCTTCTGGGCAGATTTGAAATCAATCCATGTTTTCTTTAACTTAAAGCGACTAGGCTCAACGGAGTCCCCCGAATGGATAATCAGCTAATTAAGAAAGCGCGTTTGCGGTTGCTTAAAATGCACTACGAGGCAAATATAGGTCATCTGGGTGGCAACCTGTCAGCCTTGGATGCCATGGTTTATCTTCATTCCAAGGTATTAAGTGAAGAAGACATATTTGTTTTATCCAAAGGTCATTCCGCAGGCGCTCTTTACATCGCCTTATGGGTATGTGGAAGGCTTGATGACGGAAGCCTTTCCATGTTTCATCAAGAAGGTGGAAAAATGACCGGACACCCTGTTGGAGGTTGGCATCAGAACATCCCTTTTTCAACGGGTAGTTTGGGTCATGGCCTTGGTCTGGCAATAGGACGGGCTTTCGTAAAGCGTCTGAAACAAGAAGCCGGGCACGTTTTCTGTTTCACTTCGGACGGTGAATGGGAAGAAGGCTCGAATTGGGAGTCGCTTATGTTCATGGCACACCATAAACTCGACAATCTAACCCTGCTCGTTGATGCAAATGGATTGCAAGGCTTTGGCAGAACCGTAGACATCGCATCCTTGGAACCACTAATAACAAAATTTCAAGCGTTTAATGTCGATGTTCAGCAAATTGACGGTCACGATACGACCGCCTTGGCGGCTGCGCTTGGATTACAATCCACCCAGCCGAAAATCATTATTCTTCGGACAGTCAAGGGTCATGGCATAAGTTTCATGGAGGATCGCATGGAATGGCATTATTTGCCTATGACAGAAGCGCAATACCGGCAAGCGGTATTGGAAGTCGAGCAAAGCTCATGAGAAATGTCACTTGCCAAGCCTTAGTGGATTTATACGCTGATTCGCGTTTTGTATTTATGACCGGGGATTTAGGGTTCATGGCTTTGGAGCCATTACAAAAAGCCATGGGGCATGATTTTGTCAATGCGGGCGTGGCTGAGCAGAATATGGTATCGGTGGCGGCAGGAATTGCCAGCGGGGGGCTGCAATGTTGGGTTTACAGTATCGCACCGTTTTTGTATGCCCGTCCGTTCGAACAGATACGCAACGATGTGTGTCTGCACGACTTCGATGTGAAATTGGTCGGTAATGGAGGCGGTTACGCTTACGGTTCTATGGGTTCAACCCATCATGCCTTGGAAGACTATGGGGCTTTGCTGACGTTACAAAACATGCGGATATTCGTACCTGCCTTTAGTGAAGATGTCACGGTTTTAGTCAAGAAAATGGGTTCTTGGCGAGGACCAGCTTACCTGAGGCTTGGGCGTTGCGAAAAGCCCAAGGATTTTTGTTTGCCGAACTATGCCCCATGGCGTCGGCTATTGTCAGGAGATGGGGATGTGCTGATTGTCACTGGACCTTTGGTCGGCGGCTTTGTTGAAATAATGGGTCAAATGGACAGCACCCATAGGCCAGAATTATGGGTATTGTCGGAACTCCCCATTCTACCGTCTGATGTGCCTGTTGAACTTATCCAAGCTATAATAGCCAAGCAACAAGTATGTGTAGTTGAAGAGCATGTGGCTCAGGGTGGGGTCGGCCAGATGTTTGCACATTTTATATTAAGCAGAAGACTTCCAGTCCAACGCTTTTTGCACTTCCATGCCAAAGGGTATCTTTCCGGGCTATATGGTTCCCAAGCGTTTCACCGCAAAGAATGTGGAATTGATGCGCAAGGGGTGTTGGAAGCGATCCGCCAACCTCATGAATAATGTGATACTCGGAATAAATGAAAAATAAGGTACTCCAATTACAAGGACCCATTTTGGTTCTAGGTGCCAGCGGTTTTGTCGGTGCCAATTTGTTTCGCATGATTTGTAAGTATCGCAATGATGTGTTTGGAACGTCTAGCCGTGATAGTCCTTGGCGTTTGACAGGAATACCCAATAATCAAGTCATTGTGACTGATTTGTTGGTGGAGATTAACCTTTCCAGTTTATTAACTCAAGTAAACCCTCGCACAGTTTTCAATTGCATTGCCTATGGGGCTTATTCTTTTGAGAAAGATAGTGCCTTAATTTACAAAACAAATCTCAATTTAACTTCAAGATTGCTTGAGGAATTGCAAGGTCGCTCAGTTGCGATGTATGTCCATGCCGGTAGTTCATCGGAATATGGCGATAATGCAGCAGCCCCCGATGAAGATACTCAATTGACACCGAATAGCCATTATGCAGTCAGCAAGGCGGCTGTATCCGGTTTGATCCGTTACTACGGAAAAAAACTGTGCTTTCCTTGTGCAAACCTCCGTTTGTATTCTGTGTATGGGCCGTATGAAGACGCTTCAAGATTGATACCAGCCATCATTGCCAAGGGCATTGAGGGTACTTTCCCACCGTTTGTTGAGCCTATGGTTTCACGCGATTTCGTTTATGTGGATGATGTTTCAGAAGCATTCATAGATTGCGCTTTGAATCTTGCAGAACCCAACTATGGCGAATCATTCAATATCGGAAGTGGCATAAAGACAACGATTGCCGACATTGCTCGAATATCCAAGTCAATGTTTTCGATTGATGCCGAACCAGAATTTAGCATGACCAGTCGGGAGTGGGATACGACGGAATGGTATGCGAATCCTTCAAAGGCCCTGTTGCTACTTGGTTGGAGCGCGAAAAAATCACTTTTGGACGGTTTGCAGCTAACGGCTGAATGGTATCAAAGCTTGGAAGACAAGCAACGTTACCAGCAAGTATCCAAGCGGTTTGGTCTGGATCACGTTTTTAGTGTTTCAGCAGTAATCGCTTGTTATAAAGACGGTCAAGCCATACCCGTCATGTATCAACGTCTCAAGCAGGTCTTTGATAAATTAAATATTGATTATGAAATTATCTTCGTCAATGATAATAGTCCAGATAATAGTGAAGAGGAAATTCGTAAATTAACGGCCATTGATCGTAAAGTCATTGGTATTTCCCATTCAAGGAACTTTGGCTCACAGTCGGCTTTTCGCAGTGGTATGGAAATAGCCACTAAAAATGCCTGTGTGCTGCTAGATGGGGATTTGCAAGACCCGCCTGAATTGATTGAGCCATTTGTGCAAAAATGGAGAGAGGGTTTTGATGTGGTGTATGGGCGAAGAGTCAAGCGAGAGGCGGCAAAACATATGCAGATTGCTTATAAAATGTTTTACCGTATTTTTGATTTATTTTCTTATATCACTATCCCTCATGACGCAGGTGACTTTTCTTTAATGGACAAAAAAGTAGTGCGAAGTCTTTTGCAATTCCCAGAACGGGATTTGTTCATTCGTGGCATTCGAGCGTATGCTGGCTTTAAGCAGACGGGAGTTGATTATTTGCGGCCAGAGCGGCTTTTTGGTGTTTCCACCAACAGCTTGTTTAAGAACATTGGATGGGCTAAAAAGGGCATTCTTTCATTTAGTAATACACCCTTGAATATGCTATCCGCATTTGGTGTAATTCTGATTTGTTTGTCGGCAGGTATTGCATTATTCCAAATCGGGGCCAAATTATTGTTTCCAGATTTGGCACCTCGTGGTGTCACAACCACACTAATCACTATTATTTTCTTTGGCAGTATCAACCTATTTGCAATTAGCCTAATTGGAGATTACATAGCCAAAATATTTGAAGAAGTCAAGGCACGTCCACATTTTATTCGTAAATCCATTATTCGCGATGGAGAACTTCGAAATGCCGCAGAAGCAGATAATTTGAAAAACTTAAGTTAATTAAGTTGGGTAACTTAATTATCCCTTCGTTTACAAAAAAAATCGAAAGTATTAGGTTCTACATATTATGAGTTAATGGCAAAATGTTCAGTCATATCAGTCGGCGTAATCTAATTCTTAAGCAAGTCGAAGTATTTCGACCCCCGATATTCAAGACAAACGATAGTTTTTGGAACCGGTTTGTGAATCTTATGAGGCGATTTATAGACTTGCAAGCAAACTCAATATGGATGGATTTGGCACAAGAATTACCAAAAGTATATGGGGCGGTTTTAGATATTGGATGTGGTGCTCAAACATATAGAATGCTTATGCCAGAGAATATATCTTATCTGGGTTTGGACACTGAGGACGCAAAATTAAATTTTGGTTACGAAGTGCCTGGTACTTTGTATTTTTCGGGTGAGGACTGGCCAGTTGGAGAAGCTTCTTTTGATTTTGTTTTGTGCGCAGAAGTATTGGAGCATATTCCCGATCCCCGTTCATTTGTTCAGCAAGCAGCGAAATGCTTGAAGCCTGGTGGTGGCTTGCTTCTTACCGTTCCTTTTTCTGCCCGATGGCATTTCATACCCCATGACTATTGGCGGTTTACGCCGTCTGGATTAAATTTGTTATTGCTTGATGCCGGTTTTGACAGTATCGTAGTCCACGCAAGGGGTAACCCTTTGACTGTGGCTTGTTATAAAGTAATGGCTCTGCCACTAATTCTTATTTTCAATGCGGATAAGCGAGTATTGTCTAAAGTGTTCAACAGAACCCTAGGAGTATTGCTTATCCCTTTATTATTATTGGTTGGAGTTGTCGCCAATCTTACGATAAAGCTTGATTGGGGGGATGATTGTCTAGGATATACTGTCATCGCCAAGCGAAAAGCTTGATGATCGTGCATCATTCTAAATTATCTTAAATATTGTTTCCTGTATAAGGCATAAATGCTTTATTTATTTTGGCTTTTCGTGACAAACATCGCATCGCCATAGCTAAAGAATCGGTATTGTTGTTCAACTGCATGGGCATAGGCTGCCATGGTTTGCGAATATCCTGCGAATGAACATACTAGGGTGAGCAAGGTGGATTCAGGCAAGTGGAAATTGGTGAGCATGGCATCCACACAGTTGAATTGAAAACCCGGTTTGATGAATAAGCGGGTTTCCCCTTTAAATGCTGTTAATTGACCTGAAATAGCTGCTGTTTCCAAGGTTCTAACTGCCGTGGTTCCAACTGCCACTACCCTGCCACCCCGGTTTCGCACGGTTTGGATTTTGCTGACAGCCATTTCGTCAATCTCGCAAAATTCTTCATGCATGACGTGGTCTTCAAGATTTTCCACTCGCAAGGGTTGGAATGTGCCACTACCCACATGCAAGGTCACATAAACTGTTTCAATACCCATTGCTTCCAGTTGGGCCAGCATGGTTTCATCGAAATGTAAACCGGCAGTGGGCGCTGCCACTGCGCCCGGTTGACGTGCAAAAACCGTTTGATAACGGTCGCGGTCTTCCACGCTGTCTGTCCGTTCGATATAAGGAGGCAGCGGAATATGACCGACCTCGGCTAGGATGTCGGCAATGTCCCTTTCTATTGATTCCACACGGTACAGATCATCTTCCTTTCCCATGACAAGCAGTCGATGCTTGCCGTCCATCAGCAGTTCCGAACCCGGCAATGGCGATTTGCTGGCACGAATATGGGCCAGCGCACGGCGCTTGTCCACTATCCGCTCGATCAAGAGTTCGACTTTTCCGCCCGTGGCTTTTTGTCCAAAAAGCCTTGCCGGAATGACCTTGGTGTCATTGAAGACTAACAGGTCGCCGGGGTTGAGCAGGGTAGGGAGGTCGGTGAACATCAAATCCCTAATTCCCCCGGAGTCTCCCGACAGCGATAACAGTCGGCTGGCGGAACGCTTGGGTAAAGGGGCTTGGGCGATTAGAGGTTGCGGAAGATCGTAGAAGAAGTCGGATTTTTTCACTATTGCAACAAATCCATTAGGCTTATTTCCCTCTTAGGTGATGTATAACGGTATTATGATCGACTAGTTTGCTTGTTCCGTTGTCTATCTCGGCGCAACGTCGGTTTATTTCATTTATCCATTCTTGCGAAATTGGGAAATCTTCTTCAAAATCTAAAGTTTCAAGCAAAGTTTCAGCGATAAAAGCCCGTGCTGCCGGGTCCAATTGCATAGCCTCAGCTATGATTCGTTTTTGGTCGGAGTGCATAGGAATTTCTCAACAAGTTTTTTTACGTTAACGATGTTGTATCTTAACAAAAGTTAACACCCCCATCAAAACCCCAATCACCAACCAATCCCCAAACCGAATATAAGGTGTCGCGCCCATCATTGGGATGATTTCTGCGGTGATGGAGGTTTGAACAAACATCGGAGCTTGGCTGATGATTTTGCCGTGGGGGGCTATGACGGCGGTAATGCCCGAATTGGTGGACCGCACTAGATAACGTCCGCTCTCCATGGCCCTCATTCTAGCTATTTGAACATGTTGATGGGGGGCCATGGAATCCCCAAACCAAGAGTCATTAGTGATATTGACAAGGTAGGCGGCTTGCGGCAGGGTATCACGGGCTTCGTTGCCAAACACATCTTCATAGCAAATGGAAGCGGCTATTGGATAGCCGGCGGCTTGTATCGGTTCTTGACCATTTTCTCCACGGGCAAAATCGGATAGAGGGATTTTCAAAATATCCAATACCCATCCAAAGACATGCCTGAAGGGTAGGTATTCGCCAAATGGCACCAAATGGCGTTTGAAATAATGGTCTGGTTTTTCTGTGACGCTAATCATGGCATTGTAGTAACGCCCTTCGGGTCCATCCAGCCAAGGTATGCCGATGATGAGATCAGTATTATGCGGGGCGGCTTCCTTCCGAAGATTGACCAGCCAAGTGTCTGCCACTTGATGGTAATAGGCCGGTATGGCGGTTTCCGGCCAAATAATGAGTTTGGCATCCCAGTGCTGGCGGGTCATTTCCGTGTAAAGCTGAAGCGTGGCTTGTTGGAATTCGGGTTGCCATTTTTGATTTTGCGGAATGTTGCCTTGCAATAAAGCGACTTTGAAAGGCGGGCCTGCGGGTTTTGTCCATTCGATGCGCCCCAACCATGCACAAGAAACTATGAGAATGCCTATGCCCATCATCGCAGCCCGTCTGCGCCAGTCATCCCGGTCGAGGACGCATAGGCTTAGGCTTGCCAGCATAGCAACGGCCAAACTGACCCCGTGGACCCCTAGCATAGGGGCTAGGCCATGTCCTAAAGGTGTGTCAACTTGGCTAGAGCCAACCAGTAGCCAAGGAAAGTCGGCGATGAACCACCCCCTAAGCCATTCAAAGATGATCCAGAAGGCGGGAAATATCACCAACAGCTTGATATGTTTGCCCTGTTGACCGAATAGGCGCAGAGACATCCAACCGGCCAAAGCGGGATAGCAGGATAAAATCAACACGATCAGGACAGTCAACCCGCCCGCCTCAATGGCGTTAGCGCCACCAAAATTGTGCATGCTGAGATACACCCAAGAGATGCCGACACTGAATTGAGCCATCCCAAAAAGGTAACCCCGTGCCAAGGCTTGTAGGGGTGTGGCGTGAAGCCAAGACGCAAATAACAAGAACAGGCTGACCGGCGCAAGCCAAGGCCAGTCGTAAGGCGAAAAGGCAAATGGCAGCAACAGGCCACCGAGCAAAGCCAGCAGATAGGGGATTAGGCGGCGCATAGGGTTACTGGGCTTTCGGCTGACCAATGCATGGGTATCCCTTATGCCTTTGTATGAAGGCTAGGCATCTTTAGGCTTAAAAGGTCACTGATCGTCGGCATAATCTTCACTGATGCCGGGATCTTCCAATAAAACTAGTTTCAGCAAGTGAACACGACGGCTGTCGGCATGTAACACAGTGAAGCGGAATGGGCCGATTTCCACTTTTTCGCCTCGGCTGGGCAAATGGCCTAGGCTGTTAACAATCAATCCGCCCACTGTGTCGAATTCTTCATCATCAAGCTTGGAGTTAAAATACTCGTTGAATTCCTCAATCGGGGTCAATGCCTTGAGCGTATATTCTTGAGAACTTTTGCGGAATATATATTCTTCCTCGCCGAAATCGTGTTCGTCTTCGATTTCGCCGACGATTTGTTCCAGCACATCTTCGATTGTCACCAATCCCGCCGCCGCACCGTATTCGTCCACGACAATCGCCATATGGCTGCGGGTTGCCCGAAATTCGCGCAGCAAAACATTCAAACGCTTGCTTTCGGGTACAAATTGGGCTGGACGCATAATATCCTCGACCAATAATGAGCGGTTTTTCATGCTATGACCCAGCAAATCCTTGACGAGCAGGATGCCCACCACTTCCGTTCTGTCCTCGCGGATGACCGGATAGCGTGAATGAGCGGACTCGATCACCAAAGGAAAGATGTTTTCCAAATCCGCATCTTGAGGGACCACCACCATCTGAATCCTTGGAATCATGATGTCGCGCACACGCAGTTCGGAGAACTTCATGACCCCTTCGATCATCGACAATGCTTCCGGGTCGATGATGTGGCGTTTCTGCGCATCGTGCAAAAACACTAGCAAATCATCCCTGTCTTCCGGCTCGCCAGTTAAAAAAAGCCCCAGCCGTTCAAGCCAGCTACGGTTTTCTCCGTTATGGTCCTCGCTCATTATTCAGCCTCTTGGTAAGGGTCGGGAAATCCCAATCCATTCATGATGGCAGTTTCTTCTGACTCCATTATGACAGCCTCATTTTCATTGATGTGATCGTAACCTTGTAAATGTAATACGCCATGAACAACCATGTGTGCCCAGTGTGCGATTGGATTTTTACCTTGCTCTTTGGCCTCGTTCTCAACAATGGGGGCACAGATCAACAAATCCCCTAAAATGTCGGTTTTCACACCGGGAGGGTTTACAAATGGAAAGCTCAAAACATTAGTTGCCCCCATCTTTCCGCGATAGTGATTATTTAATTCAGCGCTTTCTTCCTCGTCAACGACGCGTATGGAAATTTCGGCATTTTCTCTACGTGTCGCGGCAATCGCCCAGAGCGAGAATTGTTGTTCGGAAGGTAGGGCGTTAGATGTGCTGGCGTTTTGCAATTCAACGTGAATCATGGGTCCGTTCGTAAGCCTCATAGGCGGAAACAATACGTTGCACCAAAGGGTGGCGCACAACATCTTGGGCAGTGAAGAATGTAAAGCTAATTCCGTCCACCTCGCGCAATACCTCGATCACTTGGCGCAAACCGGATTCTTTATTGCGAGGCAAATCCACTTGGGTGATGTCACCCGTGACTACGGCTTTGGAGCCAAAACCGACGCGGGTTAAAAACATTTTGATCTGTTCGACAGTGGTGTTCTGAGCCTCATCCAAGATAATAAAGGAATCGTTCAAGGTTCGTCCGCGCATGAAGGCCAAGGGTGCGACTTCGATAACATTGCGCTCCATCAGTTTAGCCACTCTTTCAAAACCTAGCATTTCGTAAAGGGCGTCATAGAGCGGTCGCAAATAAGGGTCAACTTTTTGCGCCATGTCGCCAGGCAAAAAGCCCAGTTTTTCCCCGGCTTCAACGGCAGGTCGCGCCAGAATCAAGCGTCGCACTTCCTCGCGCTCCAAGGCTGCAACGGCGCTGGCGACAGCCAAATAGGTCTTGCCCGTACCGGCCGGCCCGACGCCAAAATTCATATCGCAGGTTTGGATGCTTTTCAGATATTTTTGCTGATTGAATCCCCTCGCCTTGATGACGCCGCGCTTGGTGCGGATCAAGGTCGAGTCTTCATCCTGTGCTTCCGCTGGTGACAGCAAAAAATCCAAGTTGGATTCTTGCAAAGTCAAATGTACCCGCTCCGGGCTGATGATTTCACTCACCGCTGCCTCGAACAGATTATGAATAATGCGACTGGCTGCTTGCGCTGGCTTGGCCGAACCAATGATCTGGAAATGGTTGCCGCGATTGGCGATTTCCACTCCTAGCCGCCGTTCGATATGTCGCAGATTCTCATCAAACTGACCACACAGGCTGGCGAGCCTTTCGTTGTCGTCCGGCTCCAGGGTAAATTGCAGGTTGTTAGGATGACTAGACAAGGTTTAAGCAGATATGACTTTAGGTAAATGGGAAAATGAGGCATCGTTGACGGATTCATCCGCCAGTCTGCCGCGCAGGGAGTTGGGTAGTGCTTCGGTGATCAATACATCGACGAACTGACCGACTAATTTGGGATGCCCGGTGAAATTGACCACTCGGTTGTTCTCGGTTCGACCACTCATTTGGGCATAATCCTTTTTCGACACGCCTTCCACCAAAACCCTTTGCACCGTGTGAACCATGTTACGCGAAATTTCCGCTGCCATGCCCGCAATACAGTTTTGTAAACGTGCGAGACGTTCGCGTTTGCGCTCGATTGCCACCCCATCGGGCATCTCCGCCGCCGGTGTGCCGGGCCGGGCGCTGTAAATAAAGCTGAATGAAAGGTCAAAGCCAAGGGTTTCAATCAAATTCATGGTTTGCTCAAAATCTTCGTCGGTTTCACCCGGAAAGCCAATGATGAAGTCCGAAGAAAGGCTAATGTTGGGCCTCACTTCCCGCAAGCGTTGGATTTTGGCAATGTAGTCTTCGCGGGTGTGACCGCGTTTCATCAAGGACAGAATTCGATTGCTGCCGCTTTGTACAGGCAAATGCAAATGATCCACCAACTGGGGGATTTCAGCATAGGCTTCAATCAAGCTATCGGAAAACTCAACGGGATGGGACGTGGTGTAACGAATGCGTTCTATGCCTTTGATCGCGGCAACATAATAGAGCAATAGCGCGAAGTCGGCGATGTCGCCATCGCTGGTTTCGCCTTGGTAGGCGTTGACATTCTGTCCGAGCAAGTTGACTTCGCGCACACCTTGTTGGGCTAGGGCTTCAATTTCCGCCACCACGTCATCCACTGGGCGGCTGACTTCCTCGCCCCGAGTGTAAGGAACCACGCAAAATGTGCAATATTTGCTGCACCCTTCCATGACCGAGACAAACGCCTTCACCCCTTCTGCGCGAGGTTCTGGAAGTGCGTCGAATTTCTCGATTTCGGGGAAGGAAATGTCCATGACTGGCTTTTTTTCAGCACGAGCCTGATCCAGCAATTGAGGCAAACGATGCAGCGTTTGTGGGCCAAATACTATGTCCACGAATGGAGCGCGTTTTTGCAAGGCTTCGCCTTCTTGACTGGCGACGCAACCGCCTACGCCTATCATGACCTCGGGGCGTTTCTCCTTCAACGGTCGCCAACGGCCCAATTCGGAAAAGACTTTTTCCTGGGCTTTTTCGCGGATTGAACAAGTATTGAGCAGCAACACATCGGCTTGATGGGGGTCGCTGGTGAGTTCGTAGCCATGAGATGCTTGCAATACATCCCGCATTTTGGCGGAATCGTATTCGTTCATCTGACAGCCGAACGTTTCGATATACAACTTTTTGGGCATAGAAGGTAAAGCTAGATTCCCTGAATGTTTGGTGAGACTATTCTAACAGAATCAGGCAAATCCTTGGGCTTTGTCAAGCAGGATTAATTCAGCCTCACTGAAACCGGCCTGTCGGCGTAGTTCCAAATTGAAGGGTCCACGGGCTTGGCCTTTCATGTGGCGTTCAATCAGCTTGAAATATTCCTGTTCGGGGTTCAAGCCTCGCTGCCCACAAATCCACTGGAACCAATGCGAACCCAAGGCGACATGGCCGACCTCGTCATGCAAAATTCGCTCTAGGACTTTAACGCTGGCGGTGTCTTTAAGATTTTTCAACTTGGCGATCATCCCCGGTGTCACATCCAAACCCCTTGCCTCCATGAAGCGGGGGACTAAGGCCATTCTCGCCAATACGTCATAAGCCGTTTCGGTGGCGATGCCCCACAATCCTGCGTGGGCAGGCAAATCGCCATATTCCATGTCAAACTCCTGCAACCTACCATGCAGCAATTCAAAATGCTGGGCCTCTTCTTCAGCCACCCCTAGCCAGTCTAAGTAATATTGTTGTGGCATGTCCCGGAATCGGTAAAGATGGTCCCAAGCCAGTTGGATGGCGCTGAATTCGATATGGGCGACGGCATGAAGCAAAGCTGCTTTGCCTTCATTGCTGGTCAGCTTACGTTTCGGCAGTTCGCGGGGATCGACCAAAACAGGCTTATTTGGGAATTGGGCAGATTCCGGGGGCAGGGGAGGGTGGGTGTCAGTTTCAAGATTCAATTCACCTTGTTGATGGCATTGCCAGGCATGATGGGTCAGGCTGAGTTTGGCTTCAACATCGGGGGTGGTTAGAATTTGTTCGGCGAGGGTTAAGAGGTTGGGCATCGGATTATCTATAAATTAGGATAGCTAAAGTGATGCAAACAAGCATTGAATGTGTTTGAAATCATGTCGGGAGTGCAAAGCTTGCCTTACCTGAATACGCCATCGCAAGGCAAGCCTTCTTGCACTCCCGCATCACTCTTTCATCAAACCCACTAGCAATCGCTATTTCTGAGGGGCTGCTTCAGGCATCCCATGCATTTTTAATGGCTGCGGAATAGGACCTGTCTTCCTATGTTGCTTCATCGCTTGCAACCACTCGTCCTTTAATTTCGCCTGTTCTTTTTCATCCTTGGCTTCACGAATTTTTCGCATGAAGTCATAATCCCTTAGCATCTTGTCCTGCATCTGGCGTAAATGGGCATCAATTTGTTCTTCGCTTATGCCACCCATCATCCCCATGCCGCCGCCCATACCGCCCATTCCAGGCATTCCTTCGTGTGCCGGTGGTTTTGGCGGAGGTGCAGGTTTCTCCTCGCAAATAGAGGGTGTGCTATAGGCTGCAACACACACCAACGCAGTGAATATTAGTGCCGTTTTTTTCATTATGTTCTCCGTAGTGGGGATAAAGTTATTGACTGGAAGGGCGTTACATTATAGGGCAAACGCGGTTAGGCGCAATAGTGGCCTCCGCATGGGGAAACTGGACCATCCGGCTGAATATACTAAATCGCTAACGCGTCTGTGGGTTGTTGCATACTTGCATAACATTTACTGTTAAACCATGTAAAAGTCATTGACTTTTAATAAAATATTTGGAATGATGCCATCCAAACAATTAAAAATATCACCACAAAGAGGAAGTAACTATGGATATTATACGTTCTAAAGCATTATTTCATTTAGTTATTTTGTTGCCTCTTTTCATGTCTGGGTGCGGTTCTAAGTTTAAAGATGCTTACAATTTATCGGTGGGTAGACCTCTCATCTCTACTCCACCGCCACCTCCCGCCCCCCCGTCTAGTGATGCTTCATTTCTTCCTATGCTAAAAGCGGGGGTGGATGCATCAGTCTCAAAAGGTGCAACTCGACTTTCAGTCTTAAATGCGGTTACTGCCGCTGCTTACAAATCTGAGGCCGGTGTCAACAAAGTTCTCGTTACAACTAAAACAATTGATGGCCTTGAGCCATACGCTGATGCTCAATATTGTTTAAATTATTGTTCAAAGGGAGTAGAAGGAAACAAGGCCCCTACTTATAAAGCCGATGAGAATAAGGTTTGGATACCTACAAATTGTCAGGCATATATTGTTCAGGCTGCTGTAAATCATTGTATTGATCGAACGAGGAGAGCAGTGGCGGGTGCGATTGGTAGTGAGGCAATTTCTCTTGTGATTAGTGGGCTTGCTTCAATTGCTGGTTTTGCACTAAGTGCACCGTCCGCCTTGTTTACAGGTGTGTCGGGATTAATATCAACAACGGCTGAAAATTTTAAGAATCCAACTCAGCCTACAAATAAAAGCATGTATGAATCTGCTGCAATCTACGCGCAATTTAACCAAAATATACCACTGACTGAACAACAAGATCGCAACAACTATTATGCTGGTTTATGGAATGCTGCTGGCTTGGCATGTCCTACCAACCTTCTGCTGCAAGATTTTAGGATGGAAGAAATACCTTACAAGGAAAAATCCCTGCAAGACAATAACTCACAAGACAATAAATGTGGTGATGGGAAATAAGGGTAAATGGATTGAGCCAAATCTTTATGGAAGAACAAGCTTAAATCCGATTAAGCTTCAAATTCCACCCCATCAAACACCTCTGCCAATTCCAACTGACAGCCTAAGTTGGGTAGTGACAAGCATGCATCCAAGCCCGAAATGCAAGTGTAAACCCATTGATTGGGGGTTTGTTTGGTGAAATGTTCCAGTCTCGGCTCGATTGTCGATACCAGTAAATAATCGGTGAAACTGTCCAAGAAAGTGCTGTAGCGTAAGAACTTATCGCCTCGGTCAAAGGCTTCGGTTGATGGCGACAAAACTTCGACAATCAATTTGGGATTGAGCAGTATATCTTTATGAGTATCGTGGAAACGTGGTTCACCACATACCACGCTGGCATCGGCATAAGAAAACAAGCCTTTCGTACCATGTGCCTCCACTGGCCCACTGCGGATTTTCATATTCGGCGATAGTACCCGGCAGGGTTTGCCACGCAGTTGAAGCCCTAGGCTAATAATGATATTCGCACTGATCGTGCTATGCTCCAAGCTTTCGCCAGCCATGGCGAAGATTTCACCATCGACAAACTGGTGGCGTTCAGTCGACGCACGCTCGTAGTCGAGATAGTCTGCGATGGTGGTTTTAGCTTGAGGTACATTCATTGTTATCACTGCATGGGCATGGATATTTGACTATCTATTGTTACCATGCGTTATTATGTTCTTCTCGGTTGGATTCAAGCTCACCAGAATATCGATTGTATGAGATTATTTTAAGTACGAGTTGACCGTCTTTGGTGACCATCAATTCTTCTCCGGTGGCTTCCACTTCACGAAGATAATCAGACATTCTATCTTTCAGCGCATTTTCAGTGACCGTTTTCATTGTCATTCTCTCTTTTTCAAGTGTTTTTGATCTGCCTTTCAGGTGCTTTGCCTGACAGGCTTTATTGTCTATATTCCCAGCATTTCTTTAAGTTAAAAAATGGGTATTGGGAAGACTGTTCGTAGCCCCGGCTTTAGTCTCTTTGTCATCACTGATCTTGGACTGAGTAAGGGGCTACGAAACTATATCAAGCTAGAATCAGGCCAACTCCTCCATCTTCGCCTGTTCGGCCTTGTTGACGAACTCCGGCAACTGGTCGAAATTAAGATAGCGGTAGGTGTCATCGGCTTTTGCATCGATTTCAACCGCATAGCCCATGTACTCTGCAACCGTGGGGATGCGGCCTAAAATGGAACAAACTGCCGCCAATTCTGCCGATGCCAAGAACACTTGCGCATCCTTACCCAAACGGTTGGGGAAGTTGCGCGTTGAGGTCGAAACCACCACGGCATTGTCCGCCACCCTGGCCTGATTACCCATGCACAATGAACAACCCGGCATCTCCGTTCGAGCGCCGGCTTTGCCGTAAGTGGCATAAAAGCCTTCTTCCTTCAATTGGTCTTCATCCATTTTGGTCGGTGGGGCAACCCACAAGCGGCTGGGGATTTGCTTGCCAAACTTGTCCAACAAATGACCGGCTGCACGGAAGTGTCCAATATTGGTCATGCACGAACCTAGGAATACCTCGTCAATATGAGTGTCTGCGACTGCCGACAATGGCTTGACATCGTCCGGGTCGTTAGGGCAGCACAGCAATGGTTCTGTGATTTGATTCAAGTCGATCTCGATGGTCTCGGCATATTCGGCATCCTCATCGGCTTCAAGCAGCGTCGGGTTCGCCAGCCAGTTTTCCATGGATTTGATGCGCCTCTGCAAGGTGCGCACATCGCCATAGCCTTCCGCAATCATCCAGCGCAGCAAAGTGATATTGGAGCGCAAATACTCGGCGATGGGTTCCGGGTTGAGTTTCACGGTACACGCCGCCGCCGAGCGTTCTGCGGACGCATCGGCCAATTCAAACGCCTGTTCGATCTTTAAATCTGGCAAGCCTTCGATTTCCAAAATACGGCCTGAAAAGATATTTTTCTTGCCCTTTTTCTCGACGGTCAACAATCCCCGTTGCAAAGCCGCGTAAGGAATCGCATGAACCAAATCGCGCAGGGTGATGCCCGGTTGCATCTTGCCTTTGAAACGAACCAACACCGATTCCGGCATGTCCAGCGGCATGACGCCCGTGGCGGCGGCAAATGCCACTAGCCCGGAACCTGCCGGGAATGAAATGCCAATCGGGAAACGCGTGTGTGAATCGCCGCCCGTGCCGACGGTGTCTGGCAATAACATCCGGTTCAGCCATGAATGAATGATGCCATCGCCGGGGCGCAACGACACACCACCACGGGTCATGATGAAGTCAGGCAGGGTGTGGTGGGTCTGCACATCCACTGGCTTGGGGTAAGCCGCCGTGTGACAGAAGGATTGCATGACCAAATCGGCTGAGAAGCCCAGACAGGCCAAATCTTTCAACTCGTCTCGGGTCATTGGCCCGGTGGTGTCTTGCGAGCCAACGGTGGTCATGTGTGGTTCGCAATAAGTGCCGGGGCGAATGCCAGCCACTCCGCAAGCCTTGCCGACCATTTTTTGCGCCAAGGTAAACCCTTTGCCGGAATCAGCCTGCGCTTGGGCGCGGCGGAAAACCGTCGAGGCGGGTAACCCCAAGGCTTTGCGGGCGCGGTCGGTCAGGGCGCGGCCTATGATAAGCGGTATGCGTCCACCGGCTTGCACTTCGTCAAGGATGATGTCGGTTTTTAACTCAAACCGGCATAATTCAGCCCCGGTTTCATGGTTGCGAATGACACCTTCATAAGGGTGGATGTCGATCACATCGCCCATGTTCAGCACGGTCACATCGCATTCGATGGGCAGTGCGCCGGAATCTTCCATGGTGTTGAAAAATATAGGGGCGATTTTGCCGCCTATGCACACGCCACCTGCTCGTTTGTTGGGGACATGGGGAATATCGTCGCCCGTGTACCATAACACCGAGTTAGTGGCGGATTTCCTTGACGAACCCGTGCCCACCACATCGCCGACATAGGCGACCGGGAAGCCTTTTCTTTTAAGCTCAATGATTTGATCTTCCGCATTGTAAATGCCTTCACGCGGAACCTTCAGCATGGACTTGGCATGTAAAGGGATGTCCGGGCGCGACCACGCATCTTGTGCGGGCGACAAGTCGTCGGTATTGGTTTCACCAACCACCTTGAACACGGTGACGGTAAGTTTTTCAGGCAGGGCAGGGCGGCTGGTGAACCATTCTGCTTCGGCCCAAGAATTCATCACGGCCTGAGCATGGCTGTTGCCGGCTTCGGCCTTTTCCTGCACATCGTGGAATGCATCGAACATTAATAAAGTATGGGAAAGCCCTTTGGCGGCGGTGGGTGCAAGCTGGGGGTCATCCAATAGGGCGATCAAAGGTTGTACGTTGTAACCCCCTAACATGGTCCCTAGCAACTCGACAGCCGCATATTGCGAAAGAATTTCCGATTTTGCTTCGCATTTTGCAACAGCGGTTAGGAAAGCGGCTTTGACATAGGCTGCTTCGTCGACGCCTGCGGGGACACGGTTAGTCAATAATTCCAGTAAAAAATCCTCTTCAATTGGGGGAGGATCTTTGATCAAGTCCACCAAAGCGGCCGTTTGCTCTGCGGTTAAAGGCTTGGGAACCAATCCCTCCGCCCCTCGTTCAGCTACTTGTATGCGGTATTCGTCTAGCATGTCAGCCTCTTCGCGTAAGTGAAAAAAATAGTAGATGTCACCGCAACTGTGCGGAAAGATTGTCGGATCTATTTGGCAAATGCCATTGGAATATTCGGCGCATCAGGGTTTACAGCCAGTCTCTGTTCCCGTGGCAAAACCACCAAGTCCATGTCTTCCAAAGGAATTGCGCCCAGCAAAACTTGATCCCCCATGAGCAATGCGCCAACAAAGCAGTCCCTGCCTAGGGTTGATACCTGAATCGGTCCCGCATACTGGACTAGCTTATGTTGGCCGTCTGCGGTGACGACTTCACGCTCTTTGAGAGTTGTTAATTTTAATTGCAGGGCAATATGCTCTGGTATGCAAAGATGGGTTGCTCCTGTGTCAACCAAGGCTTGCACGTCAATTTCTTCCTGTCCCGGATAATACGGGTTGGCTAGACGAACTTTGCAATAAATGATACCCACGGCTGTTCCTCATGGCACGTTAGTTTGAGCGATCTATGTTTACAGCAACCATCGTACCATGGGGATTAACCCGCTTGCAGAGGGATACCCATGGCTTTTTTTGCCAAGCTTGCGCACAATAGGCAAAGTCGCCAACTTCAAGAACCAATAAATAAAGCACTAAATATGCCATGACCACTTTCTATTATACCCATCCCAGTTTTCAATCCCACGACACTGGCGCAGGCCACCCTGAAAATGCCGCTCGGTTAAGGTCCATTGATTCGGTGCTGAATCGTGCAGAATTCGCCAGTTTGGTCAAAAAAGATGCGCCACGCGCCGAAATTGGGCAGATATTATTAGTTCACCCCAAACCCCAAATCGATAAGGTATTGGATTCCATACCCGACTATGGAATCCAATACCTAGACCCGGACACACCCGTTTCGCTGGGCACTGGTGAAGCCGTCCTCTATGCCGTCGGTGCGGTCTGTGCCGCCGTCGATGCCGTGTTTGCAGGACTTGCTCGCAACGCCTTTTGCGGGGTGCGACCGCCGGGGCATCATGCCGAGGCCAATCAAGCCATGGGTTTTTGCCTGTTCAACAATATCGCCATCGCCGCCGAACATGCAAGGCACAAGCACGGCATCCAGCGGGTTGCCATTGTCGATTTCGACGTGCATCACGGCAATGGCACTCAGCATATTTTCCAAAAAAATAAGGATGTGCTTTATGCCTCCACGCATCAACATCCTTGGTATCCGGGGACGGGGATGGTTAGCGAAACCGGGGTTGGCAATATCTTCAATGCCCCATTGCCAGCCGGTAGCGGGGGTGTTGAATTCCGTGCCGCGATGGATGGCAAAATCCTACCTGCTATAGACCGTTTCAAGCCGGAATTGATCCTGGTTTCGGCTGGTTTCGATGCCCACAAAGACGACCCGCTAGGCGCGTTGAAATTGGTGGAAGAGGATTATGCTTGGATCACCCGTGAATTGCTAAACCTTGCCAAGCGCCATTGTGGGGGGAAACTGGTTTCCGCCTTGGAAGGGGGTTACAACCTGACAGCCTTGGGGGAAAGCGTCGGGGCGCATGTCCAAGAGTTGCTCACAGTTAAGTAGATGAATTTCGCTGTAACGACTTCACCAACACGACGGCTTCCAGTATTCGTCATGCATTGCATGGCTGCGATTCTTTTATTCTGGCTGGAATTCGGCATTGCAGCGGGGCTTGCCGAACCATTGTCGCTTGAAGCAAACCAAACACATCAGTTGTCAGGACATTTGGAAGTATTGGAAGACGCTTCTTCACGCCTCAGTTTTGCCGAAGTTTTATCTTTGGAATACCAGTACAGCTTCAAACCACTGCCCGGTTTTTTCAATAAAGGATTCGGGGTTCAAACAGTTTGGTTGCGCTTTCAAGTGAGTCGTCAGCATTCATTCCCTCCTGAAGCTTTTTTATCCCTCGGTCCACCCGTATTGGACTATGTCACCGTTTATGTTCAAGTTATGGAACAAGCCGACTTACCCGCTTCCTATCGGGTGTATCGCCTAGGGGATCATGTCTCAGCGAGGGATAGCCATCGGTATCACCCTGAATTCGTCATTCCGTTGAGCTTACCCGAGCAGCAAATGCGTTGGGTATATATTCAAGTGAAAACAACCAGCAACCTAGCCCTGATGGGTTCGATCAAACCCGACGACCTATTGGCATACGACACCAATATGACCTTGGCGTTACAGTTTTTTATGCTGGCTAGTTTCTTGTTACTGGGTTTCATCGCCCTCGTGTTTGGTTTACGTCTCAAAAACCTATTGTATTGTTACTTTGCGCTGTATCTTTTTTCCTTACTTGGCAACCGGCTGGCTACCACGGGCATATTGTCTTTGCTGTTGCCTAGCCTTGCCCACAACGTCGATGAAATGATGGTCAACCTCGGGGGCGGGTTGGCTTGGGTGTTTCTAGCTTTGTTCGGATACAAACTGTATTCTGATGATTTGACTCGGAATCAGCGCAGTATATTTTGGGGTATTCTGGTGGCCACTGATGTGGCTTTTCTGTCCTTACCCTGGATGCCCACCTCCGTCTTTTCAAAAACCCATCTTATTATCGGTCTGTGCCTCATTGTCTATCTGTTGTACCTAGATATTGTCATCGCAAAGAAAACATCACGGGGGGGGCGATGGCTGTACCGGTTGGCGTTTATGGTGTTATTTTTTGGCTCCTTGATGCAAATATTGCGACTGACCAATTGGATGCCCATCACTTACCTTGGCCTGAATATTATCCAAATGGGAGCTTTTGGCAACATCGTATTGTTCAGCATGGCAATGGCCGAACAGATTCGACTCGACCAACAAAGCGCCTTGCTAGCAGAGCGCAACGCCAAACAAAACGCGGAAGCAATGGCTGTCGAGATGACCTTTGAACTGCGCCAAAAACAACAAGATTTGGAGCAAACCTTGGAGCGGCAAAGCCGTTTCGTGTCCATGGTGTCCCACGAATACCGCACCCCGCTGACCATCATCCGTACCAATCTGGATTTGTTGTCCAAAAAGAAACATGACCCGGACGGAACCTTGGCTTTTGCCGTCAACAAAATGAAACGGGCCATCTCCCGCTTGGTGGAAGTGCTGGAAATCAATCTGGACAAAGCCAAGTTTACCGATGATTCTTTTAAATTAAGGCTTGAGGAGTTTGATTTGGCTGATTTCGTGGAGGAAGTCATTCATCAGGCGAAAGAGTTTTGGCCGGAACGTCCGCTATCCTTGAGTCAAGACGACACGGACGAGATGATTGTTTTAGGCGATCCAAAATTGATGAAAACAGTCATCCTCAATCTGCTGGACAATGCGGTCAAGTATTCGCCGGAACGAACTGCGGTGGAGGTTAATCTATATCGCCAAGGGAACGAGTGTATATTGAGTGTGACCGACCACGGGCTAGGCATCGCGCCTGAAGAATGGGATCGGGTGTTTGAAAAAAACTACCGAATACCCGGCAATAATCACGTCATAGGCTCTGGAATTGGGCTATATCTAGTCGCTAGAATTGTCCAAGAACATCAGGGTGGCGTTTCCATTCGCAGTGATGATAATGGCACGACGGCGACGATTCGTTTGCCTATTGTTTAAACTTGATATAACAAAACTTTCATTCCAATGGACAACCCCACATACAAAATCCTCTTCGTCGAGGATGACCAAGATTTACGAGATAGCATCGTCCGTTACATCGAGGATGAAGGCATTGCGGTGACGGCGATTGGTACTGCTCGTGAATTCTTTTCCTCTATTGAAAATGATTCGTATGACGTTGCGATTATTGATATTGGCTTGCCCGATATGTCCGGTTATCAGGTAGCCCAATTTGCGAGGTTAAAGACCGACTTGGGGATTATCATGTTGACCGCACGAGGCAGGGTCGAAGAAAGGGTGCAAGGTTATTCATCCGGGGCCGACCTTTATTTAGTCAAGCCTGTGGATATGCAAGAATTATTGGCGGCTATTAACAGCCTTGCCCGCCGTCATGTCTTACGCAGCCAGCAAGCCTTGGCTTCACCCGATATTTGGCAGTTGTGCCATTCAACTTGGTGTTTGCTGTCTCCGTCTGGCGAAAAAATAGAATTGACCGGCAAGGAATATGAGTTGGTCAAGTGGGTGGCGAATGCCAGAGGCAAGATCATCCAGCGCAAACAATTGCTGGCAACGCTTAATTATGTTGATGACGAATATGGAATGCGGGCTTTGAATGCGCTGTTGCACAAGCTGCGCAAGAAAATACTCAAGCAAACCTCTCTTGAATTTCCCCTTCACACTCAACATGCCGTAGGTTATAGCTTTTCTGGCAGTATTATCATCAAGTAGGGGGCGTTAAAGCAGCAATTCTCATTATGAGGCAAAACGTTGATGTATAACCCGTCATTCCTGCCGGGAAGCAGGAATCCAGTCACATGGACGTGAAACTTGGATTCACTCACAGCGCTTAATCAAACACTTACGCAGCCAACCCGATACCGT
>CAIOOA010000022.1 GCA_903859815.1 uncultured Methylococcaceae bacterium | reverse complement strand
TTTTCGGCTCGTAATGACAGGGGCGCGGAGGGAGGGCGTAGAATCGGTTCCATGACGGGCGGCGTACCCATCTCTTGCGGAAGCAGCCCAAGGTCGTATAACTTTTTGTGGTATTCGGCGACACTATTGATCTTTTTCATTAGTTTTTCCATTGAGGCTTGTTCGGCTTCCCGTGCTTTCTTCAGTTGTTCTTGGCTCAGATTGGATTGTTTGCAAGCATCGGCAAAGTCGTCATACATTTCTTCCAAATCAGTGATAAAAGGGGCACAAGGGGGAAGGGTCGGGAAAAACTCGGCATGTTCAGCCACACCCCGAAGAATGCTGCGATGAAAAATTAGAAAGCGGGCATCGTTGTCGTTCCGGGCAATGTTGGCGATTTCTTCGTCACTCAAGCCATATTTATCACCGCGTTCATTTCTGACTGCGCGTCGCAATCCTTGGTTGATGACAGTATCCAAGTCTTTGCCTTCCGCCTCAGCCTTGGCAAGGTAAATATCCTTTAAATCCTCATCCAAATTAACTGTGAGCGGTATTTGGGTGGCTGTCTCGGATTTCACGACAGAAAATGTAGAATGCTCGGACATAATGTCTCCTATGATCTAAACATTATTCACTGATGTTATTCGTGTGGGTTGTGGAAGATAATTTATTCTAGTGTGAAGGGAGCGTCAAAGCTTGCTTTGACCAGAGAATTGGAAATGTGAAGCTTGCTTTGCCAGTCAAAGCAAGCTTTGACGCTCCGATGCTTCGCTGGTCAAAGCAAGCTTTGACGCTCCGATGCTTCGCTGGTCAAAGCAAGCTTTGACGCTCCGATGCTTCGCCAGTCAAAGCAAGCTTTGACGCTCCGATGCTTTGCTGGTCAAAGCAAGCTTCGACGCTCCAATGCTTCGCTGGTCAAAGCAAGCTTCGACGCTCCAATGCTTCGCCTGTCAAAGCAAGCTTTGACGCTCCAATTACTTTTTGTTATTGGCAACTGCCGACTGGCTAGTGTTTGTAGGAATATCGCCAATCTCATCCCTTAAATCAGCAAATTCCTTTTCCCATGATGGTTTACTGTAACCCCAATTACCTTGAGCCAGCATTTTCTCACCGATTGAAAATTGAGCTTTTGCCTTTTCCGCTGCACCATTATCATCGGCGGCGAGGAGGGCTTCGGCATAGAACAAATGATTCAAAGGATGATTGGGGAATTTATTGACGGCTTGCGCCAAGAGTTCAACGCCTTTGTCACGGTCGCCAATGCCGTCGGGCCAAGCCGGGGCTTTGCTGTATAGCGTCCCCAATAGCCGCAAGGGTCCGCCAGAGTCAATGTCGGGCGTGAGTTCCATGGCTTTTTTCATTTCCTTTTCCAAGCGTTTCAGGTTGTCCATTGCCAAAGTGGGGTGGTCGCGGACTGCCAAGCCTAGGTTGGCGGCAAGAAAATAGTGGACTGCGCCATCACCTTCGCCACCGGCTGCAAGCGCCGCTTCCGCCAAGCCTACGCCTTCCCCCGCCAGTTTCTCCCGCCTGTCTTGGTCGGTTTCACGTTCTGCCAAATTGAGTGCAAGCCGACTTCCCAAGGCGCTACGGGCCAACGTCGGGTCTTTGGTATTGCGCAGGAAGTCCAAGGCACAGGCCAAGGTATTCGTATCGGTCATGGGGCCAAGATTGGCTTGTTCTGCGGTCAGTTTTTCAACGGTGAACTTGGGGCAGTCTGACAGTTGGCTAAATTTGACATGATCTTTGTTTAAGGTCGCACAGCCATTCAAGAACGTGGAAGTTACCAAGCTTAAGGCTAATATGGTTAGGAGATGTTGGTTGCTCAATGCTTATTTCCCTTTCTTCCAAAGTTTGACCATTGCATCATATTGAGAGGGTTCTACCACGGCAAAGGTATCCACCCCAAACAACTCGCATAGCTTTTTGCCTTCGGCATCGGAACACATGCCCGCCAATGCATTACCCAAGCGGGTACGTTCTTCGGGGGTGCTGAGCTTGCTGTCTGCGACCATGCCCATCAATGGGATTTCCTCGGAAGTGAAGACGGCTTCGATGGGTGTTTTCAAGTTTAGCGAGGCCAATCCGTTGTATTGTTGTTCGTTGAGCATCACGGCATCGAGCTCACCCTTGTCCAGCGATCTTAATGCACGTATGGCTTGATTGGTGGGTTGCAGTTGGAAATAAGTATCGGGTTTGTACTTGCCTGCAAATACAATCTTGCCAATGAAATCCGGTTCGTCAAGCACCGTGCCGCCTAAGGTTTTGCCTTTGAGTTCAGTGATCGAGCCGTATTTGCCTTGTTGGGCGACGACTCGGTATTGCTCGCTGGTGCGGCCTTTGATGGTGGGTTGAACCAAGGGAACGAGATGATGCTTGTCACGCTGTTCCAAGAAAATGCCTAGCGAGGTGATGACGAACTTTGGATTTTTGTCATCCATTAGTGTTCTGCATTCGTCCGCTTTGGCGGTGAAAATGCTGTTCAAACTGCCAGCCGGCCATTGCCCTACACGTTCCACCACACGTAGCATGGAACCCATGGCGGCGTTGGCCTCTTTGGCATTGACTGGTCCACCCGGATAGCAAACGATGATGGGTGCGTCTGCGGCTGCAAACGCGGATAAAGGATTTAATAAACCAGCAAGCAAAAATAAATAGAATTTTTTCATTATTGTTTTCTCTTTGGGTCAAGCAACTGTCCGATGGCGGGGGCCACGAACAAGGTTGCAATTAGGCAGCATAAAAGCCCTATGGTAATACTCACACCCATGGTGGATACGCCGCGATAGCTGGCTAAGGTAATCGCACCTAGTCCAGCCAATTCGGTCGAAGCCGCCAAACCAATTACCTTACCGGATATTAGGCTCACTTGGAATGGGCTGTAGTGTTGCAATTCCCGCCAACGATAACTGAACCAGACCCCGTAATCCACTGCGAGCGCAATCACCAAGGGCAAGGCGATGATATTGGCATAATTATATTGGATTCCAGTCAAGGCCATCAGCCCCAACATCCAACCACCGCCTATTAGCAGTGGCAAAGAGGCCAAGGCAAAGCCAGTCACGCTGCGTAAAGTGACGGCAATCCAAGTCAGGCAAACAATAAGTGCCAAGATGGTTCCGTGGGAGAAGCTTTCCACCACCGATTTGGAAAAGGCTTGGTGGGTGGTCGGAAAGCCCGTTGCATCCTTGGAGACGCTATAAATGTCATGCATCAGTTGATCCAGATTGTCTGGATCGTAGACGGTTTTGGCAGGGAAGGCATAGATGGCAATGCTGCCATTGGCGGCGAAAAAGCGATCCCTCAGCACGGGTGGCAATTGTTCCGGGGTCAGTGGTTTTGCCTGATTCCAAGCTCCAACCAGGGTCAGACCGTTATCCGCACTGGTCAGCAATGTGCGCAAGAATTGCTCACTGCGAGTCCGTGCGAGTTCCTTGTCTTGGTCGATCTTGGCAAGTATGGCTTCCAGTTTGCCGCGAATTTTTTCCATGTCCTTGACAAGTTCGGTGTGACCGGAGGAAAAGGCTTGCTCTTGGGCATCATCCAGTAAAGCAATGCTTCCATTCAGCAAATCTGGCAATAGCGCAAAACTTTTCTGCGTCAAGCCGGTTTGCTTGAGCTTGGCTAAACGCTGGGCATAATCTGATTGATTGATCGAATTCCCTAATTGAATGGCTTGTTGCAACCGAGTATCGGCATCGGGAGGGAAAAATTTGGTCAATGATTGGACTTGGGCGACTGTTTTCAGCTTGCTTGCTTCATCGGTGATGCGTCTGGCTTCTGCCATGTCCTTGGCGGTGAAAATGACCACCTCGGCTTGATAATCGCTTTCCGCCACCATGCGGCGTTGGTAATGAGCCGCTTGGGAATCCTTGGGCAACATGGATAGCACATCGTAATCAAAGGGAATTTTAAGCCCTTTCATCGCCCCAAAACCGGCACAAGCGATTGCCACCACGACCAAGACAACGGCCACTGGCATCGGAAAAGCGCCAGTCCCTATTTTGGCCGGTTCGATGTCGGTTGAACCGGAACCGCCGGGAATGTCTTTTAATTTAGGCGGCAGTAATGCATATAAGGCGGGTTGCACTACCCAAGTGCTGACCAGTATCAGCAGCACCCCTTTTGCCGCCACCACGCCTAACTCGGAGAAGCCGGGAAAATCGACCGTCGCCAAAGCCCCAAAGATTAGCACCGAAGCTCCGCCGGCTGTCAGCACGGCAATGAATGACGCACCGATGCCCACGCTGATGGACTCAATCAAAGGCTTGCCCTTTCTGCGTTCCTCGGCGATGCGGGAGGATGTGAATATGCCGTAATCTGCCCCCAAGCCGAATAATATGGCGATAAAGGCAGCGGTGATGATCGTCAAGTGTCCGACGGTGACTAGGGCAAGACCCAAACTCCACAATACGCCTAGCCCCATGGGTATGAAGATTAACACCGCCCAACGGACACTGCGCACCACAATCAGAATCAATGCGGCAATCAGGCTGGCAGAGGTGATGATGACCAGTTTTATATCTTTGCGGATATTGATAAATTCTTCGTACTCAATCCCCGGCAGTCCGGTCAAACCCACAGTGGGCGGGGTTCCCCCGGAGGCTTGAGTCTGTGCTGCCAAGGCTGCCACGACCGATTTGACCTTATCGACAAATGGCCCTAGGGTTTTAAAATCTTCCGAAGGGTCTTTTGGATGGACGAATAAAAACACCATGCGCCCGTCACGA
>CAIOOA010000021.1 GCA_903859815.1 uncultured Methylococcaceae bacterium | reverse complement strand
GAAGTTGACCGGTACTGCATGACCGCATTGAATGCCGTGCAGACGCGCATTTTAGGGTTGATCGGATTCCCGCCGACAATCTACCAAGGGATTGAAATGCAATCCGGGAAACTGGCCGTTAAAATGGGCGAACCGTGAGCCCAATATCGCCTGAAATGAAAAATTTCACTGTCACACTGACCGATTCGCAGCCTTTCAAAGTCGGCGGCAAACAGTTTGCTATGATCCGACTGTTGCAATCGTCTTGCTGATTCGGGAGAATGCCTCATCCAGTACAGCTTTGTCTTGTCCGAACGCAACGCGCAAGTAGTAGTCCATGCCAAAGGCATCCCCCGCCGCCACAAAGACACTGGCTTCTTTGCAGAGTGTCTCCATGAGTTCGGTTGAATTGACCGCCATGTGGTAACGAATAAAAGCAACGGCCGATGCCTGGGGAGGCACATAGCTGAACTGACCCGCGTGCCCTCCCATCCAACTTTCCAGCACGGGATAGCCTCGCCGGATATAATCGCGGGTGCGTTGAATTAGCCGGGGGCGAACTTCAGCCGACAGTGCATGGGCTGCCAGCTTGTTGCTGAGCATGGTAGTCGAAACGGTGGTGTATTCATGACGCCGCCAAAGTTCCTCGACTGTATCAGCCGGACCCACAATCCAGCCTATGCGCAGGCCGGGCAGCCCGTAGGCTTTGCTCATGCTGCCTAGGCAGAGAACCTTGTCGTAGCGTCCAAAAAATGAGGCGGTTTCATCCTCCCGCAGGCGTTCGGCACCCCGGTACACTTCATCCGCCAAGATCCAGGCACCGACCCGTTCCGCCGCAGCCACAACCGCATCCATCTCCGCCTCGGTCATAATGTAGCCGGTCGGGTTGTTAGGATTGCAAACAGCGATGATTTTGGTTTTACTGGAAAGCCGCTTATTCAGTTCGTCAATATCCACTGCCCAACCGGCTTCGGACATTAAGCCAAAGCTCTTGACGGTATGGCCGGTATTCAGCGCCAACCCCCAGAGTTGTTTGTAGGTTGGCGTCTGGGTTAGCAATTCGTCGCCCGGCCCCATCAAGGTCTGCATGACGATATTATTGGCCTCCGACGCGCCAACCGTCACCAATACGTTTTCTATGCCGACGCTTGAATTTGCGGCAACGGGGTAAAGGCGGGCTATATTTTCGCGCAGCGCAGGAATGCCATTGACATGGGGGTAGTTGATGGTGGTAGCCAATAGTTCGTCAATGGACAGTGGACCGCTAGCCAGCAATTCCTCCAGTGTCAACGGATGGACACCGCTTTCAACGAGATTGAACTGGGCGATATGCTCCCACTTGGATTGGATGACTTCAAGATCAAACGGAACGAATGGCATTTTTGGTTTCCAGCATAGACATGTATTTTTCCGCTTAACAGTTTACAACATTTTCAACTAACCCGATGATTGCCATGTTGACAAACCACATGTTCAATAATGATTTATTAACCGCTTTTTTTGCGTTGGGTGCGACACTCGCCTGGGGATGCGGTGATTTTAGCGGCGGATTGGCGTCAAGGCGGCACGATGTACACAGTGTCGTCATTGCTGCCCAGCTAATCAGCCTTGCCCCCTTGCTGATTCTGGTGGGGTCATTTGAATTTGTGATGCCTAAAGCTTCAGATTTGTTTTTTGGTGGCCTAGGCGGTGTGGTTGGCGTATTTGGCCTGCTCAATCTCTACCAGGGATTGTCCGTGGGCCGGATGAGTGTTGTCGCGCCGCTGGCGGCCATCATTGCCAGTGTCATTCCTGTGCTGATTGGCATTTTGTCCGATGGATTGCCGACACCTATTCAACTGGCGGGATTTGCCCTTGCACTGATTGCCGTATGGTTTTTGTCCAGTGACGGGAAACGACTTGAGGCCACTGCGGGTGAATTACGCTTCGCCATAATGAGCGGCATTGGGTTTGCCGCATTTTATGTGTCCTTAGACAAGGTAAGCGGCGAGACTATCTTATGGCCGGTGTTGGCGGCCCGTGTCGCATCTATCGTCGCGCTATCGGTTTACACCGTTAGCCGCCGCCATTGGCTTGCCCCGGCAAGGTCGTTGCTCCCACTTATCGTAATGACAGGCTTGCTGGACACCGCGGGCAACTTTTTTTTTACGATGGCGGCCCACACCGGGCGTTTGGATATCGCCACCGTGGTATCCTCGCTTTATCCTGGCGTTACCGTCATGCTTGCGCTGGTCATCCTTAAAGAGCGCCTTAGGCTGAATCAATGGTTCGGCGTGCTAGCGGCGTTCGTCGCCATCGCCATGATTACGGGCTGTGTTCAGGTTATGTGTTGACATATTCTGCCTAAGCGCGTGATATAGGAATTGCTCGGCGATGACGGAGCCTTTGAAACGGTCAAGCAATCGTCTGCATCCGAGGCAGTGGTGGAGATACTTGGTGGCTACCCCGTAGAACCTCCCCATCCGGCTGGCAACTGGGGCAGCAGGGCGAGACCGTATCCTTACTGGCCATTCTGGATACACCCGCACCTAGTTTCAAGTCATCCAATTCGAGCGAGCTTGAGTGCCTGGAAGCCTACGTGCGACTGTATGAACAGATGATGGGTAACAGCCTTAATCTGTCTTCAGAAACACTAAAAGCGCTGCAGGACATTGAAACGGCGTATGCCGTGGTGGCGCAAGTTTTCCTGCAACATAAGCTATTATTTGACCCCAAAGCGGCCGTTGATTAACTCAAGGCAATGGCCAACGTGTTCCGAATCACCGGGCAAGCGCTTGCCAATCACCCAATTCCTGGAAAATTGCGCTGTCCGAACGTTGGCGGAAAAGCTGTCCCGGTATTTGTCGGACAAGCCAGCGTAGCGCCCAAGCCCTAGAAAGAAACATTTCTAAAAGGGTGACATTATCACTTACCGTTCGCTCAATTTTACCCCCAGTTCATTAAATTGTGGCTAAATGTGTCCATTTGCCATGGAAACACCAATCAACATAACGAGAACCGAACGGGTGGACGACATTCCGCTGCTATTGGCGCAGATGGAGAAGAT
>CAIOOA010000020.1 GCA_903859815.1 uncultured Methylococcaceae bacterium | reverse complement strand
CGCGGGGCGCGGGGCGCGGGGCGCGGGGCGCGGGGCGCGGGGCGCGGGGCGCGGGGCGCGGAAATATTTTGCGCCTATTTCTTTATCCAATCAATGAATATTGCGGATGTTGATCTACGGAAGGATACAGTGTCACTCGCCGTTTGCCGTCTGGACGCAGGCCCATCGACAAGCTCAGGACAGGATTTTGATGGTAGGCACAAAGGGGGTGTAGAGCTGAAATTACATCAGGAGTGCAAGGCTTGCCTTGCCTGAATAAGCTCTCGCAAGGTAAATCTTGCACTCCATTGTCGTGGCTGATCGTGCCTTCGCAAGGCAAGCCTTGCACTCCAGCATCATTTTTTTAGCAGCCAAACGTGAGAAATAATGCTATACGACGTTTAGCCTGTTTTCGATGGGTGCGCAAAACTAGTGAACGACGTTTAGCATATCTTCGCGCTGTCCAAAATAATGGTTAACGACGTTCATACTCTTTGCGACATGTCCGCAAGACTAGTGAACGACGTTCAGTGTTTCTTAAGCGTGTCCAAAATAGTGCTGAACGACGTAAACACTCTTTGCGACGCGTCCGTAAGACCAGTGAACGACGTTTAGCATGTCTCCGCGCTGTCAGAAATAATGCTGAACGACGTGCACATTCTCTGCGACGGGTTCGCAAGACTTGTGAACGACGTTTAGTGTTTCTCCGGCGCGTCCAAAATAGTGCATGACGACGTTCACACTATTTTTGCTCTGTTTCCAAAGCTCATTGCTCAGGAACCCATTACCTGAAGCTGCTTATGTTTTAACATAACGGGAACGTCAAAGCTTGCTTTGACAAAAAAATTGACGTGCGAAGCTGGTTTTGCCTGTCAAAGCAAGCTTTGACGCTCCAACACAAGTCAAAATAAGCATTTTTACAAACTGATGGATGATTCCGTTGTTGAACTTGAATCAAGGGCGAGAGTGGCAAGGGCGACGACGCGGGGAATAGGTTTGTCCCCGTGATCGTAATAGGCCACCATGCGGCGGCTGATGCCGAGTGCGGCGGCGGCATCATCGAGCGTATAGGCTTTTCTTTCACGCCAATGATGGAAGGCTTCGGCGGTCATGGTTACGCCGGATTGCTCCTGTGCAAGCCTCCATAATGTATCGGCGGGCATATCCAGCTCATCCGACCAGACAATATCCGTCCCGTATTCGCCAACACGCACTTGACGAAATAACTCAGCCGATTGACGAAGAGGGACGTAAGCCCGAAAGGTTTCAATCAGGCCGGATACGTCAACCAGGCTTTCACCGCCACCATCCCAACGAATGTGCAAGGTTTTTGGGCGTTCTCCGGCAGAGACAGCCATGATGCGGGGCAAGGTTTTTTTTGGCATGGTGTTATCCTCGTTATGCTGTAAATGTCAATGGTAAACCTATCACATAGTGATTTGGCGTTAAACTATGCACATCACCGCCGTTGGCGGACTTAACACTTTCCACACACACCTGTCAGGAAACCTCATGGCTGGATTCACCGTACATTTTAAAAAACCGCAAGCTTGGGCGGACACTGTATTGATTCATTATTGGCAAGCCGGACCCAAAGCCGTCAACACCCAATGGCCGGGCGTAGCCATGACCGCAGAAGAGGGGGGCTGGTATGCCTATCGCTTTGCCGAAACCGCCGCGCATTTTCTGTTCAATGACGGACAGGGCAAGCAAACCGTCGATTATCACCGGGGTGTCGATGGTTGGTTGGACGAAACTTGGCGTTGGCATGACAGCAAAGCGTCTGCCTTGACATCAGCCCCACCGCAGCCTATTGCCGTCAAAGCCAACCCCAAACCGCAAGCCCCCTTGAAACCCAAACCCATCCAAGAGCGCACCGATTTTCGGGAGGAGACGATTTATTTCCTCATCACCACGCGCTTTTATGACGGCGACCCATCGAATAATTTCTTCTGCCGTGACCGCATCCAATACAATGCACAAGGCGAGGCGGTGGACCCGCATTGGCGCGGCGATTTCAAAGGCTTGATTCAACGCTTGGACTATATAAAGGACTTGGGCTTTACCGCGATTTGGATCACCCCGCCAGTGGAAAACCGCTCAGGGCTGGATTATCACGGTTATCATGCGTATGACTGGACCAAAATCGACCCGCGACTGGAATCGCCGGATGCGACTTATCAAGACTTGATTGATGCAGCGCATTCCAAAGGCATCAAGATCATCCAAGATGTGGTGGTCAATCATTCCTGTCAATACGGCATACGCGGCAAGGTGCATATCGATCATTTGCCGATCAAATATTACGTTCCGCAAGGCTCGGAACAAGGCAAGGTGAACCATGGTCCGTATCAAGGCCATTTGGGCAATTATGCTTGGCCTAACCGTGACGACATTGACAACCCGGTTGCCCCGGATTGGTACAAGGAGCGCCACGCTTCCGACCCGGAAGGCATCGTACCTTTGATTGACCCCAAAACCGGCGAAACCGTGCCTAAACCCGGCTACAACCCCGGACGTTTTTTCGGCGTGGATGCCAATCAGTTGGACCCTGACTGGTATCATCAAGAGGGCTTTATTTGCGGCGGTGATTGGGAAAGCGCCCATCCTCTGCAAGTTAAACATTTGGCTGGTGATTGCATCGACCTTGCCACCGAACGGCAGAATGTCAAAGACTATCTGATCGGTTCCATCAACCGCTATTTGGACATGGGCGTGGATGCACTGCGCATCGACACGGTGAAGCATGTCGAGCGGGATAATCTATTGGAATATGTGAATGCCTGGAAAGCTCACAAGCCGGGCTTGTTCGTGTTTGGCGAAAATTTGGTCAAAGGTTATGGTTGGGGCGACATGGGCGGAGGCGACAACGGCCCTTCGCAGATTCGGCCTTGGTGGTACACCCGGCTAGGCCACGACCCACGCGACCCGAATAGCGGCGGTGACTCTGGCTTTCCGCAATTGGATTTCGGCCTGTTCTCGACCTTCCGCGACACCGTCAGCAAAGGCACTTACGGCGGCACGGCGCAGGTGTTTAGCATGGATTGGATTTATGGCGATGTGACGCAGCTCGTCACATTTTTGCAAAATCATGATGTCGGCCCGGACAATGATTTCAAATTCCGCTTCAAGGGCGAGCAATGGATGGCAGCGGCGGCGTACAACCTGATTTGGACCGTGCGCGGCATTCCCTGCCTGTATTACGGCGAGGAAATTGAATTCATGAAAGGCGCGCCCCAAGATGTGGAAGGCGAAAAAGACACGTTGAACCAAACCGGCAGAGCCTATTATGGCGACCATTTGGCCGATGACCGCATAGCCATCACCCAATCCCACCCTTTATATCGACATATTCGCCGTTTAAACCAAATCAGGCAAGCCATCCCCGCCTTGCAAAAAGGCAAGATGGACAACATTGCCGAATGGGGTAGTGGCATGAGTTTCGTCCGTGATGATTCCCAAGGCGGGAGTTTCGCGGTAATCGGTTTGGCGATGGGTGGAGACCAGCAAATTAATGTAGCGGGCGTTGCCAATGGGGTTTATCGGGATGCGGTGACGGGTAATGAAATTCAGGTAGGCCATGGCGCGATTTCTTTCCATGTCAAAGGCAATTCGGCAGGAATTTATGTATTGAACGGGCCGGGAAAGATTGGCGAGGATGGGGAGTATTTGAGATAAGCCTATAGGCCAGATGGATCAAAGTGGAATCCGGGGTTATGATGGTTTACCACCCCGGATTTCGCTTGTTTTCAACATAACTATTGGGCTTCATTCAAGCCTATTTTCCCCGCCCAATCCCTGGCAAATTGCCAAGCCACGCGGCCACTTCGTGACCCACGCTCCAACGCAAACCGCAAAGCCAATAACCTGACAGGCTCCCAGTCTTGTGGCAATACTTCCAGTTTTTCCAGCCAGTAACGGACTATCTCCAAATATTCGTCTTGGGTGAAGGGATGGAATGAAAGCCACAAGCCAAACCGCTCGGAAAGCGATATTTTCTCTTCCACGGTGTCGCCGTGGTGGATTTCACATTGCAAATCCTCACCCGCATAATACTTGGCTTCTTGGTTTTCCCCTTGGTATTCCGGCAATAAATGGCGACGGTTGGAGGTGGCATAAACCAATACATTGCCGGCCAGCCCACTTAAGGAACCTTCCAGCGCGGCTTTCATGCGCTTATAACTGGCGTCGTCAGCCTCGAAGGACAGATCATCACAGTAAAGGATGAACTTTTCCGGGCGGTTTTCCAATAATTCCAATATGTCAGGCAATTCGGCCAAATGTTGACGATCCACTTCGACCAGGCGCAAACCCTCATCGGCATATTCATTCAACAGAGCCTTAATCAATGAGGACTTGCCAGTTCCTCGCGAACCCCAGAGCAGTACATTGTTGGCGGGAAGCCCAAGCAAAAACTGCCGGGTGTTGCGGCTGATGATGGTTTTTTGCCGGTCTATACAGCGAATGTCGGCCAACGTAAGGGTTTTGGGATGGTTGATGGGGCGCAAGCGTTCTGCCCTATCCAAACCTCGCCAACGAAAGGCGATGGCGCCATTCCAGTCTGGTGATTTGGAGACTTCGGGAATAATCTGTTCCAACCGTTGCAAGATCGTTTCGGCACGTTCCAGCAAGGATGCAAAGGTTTGGGTCATGAGGAGATTCTCTCAGACAAAAAAACCCAGACAAAAAAACGGACGGCCTTGCGACCGCCCGTCTTTTGGTCAACACGTCTAGAATTTCTTGGCTTTGGTCATTTCCAAATGTTCCAGGGCTTTCTTGGCATGAACCACGCCGGATTCAGCGTTGTTGTTCTTGCCAGCTTCAATCGTTGCATTGATATGGTTCAAAGCTTCCTGTACATGAACATTCGGGGATTCCTTTTCTGCGGCTTGGGCATGGACGAGTGCAGTTTGGGCATGTTCCAGCAATAAGCCAGCATGGCCGGCTTCACCATGGGTAATGGCTAACTTAATATGTTCCTCGGCTTGGTCAATATGGCTGAGGGCTTTAGCCGGCTCGGCAGGCTTACCGGCCAATTGTAGGTGCTCCAATGCTTTTTTGGCGTGTACCGTGCCATCGGTGGCATTGCCATTCTTGCCGGATTCAACGGCGGCATTCAAATGGGAAATCGCTTCTTCGGTATGGACGCTGGGCTCGGCTTGTTGCGAGGCTTGGGCGTGAGTCAGGGCGGTTTGGGCGTGTTCCAGTAACCCATCTGGCTTTCCTGCTTCGCCTTGAACGATAGCTTGTTTGGTATGTTCGACGGCTGCCGGGTTGTGAACAGGTTCGGCAATGGCGATTGATCCGGCGAACATCATGCCAATAGCGAGTGCGATGACTGATTTCTTCATAAGGTTTACCTCTTCAATGTTGGTGAGTGAGTGTTGAGTTTGCCCGTCTAAATGCGGACTTACCCCAGCAGTATTTTGTGCCAGACAGATAATGTCAAGCTCATAACGGTTATTTGCTTATACTTTTTTATTTGTTTTGAGAATATCCGAACTCTCTGGACTGTTGTTCAGATCGTCTTTTTGAGTGGAAATTCTCCATTTCGTTCCCACAGACTGGACCCTTTTCCCAATGAATGCCAGCATCTAGCTTATTTTATGGCAACTTGCAAACGTACAAATGGGGCTAATCCTGTTTTGAACCCATTCCAAGGCATGGCGAAGAAAGTTGTTTTGTGTCATATTTCCTTAAGTTGTATCAACTCCCCAAATTTAGACATTTAAGTCCTTCCAGAGCTTCGATTGATGAGTAAAACTATAGTCCTAACCGGCATCACCACCACAGGAACACCGCATTTGGGCAATTATGTGGGGGCCATCCGTCCTGCCATAGAGTCCAGCCATGACCACAACGTGTTGCCATTTTACTTTCTGGCCGATTACCACGCATTGATCAAATGCATTGAACCAGAACGAGTGGCGCAGTCCACGCTGGAAATAGCAGCCACTTGGCTGGCCTTAGGGCTGGACACGGACAATGCCGTGTTTTACCGGCAATCGGACATTCCTGAAATTGCCGAATTGTCATGGATGCTCGGATGCGTGACCGCCAAGGGCTTGATGAACCGCGCCCATGCCTATAAAGCCGCAGTGCAAGCCAACGATGAATCCAACGAAGCCGACCCGGACAAAGGCATCAACATGGGCTTGTTCAATTATCCCATCCTGATGGCGGCGGACATTTTGTTGTTCAACGCCCATAAAGTGCCAGTGGGCAAAGACCAGATTCAACATATCGAAATGGCTAGGGACATCGGCGGTCGATTCAACCACATTTACGGGCCGCACTTTAATATCCCCGAAGCGGTGGTGAATGAAGACACTGCGATCCTAAGCGGGCTGGATGGTCGCAAAATGAGCAAAAGCTACGACAACACCATTCCTCTGTTCCTCCCGGAGAAACAGTTCCGCAAGCTAATCATGAAAATCAAGACCAACTCGTTGGAACCGGGCGAGCCTAAAGACCCGGACACCTGCACCCTGTTCGGCATTTACAAGGCATTTGCGACCAAGGATGAAGTGGCAGCCGTTCGCAAGCGTTACGAAGAAGGCATCGCCTGGGGGGAAATGAAACAATTTCTGTTTGAATATCTGAATGATCACCTCAAGTTGGCGCGGGAACGTTACGAAGGGCTGATCCAGTCGCCCGACAAAATTGAAGCCATATTGCTTGAAGGGGCAGAGAAAGCGAGGGTCTATAGTGTTCCCAGCATGAAAACGATTCGTGAAAGTGTAGGCATCCGAAGCTTGGCAAGAAAATTGTGAGCCAGAAAACCTGAACTGGCACGATGAAAGGAGTGGAAACTGCCACTGAATACGATGATTCGATTGCACGATATTATTTCCCATCAATCACCATTGAAAATGGCTTGCATTTTCCTATTTGCAAGCATTGTCATGACGACCTTGGGATGCTCCAACGTAAAACCGAAAAATGAGGGTACTCAGTCAAGCTCAAGCATAAAAAACCCCTCAAAAGCTTTATCATCTTCCGATGAGTCCGACACCGATTTCACTTTGGATTATTCTGGCAATTCGTCTTTGCACCGGAATCTTCCATTATCCGGCACAACTTGGGAGTGGGAGGGGGGGTTTGACTCTGAAAACTTTGTAAAACTGGACAACCCGTCACTCTACAAAATTGAATTCAAATTCAACGGATGGTTTGATTTTCAAGCCGATTGTAAAAGAGGATCGGGTATCTATGAAGTCAAAGGCGAACACATTGCATTAGCGGTGATTAAAGCCAGCCGCAAGACTTGCGCCAACGGATCAAAGGCCGATGAATTTCAAAGCTCCTTGGAGACCGTTAGAGGCTTTAGAGTGGATGAGACCAAACTTTTTTTCGATGTCAAACGGTCTGAAAAAACCTTGATTTTTCATCTAAAACCCTGAAACCAAGGTCTGACTGACCATTCCGAGTGTTCGACAGGTATTGGCAAACTTAAATGGACTGAATATTTTTGATTTGAAATCATGTATTTGAAATTTATTTTACCAAGTTCCTAGGTAGGCGAGTAAAATCAACTGGTCTAAACGCATGACAATGCATAGGATAATTGAGTAGCATAGCTCGTCTTGACGGTTGGCGAAGCTTGTAAGCCTACTAATGGGTTTATTATTGCTGAACCACCACAAGGTAACAACGGTCACTTGGGATGTTCAACTATCGACATTTCAGTCAGTAAAAATAAAAAACTGGAGAACTCTTTAAAATGAAAAAATTCAACAAGACTCTTGGAGTTGCTTTTGTGGTAGGTTTGCTGGCATTGGGGTCCGCTCCGGTTGCCCATTCAGCCGAAGATGCAGGTGGCGTGGTCAAATTCATAGGCTTGTCCTACGATTCGGCCAAGGCAGCGCTGGACGCCGCCAAAGCAGGCAAAAAGGACGAAACTTTGGCAAGCCTGAAGCAGGTTCGCCAATACTCTAAGGAAATTACCGGTGACGCTGCTGGCATGAAATTGCAGAAAGTCAATCAGGCGATCAAGCAGGCCGCCCTAGAAGCAGAAGCGGGCGACTTGGCCGCAGCGGCTAAGACGCTGGAACCAGCGGTAGCCAGCTTGGATGAAATTAAGAAGGCCCCAAAATAAATTTTCCTAGGGGCGTGGCATATCAAACAGGTCGTTTTTGCCACGCCCTTAATCTCTTCCTGTCCCTTAACGGGATACAAATGGCGCGGTTTTCGCTTAGTGCATCATAAGCCCAGCGAAACCGCATCATGCCGTGCCAAAACATTCCGAGAGGAATCTGGCCGGTACGGTACGACCTGTGTCGTACATCGCAAGACTGAATCCATGCTAAGCATGGACATTACAACAACATTTGAGGAGAACTCTGAAGTATGAAGAATATGAGCAAAACTATTTGCGCTGCCATGGTAACTGGCCTGTTGGCTATCGGAACCGTTCCTACCACGTCATTTGCTGCTGAAAACTCCGCTGGCGTGGCTGAATTCATCAATAAAACCGCTGATTCTGCCAAGAAAGCTTTGGAAGAACTGCAGGGTGGACGTGCTGACGAAGCCGTCGTTGAGTTGAAGAATGTTCGTCAATATTCCAAAGAAATCACTGGTCAAGCCGCAAGCATTAAGCTGCAGAGAGCTAACCAAGCTGTCAAAGAAACGATGAGAATTCTGTCTGAAGAAAAAGACAATAAGAAAGCCATCGAAGCTCTGACTCCAGCCGTTAACAGCTTGAAAGAAATTCAAGAAGGAAAATACTAAGTCGTAAAGCTTAGTATTTCTTGGTGCGCGGTGCAGGCGGCGGTTTTTTTTCTGCCTGTGCCGCGCCCCGGTTTTATAGCAATTCAAAACTATTTCGCCACCGAAGACCAAGTATTCTTATGGTTACATGCCGATAGAATGCCCTTTCGCTTGCAAAAATAAGTTGTCCGCAGATTTATTTCCAGAGTTTGAACGGCCCGAATTGGTAGCCTTCCGGGATTTTCATCACATCCACCGATTCCGCAGACGGTACGAAGCGCTTCAAACTCAAACTACTGTGACTATTACTAGATAGGTCATGGATCTCAATCGGTACGCCAACAACGTCGTGCAAATTCAGATTAGGCAGATTAATGCCAAACTGTTTGGCCAGTCCTTGAGTTTTACTGGTGACGCGCTCCAAGAAATTGAGCAAAGATCGAATGGTGGCGTAGTCCATCACTGACAATTCCAATTTGGCGGCGTCTGCCATGCAAAACTCCGCAGATTTGACCTTGCCTTGAAAAACAGCCATAGGCTGGCATTCAATACCCGTCACTTTTCGCGCCTTGCCCGATTTGACTATTTTAACTGCTTGCGCAGGTTTTGCCGCTTCGGCAAGGTTATCGAGATCCACCTTCCCTCCCAGCATCGATTCCCATTTTGCCCGTTGTTTCGGGTCAAGCTTGCCTATTTGTTCGCCTATCCCTTGCAATAAGGGCTGGACTGTTTCCGTTTGTTTTGCAATCTTGTTGACTTGACCTTCATCCAAGGCCATGACACTGCGCTTGCCATGATCCACGATGAATAAAATCTCGGGATTGGCAGAATAAATGAAATCCAGTTTCCCCCCACCTCCCACATCCTTGATGAGAATCTTGCCGTCTTTGATGGTGACAGTTTGGACTTTTGCTGGTTGGGATTCTGACTCGATGACATCATATTCCAAGGTACTGTCGGCATTTGCCATTGATGCGAGGCACAGACAGACTATAAAAAAAGAGAAATAACGGTAGTTCATGGCAACATTCTAGGTAGATTACACCCTGCCATTATGCACTGTTTTCATGGGTTTGGAATGACTTAATCCACTTTAATCGAAGCTAATCCTGACCCCTGCCCAACCAGAGGCCGGAGTGCCTGGACCGACGAACCGTTCACCCTGACCGCCTGTGAAGAAATTACGGTTCATCACGCCAAAGGTTTGGAATGCAGTGTCAAATATATTGCGCCCCATGGCGAAAATCTCCACGTTCTTGGTGACTTTATAGCGGGTATTCAAATTCACGATGGCGTATTCGCGCACTTTCGGGTAGCGATTGCTATCGTCGCCCCTGGACCATTGACTGGAAGCGTATTGCATGTCCCCACCAAAAAACCAGCCCTTGAGGATTTCATATTCTGCGCCCAATTTTACCGATTGCTGAGGTATGCCGGGGATATAATCGCCCGCTTGCACATTAACCGGACCTAAAGCACTATTTAACACCTCATCCGACTGATAGGTGGCATCGACAAAGCTGTAATTGAAAAACCAATTGAGCGCTTCCCATTGCCCTCCCAACCCCAATTCGCCGCCTTGCCTTCGGGTAGTGCCCACGTTCTGAAAGTAGCCAGTTTGATTGGAGCCAGCGCTATTGATAAAAAGGATGTCATTGGTCAATTGGGAATGGTAAAGCGCAAAGTTCCATCGGAAGGCTTCACTGAATTTTCCACGCAGACCCGTTTCAAACGTTTGTGCGACGACCGGCTTGAGCGGCGGGTCGGCTACAAAGCTATTCGGCAGAGAACAAGGCGCTTCGGGGTCGGCGCAACTCAGTTCGACGGGTGTTGGGGCGCGAAACCCCTCATTAAAATTGCCGTAGAAGGTCAGTTCTTCCAACGGCCCTTTAATTTCAAAAGCTTGCAAAGGCTGGATGGTGAAGCCAGCGGACGGGTTCCAACGCTCAAAGTTGTGGTCGCCATTAAGGGCAGTGCCAATTCTATCCATTAGCTTTACATCGGCGCGGTTCCAACTGACGGAACTGTTGATTTGCATCCAAGGAAGTACCGAAAAAGTGTCCGTCAAAAAGGCATTGTAATAACTGTTTTCTGCGTTGATATCAGTGCGCATCATAAAAGGTTCCACGCCGACGACAAGCCGCTGGTAGTCAAAAATACCTTCTTGGGCAAATTGGCTAAAATGGGTATTGCCCCCGTTATAACCCGCCCCAACGGTGAATTGATTCTCGAAGTCTAAAATCGGGTGGGTCGAAGTCAATTGCAGATTGACCCCGGAACCGTCCTGAACATTCCGCCCGGTGACATTGGCGGCGGTATTTTCCTCAAGTTCGTGGCATTCCTCCAAAGAGTCACACTCTTCGCTGGTATTGCTGTTCAGACTGTTGATGGTGTTGCCACGGTAGTAGGAGGTACCGGCTAGTGTCAGCGTATCCGTAAACTTGTGACTGCCCTTCAGATTAAAGAAATACAGGGTGTTTTGGGTAATATCCCTTGCCGTGTAAATAGAATCCTGATTGACTGTATAGAAACTATCCGGGGTTGGGCCCACACCGTTTAAGCTGTTTTGGGCATAGTTGAAGCTCAAATCCAAATCGGTCGTGTCGTTTTCCCAACCGACTTTGCCGAAGGCTTGATAGACGGCGCTAGGCGAGAACGGTCGCCAACCGTTGTCCTCAATGATATTGCCAGCAAAAAACCAGTCAAACTCGCCCTTATGCCCCCCATATTCCGCTTGATAGTTTTTGCGGCCAAAAGACCCGCCATAGGCTTGGGCGCGGAACCCCGGATGACTAAAACCGCTTTTGGTGCGGATGGAAATCGCACCGCCTAGGGTGTTGAGTCCGAACAAAGGGTTGGAACCCGGAACCAAGTCCATGTTAGCGATGGCAAATTGAGGAATCAAATCCCAGTTCACCGTGTCGCCAAATGGTTCGTTGACGCGAACACCATCCTGATACACTGACAAACCGATGGGCGTACCCAATAAAGGGGAGGCAAAATACCCGCGATAACTGATATTGGGTTGGAAAGGGTTGTTCTGGTCATCGTTCGCCGTCACACTCTCCAAGTTCCTGCGCATGAAATCCGTGATATTCAAGGGTTCATGGCGTTCAATATCTTCGTCTTCGACTGATTGGACGTTGCCCGACACTTTTTTCAACGGCAATCCAACTGCGCTGATAGGTGTAACACCCACCACTTTGACTTCAGGGAGTTCGAAAGCATCCACCGGTTGTTTGGCTTTTTCTTCCGAGTTGTCAGCAGCTTGTGCAAGATTGGCCAGGCTTGCCAACAATAATGCTAGGTTAGGTAATTTCATGGAAAATCTTGTCCAATCGTGTTGAAAAGCGGGATTATTTCATGTACAAACCTCCATTGTGAACGGGAAAAATTCCCTTTCATGGGAGAAACCGACCTCGAAAATCATGGTCGGTAGGTTGTTTACTTGACCAATCTGGTGATTATCGTGAACAAATTCAATCGAAACATTCTGTTACATCAATTTTTTCTTTATTGCGCAATGCCGGTTTTGCTGGCCGCAACAACGACTACCGCTCAAGCCGATGTTGAAAGTTGCATGAAGGCCGCATTGGAAAAGCAGCCCGGCATTGTCGTCAAACTTGAGAAAAAAGACGAACGTGGGGTTCTGCTCTACGAATTTGACATTGTGAGTACGGATGGCAAAGAGTGGGATATTGAATGTGATGCCGCCAATGGAAAAATAATCGAGGTTGAGCAGGAAGTGGCTAACTCGGACGACCCGCTGTTTAAAGCCAAGGCAAAAATTAGCTTGGAGCAGGCAAAGAAAATAGCGTTGGATGCATACCCTGGCGAAATCGTCGAAATCGAATATGAAATTGAAAGCAACGGCGACGCTTCCTATGAGTTCGACATTAAGATCAAGGACGGCAGTGAAGTAAAGCTGGAAGTTGATGCCACAACCGGAAAAATAATAGAGGATAAGGAAATCGAAATTTTCCAAATTGGCAGAGAATAGGCTTTTATTTTTTAAGTTTAGTATAAAATATTCATGGGGAATAAAAACACCACTCCTCATCGACATTCCGCGCTCCCACTTCGCTGATCGCGGCAGTCAAATCTTACGCCTAAGGCTTAAGCTGACCTTGATTTCAAGCCCTGCCTAGGGTGTGAGTGCTTTGTGTCGTATCTTGTTATGAAAATCTAAGTTTTGGAGAACTTTAATGAAACAAATACTCATTGCGTGTTTTGCGTTTTTCATGCTCGTTTTCGCCGGCCTTGCGTCGGCAGTGGTTGATTTGAACGCAGCCACTCAGACCGAACTGGAAACGCTGAAAGGGATTGGCCCCGCCAAGGCCAAAGCCATCATTGACTATCGGGACAAAAACGGCCCGTTCAAAAGCGTTGACGACCTTGACAATGTCAAAGGTTTTGGAAAAAAGAGCGTTGACAAATTACGCCCCGACATCACCGTCGGTGGTGCGGTAGCTCCGGCCCCCGCTCCCGCAGCCGTCCATGCTCCTGCAGTCGCACCTAAACCAGTGCCAATCCCTGCTGCCCCGGCACCCAAGCCACTTGCGCCGGCTGCACCAGTTGCCCCGCATTAAGCGATTGATCCTTGTTGGATGGATGCCGTCTTTTGTACGGCATCCATCCAGTCAATCTGTTTCAGTGAAAGATTAAACGGTTCATTCGAAACCTTACATTAAAGCCATTCACTCACTCATGGCCCATTCCCATTCAGACCATCATCAACACCACGCCAGCACGGGCTTTCGATTAGTGCTTGCGATGGCTTTGACAATCGCTTTTGTAGGGTTTGAAGCGGCCGCTGGGTGGTACGCCAACAGTCTCGCACTGCTCACAGACGCGGCCCACAATCTGACCGACGCACTAGCCCTAGGCTTGAGTTGGTATGCGCATAAGTTGGCAAGCCGCCCTTCCAATGCCGCTAAAACCTTCGGCTACCACCGGGCAGGCATTTTGGTGGCACTGCTCAACTCCACAACCTTGGCGCTCATTGCCTTTGGCATATTCCACGAGGCATGGGGGCGCTTTGTCGATCCACCCGAAGTGGCCTCAGACTTGTTGATGTCGGTGGGAGTGGCGGCTTTAGTCTTCAACCTGCTGACTGCATGGCTGGTTAGCCACGGCAGCGAGCATGATCTAAATTTGCATAGCGCATTCATGCACTTGCTTGGGGATGTGTTTTCAAGCTTTGGAGCCATCGCTGCTGGCATTGGAATCTGGCTGACGGGCAAGCTTTGGCTGGACCCTGCCGTCAGCGTACTGATCGGATTGTTGATTTTATGGAATGCTGGGTCCATTCTCCGTGAAACCATCACGATTTTGCTAGAATCCACCCCTGACGGTATTGATATGAGCCGGATGGTGCGTGACTTTCTTCAGGTTGAAGGGGTGTTAGGCGTACATGACCTTCACGTTTGGAGCATATCCCGCAGCCTGAAAATGCTTTCCGCGCATGTCCTCATCAACGACATTCCTATCAGCCAAGCCAACCAGATTCAGCGACGCATCAGAGTCATCATGTGCGAACAATACGGAATCAACCACTGCACATTGCAAATGGAATGCGAAGGTTGTGAGCCTGACGAACTGTACTGCGACATGGGCAACCATTCCCACCACCATCACCACGACTAACCGCCGAAACTGTCAGCAGAGATATTGTCACGCCAACTCTTGGCAAACTTGGCTTCAAGCTGACGATCCGCGTTCATGGGCGTTACCCCGCCAGCAGTGGCGACCAATTGCCTTTCCGTTCCCGAATACTCGTAGACCCCATTGATCGAAATGGCATAATCAGGCGCGAGAAAACTGTAGCAATGATTGATCAACGAGGGTGGGCCGGGTTGTCGGTCATTGAGCAAATCGACAATTGCCGCCGCACAAATCTTAGCTTGAGAGTTGGCCGAGAATGCAGATTTAGGCATCGGCGTGGCAATGCAAGCATCCCCAATGATGTGAATGTTGGGGATCAAAGTCGATTCGAAGCTGTGCGGGTCCACCGGACACCAGCGGGTGTGGTCGGCCAGTTCAGTCTTGCGTGCCAGCCAGCCGGCTTTTTGCGGCGGGATGACGTTTAGGACATCGGCCCGGTGTGAATTGAATTCAGTGACGACAAGCAGCTTGGTGGGATTGATATGGTCGATTTGACCTTCTTTTGCGGAGGATATCCACTCAATCATACCGGGATACAAATCCTGCCAACCTTTGAGGAAGAGTTCTTGCTTGGAAAATTGAGTCTTGGCATCAATGATGATGATTTTTGACCTAGGCTTGGTTTGTTTCAAGTAATTCGCAATCAAAGAGGCCCGCTCATAAGGGCCGGGAGGACACCGGTAAGGGCTGGCAGGTGCGGTTATAATCACCACGCCCCCATTGCGCATGGCCCTGAGTTGATTGAGCAACAATGTGGTTTGTTTGCCAGCCTTCCAAGCATGAGGAATGAATTTGCTGGTTTTCAAATCATAACCATCAATCGCGTCAAAACGCATATCGACACCCGGCGAAAGCACCAGCCGGTCATACGGTAGCTCCGAGCCATCTTTAAGGATCACGAGTCGATTTTGCGGATCGATTTCCACCGCTTTGGCCTTGACTAATTTGACACCGAGCTTAGTCTGCAACCCATCGCGAGAGCGCAGCAGCCAGTCCAAATCGTGCCAACCAGAGATAACTTCGTTGGAACCGGCGCAGGAATAGTAATGTTTCATCTTTTCAACCAAGGTGACATCCAGCAAGGGATTGAAAAGTTTGAGATATTTCGCAGCGGTGGAGCCACCATACCCCCCCCCGACGATCACGACCTTTGCCTTCGACCCTTTCCTTGGAGCGGTGGTGCAAGCAGCCAGACCCAAAGCCCCGAGCGTACCGGCCAGTTTTAAGAATTTTCTGCGGTTAATGCCTGACATGAGAATTCCTATTGTTTCTTGAAGAATTGAGCCATGCCGACGATTTCCTCATCCGAGTAGGCTTGAGCAATACGATTCATGATCGAAGATTCGCGTTGACCCGCCTTGAACTCTCCCATGGCTTTGACAAAAACCTCTTCAGCCATGCCTGCCAGCACGGGTGTCGGCGCAATTGCATGACCATAAGTGCCGTGGCAGCCTGAACAAGCATGGGCCATGCGCTCTACACTGGGACGTTTGGCGATAAGTTCGGCTGCATCTACAGTGGCTATCGCCGAAACGGCAACAATCAATAGGCTTACTTTCTTCATGGGTTGTTCCGTTTGGCGTTGAACCCTAGGTTTAGGTCATTAATTCGAATAGATTAACAAGGAAAAGCCAAGTTAGGCGGAAACAATATTAAAACTTGCCATACACAGCTAGGAATTTTCCGCAACCATGGAAATTTTAACACTAATTTTGTCGAGAAGTTTCATATAAGCTTATGAAAAAAAAGACCGTTGCTACTTGACAACAAAAATTTGTGTTAGAGCCGCATTGACAAGCCCCAAGGGGTGTGACAAAGTGTCGCACATCCAGACGGAACGGGCCGGGTCGGCTTTGCCGCTTGGGGCTAGGTAAGGCCGAAAGTAAAGAGCACCGGCGTCAAGGCGCACGGTGCGTGTTTCACCTAAACTG
>CAIOOA010000019.1 GCA_903859815.1 uncultured Methylococcaceae bacterium | reverse complement strand
CTCCCGCTATGTCGAGCAGGCCGCCGCCGGCGAGGAAATCATCATCGCCAAGGCAGGCAAGCCTTTGGCCAGGCTGGTCTCGCTAGAATCGAAGGAATTGCCACCGCGCACGTTGGGCTTGTTGGCGGGAAAGCTCAAGGTCCCTGACCATTTCGACGATCCGCTTCCAGACGACCTATTGGACTTGTTTTGCAATGGACCCATCTTTCCATCCGATGAGGACTTGATGCGGGACAACCGATAAATGGCACTGTTGCTGGACACCCATATTCTATTATGGGCAATGGACGCGCCGCAGCGCATTCCTGCGAATGTCCGGGCTATGCTCGCCAATCGCGGCGAAGCGGTTTATTTCAGTGCCGCCAGCATTTGGGAAATAGCCGTCAAATCGGCGCTGAAGAAGGTTGATTTCGACTATCGCCCGGATGATATTGCCGAGACCGCGAGGCGGACCGGTTTCACCGAGTTGCCGGTCACCGCTGACCACGCCGCGCGGGTCGCCGATTTGCCCCATTATCACAGGGACCCCTTCGACCGGCTTCTGATAGCCCAGGCTTTGTTGCTACCGGCGCGTTTCCTGACGGTCGACAGCTTACTGGTGCCTTATTCTGATTTGGTTCTGCTGATCAAACCCGTTTGAAAGTCAATGCGTCTACATCGCTTAGGTTATTGACATGCTTTGGAAAACCTCCATGCTCGGCATCTTGATCATCCTCATTGGCTTGGCGGCGATGCTTTACTTCATTCAACGGCAATTAATTTATTTCCCAACCCAACAAGATTTGCCCCAAGCGGAACTTCAAGCCAAACAGTTTGGGCTGGAGCCTTGGCTGCGCGAGGGTCAATTCATCGGCTGGAAATCCCACTACCCTGACGGGAACGCCACCGGGTCGGTGCTGGTGTTGCATGGCAATGCGGGTGCGGCGAACCACCGCACCTATTTTCGTAATCTGTTCCAAAGCCCTGCCCTGGATGCCCGTTTTGATGTTTACTTGCTCGAATACCCCGGTTTTGGGCCGCGCCCCGGTTCCCCGTCCGAGGTCAGCCTGTTGCAGGCGGCAGACGAGGCGATTACGCAATTGCAACAAGACTCGCACAAGCCTATCTTGCTGGTCGGCGAGTCGCTAGGCACGGTGGTGGCCGCCATCGCCGGTTCCCGCAAGCCCGAAGCCGTGCAGGGAATGCTCCTCGTCACGCCATTCCCCAATCTGCCCGTGTTGGCAAAACAGCATTACCCTTGGGTGCCGGCTTGGTTCCTGCGCGACCGTTTTAGGGCTGACCAAGCACTTGCCGCATTCCCCGGACCTGTTGCGTTCTTGGTTGCGGGGCAAGACACTATTGCTCCTCCTAGTTTGGGGCTAGCGTTTTATGACGGCTATCCGGGGGCAAAGCGGCTATGGGTCGAGGCGAATGCCGGACACAACACGCTGGACTACAGCCCTTACCGTACCGTCTGGCGCGAGATTCTGGCGTTCCTCACACTTCCTGCCAACCAATCAGATCATTAGGCAAACATTCGAACACCGGGCTAATTCCTTGATGTGCAATTATCAACATCAACAGACAGAGTCTCGCTGCGACGAATCTTGGACCGCACATGTCAACAAACATGGCTGACAAAACCGATTTGACCGGTTTAGTGTATTCCCCCGAATGTTTCAACTTTCCCATACGTAGCAATAAGCGGAGGAGCCGCTATTGCGCCCTGACACTGCCGATATTGCTTGAATTTGGCATCGCCTATTTTTCTTAAGCCTTTTATCCATGCTTTCGTTTTTGTATTCAAGTGTTTGCCATCAGTTGTGACACGTTCAGGAACGAGTAACCCACCGACCTCATTCCCTTTTTTAAGTATCTGCGTGTCAGGTACTACACTAAACCAAAAGATTTCATCTGAATTTAAAGGCGGCGGAGATGTCTCAGGACGCACAAAAACCACCGTTTCATCAGGATTCATTCGATAAATGCCTGACGGAATTGGGTTTGTACATGATTCAAATACATGATGCATATACAAAAAAGATAAAGAACTCTGTTGAGGCGGAGTCATCCAACGCCGATTTAAACTGTCAATATCTAAATCATAAGAAATATCTAACCATTCTGCGAGGTGGAACAAAAAAAGAGGTGCATCTTGTTGCATCATCAGAACATGAGCAAACATGGGCGTAAAACCGCAAAAACGAAGGTTCATCTCACCCAAATACAAAATATTACTCGCTTTATCTATCAAAAAATCAACTTCAAAATGACCTTTATAGCCTACTTGACGCAATTGCTCGCCCATTTTGACAGCATAGTTTTGGGCTGCTGTTAAAATAGATTCGGGAAACGCATTAAAAAATAATTCATTTCCCGACCAGCCGCCTGAATAAAGGTTTAATTCGGGAATGCTGATGAGTTCCAAAAACAGAGGTGAGGTCACAATGCCGTATCGCGTAATGCAGCCTTCCAAACCCGTGCTCATACAATCAATTCGTTTCATAATTCTCATTTCCTCGCCATTTGAAATGAGATGTTGATATTTTTCAAAATCGGATTTATCGGAAATGAAAAAAGTCGCCTCTCCTCCATATCCGTGTGGCATTTGAACGACCAAATGTGTCCCCAAATGTGCAGCAAGGCGGCGAAGGTGTGCATAATCCTCTACAACACTCAGTACATAAGGTACACAAGGTATGCCTGCGCGCTCGGCAAGGCGATTTGTATTGACTTTGTTACCCCAATGATTCCGAAGGGCAACAGGAGGCAGACAAATTTCAAGTCCTAATCCTTTTGCTAAACTTTCTGTGGTTTCATTCGGCAACCAAGTTAACAATTTGCCCCTCCCATTTTTTTTAATATACTGAACGACTTCTTCATTGCACAAAAGCGCGTTCACACACTCCTCGTATGTAGATAAATGATTGTAGGTAAATGATTTTGGTACAAAGACATTTGGGTGTAACCCGTTAAACGTCTCTGCCGCGCAAATGAAGTGAAGTGCGCCAACATACTTTTCCATACCAAGAAATATAAACAAACTACATTCCATCAAATAAATAGGTATTGTATTTTGGCGCATTTGATCCTTTAAGTTCATCATCTACTTCTAAACCAGCGGAGATTGAAATCAGCATCCTCTTCTGTTTCTCCTAAGTTCCGATAATCATCTACAATTTCCTCTCCTGGATAGATATCTTTGGCAGCGTATGCGAGAAAGCCCGTTTCTTCTGAGTACATAGTTGGGTGTTCAGAATGATTGATATAATGCGTATTGTCGCAACTCAGATAATAAACTCCCTTAAACCGATAACCATAATACCCAATAAACTCTTGAGCAGGGAGTTCGAGTGCGTCAAGTTCTGCCTGTGTATATGATCTATCAAAATTCGGGTTAAATTTCCATATCAAAGTATCTTTGGATACAAAATCAACGGAAAAACATCCTAATCCGGCATTAGGGATCATACTTGGTAGCACAACAGTTTTAATCAACATCATAAGCTTATTCCTTTCCGTAAAAGGTTGTTGTTAACAGAACAATTCAACAGGACTTACGCAGACCTGCTGTATAGGGTGAATCGAATTCCGATGACGTAGCATTGGCTGTGGCTTTAAACTCGTCTTGCGTAAGTCCTGTTCAATTTCCCTGAATACGCTTATATCGCATCTGAGTTTATCGAGCTTGGCGAAATTCGATATGATTCTTCATAAATCAGCCGTCCGTTATTATCAGATAAATTCTGCTCTATTACGGACGTGCATACGTTATTGTCGTCAAAAACCAGTGTTCTGGCTTTGTGTCCGTAATTTTTTAATTCATCCTGATTGATATAACTATAAGAAAAAATAATCAGAATATCTCCCTGACTGCAAAGCAGCGCCCCTCCGCCGTTCGGGCATATTTCGCCGGATGAAGGATTTCCCGGCAGAGCATATGTTGACCATCTGTTTCCGTTAGAGATATTTACAACTTCAATTTCCTGTAAAGGAATTATATCTGCTTTATTCATTAATTCGGAATCAATGGTGATACTGCCGATATAATTTATGTCAGATTTTGTTACACGAACTCTGTGTAATTTCCCGGTCATTAATTTGATTAAGCCCATTTTATTTCTCCCCTTGACAATCAGATCTGTCATTTCTGAATCTGCTGATGCCTAACGATCTAATAAGACGGCAACTGTCTACTGTTTGACAAAAATGTCTAACTGTAGAAACCAAAAAAAACTGTCTAATCGTAAACACTTCTTTCCCTTCACGTTCTATCATGGATGTGTTCTTCTTTTGTGTCGTCTGTTGTCAATATTTTTCTTGCGTAATTGATTTCGTGCACTCTGGAAAGCAGGCTCTTAGGGTAGGGAAGCCCGTCACCCGGAGCCCCCGCACAGACCCGGACGTGCAGTTTCCCCGCACCCGGTTCCTCGGTTGTACTCGCCTTCGCGTCGAGCCTAATCATTAGGCAAATACATTATGCCATAGCTTGGGTTCGTTGGCGCGGTAGCTTCCGTTTTCCAATCTCTTCGCTAGATCCCGAATATTGGATTCAAAGTTTCCCTAGTACTGCGCCGCGGTGATTGCGTCCACCCCACTGGCGGCGGTCTTATTCACCCCGCGTAGGGCGCGAGCGACTTCGCCGCGTATTGCGCCGAATGCCGAATCCAATTGCGAGCAAAGAGTTGGAACTTTCTCTCATCAAGCTTCATTCCCCAATACAATCCACTACCATTATCCGCGTTCCCCGGCAACAGTATCAAGGGTCGGGAACGATCCCCAATCCAATGCATAAATGCCCAGTTCCATCTATCGATGGAAGCTTGAACAAGGCCAGTTAGACACCCGCCCAACCAAACCCTGTTTTGCCGGGTTGATATGGCAATAATCGACATGCGCGGCAGTCCCGGATGACATGATCCCAAAAACGGCGTTTCTAGCGCCTCGCTCGCCTCTCGCAACCCGCACGGCAGACCGTCTTTCCGTCATCGGCAATGCCTTGGAAAACCCTTGCTTGATTAATCGCCAGCGGTTGGAGTTGTCGTCATCACCTTCAGGCAAAGTCCAAACACAATGCAAGTGGTCAGGTAAAACAACCCACGCATCAATCTGAAAAGGCCAGCGTTTACGGGTTTCACGCACCACGGTACGGAGACTTTCAACATGGTTTATCAATAAATTGTTAGAACACCTCTCCAACAGGTTAACAGTGAAAAAATAAGCACCACCTAGCACTCGATAACGTCGGTAGTTTGGCATGGGTGAGCCTAAAAGATTGAGGAAGCAATCATAAATACAACACCGTGGGCGGAATAGGGGTTTAGTCAATTCCGCCAACTGTTCTTATTCCCCATGCGGCACAATACGCGGCGGAGCCGCTCGCTCCCTACGAATGCGCCTTACCGCGTTACGGCCATACACCCTTTGTTGATTCAGTCAGAAAATAAAGGTTCACAATGCGTCTCCTTGCATCGTATGCATTTATATATATATTGAGTGAAATCACGTTCTGGCTCACCCCAATTATGAGGAGCAGTACGCTTCCCTTTTTGATTGCATCGTGTGCAAGTGCGCTCCTGCTCACAGGAGTCAGATGCGATATATTTAAAGTCTGTCCATGAATGATTGACCTGTATTGTTGAGTATCTCCAGCAACTCCTACATACACGGGTTTGATTGCATGAATAATCATTATCAAATCCCCATGCTGTCCAGTCGTGAAATCCGGTGAAACATTTTACAAAATCAAAAAAGCCCATTGATCCCGGTGGACGGGACATATTCCCCCATCGTTGGAGAAGTAACATGATTGCGAGCACAAGCCCTAAAACCGATTCACGATTCATTCTTTCACCTGGTGGATATACTAGCAACATAACTGATAGAAGCGGAAAACTTTGGCATTTTATTAAGCTCATTTTTAGCTGACTTGATACTGTTACGAAGAGAGAAATTTTTTCAACCTCCAACTTAGCAATGCGGCATTGAAGCTTCGCTTTTTCCGATTAGAGTACTTTAACGTACCGTTGAATCTCGAACTCGCACAACTTCAAATCAAGATCAGAAGATTCTTCCATCAAATGTCCAGATGTTTACGGGCCTATCGCCCACGATCAGCGCCTCTCGCCACCCAACGAAACTTGAAAACACGAAATCGCTTTGTGGCGCGGGTGCGGTCGAACGGATCATTAGACTGTTGAATCGGTGCGCACGATAAAGCCGTGCGCACCCTACATGGCTTAATTTAACTGGATATTTCCGGCGGGAATGTGCTGCACACATCGTTTACCAACTGAGAAATTTTTGGGATACCTTCGGGACTCTGTATCGACGCAAAAATACTTGCTAATATGCCTTTGTTATCGGCATCATTTCCTGATATTTCTATCAATCTATAAGCAAATCGTGAGACTATTGAATCTTGGTCGTATTCATGTCCACGTGGAAATATGGCTCGACAACCAGAATAATTTATTTCCGCTTGAGAATGTCCTTGCATAAAATATATAAACATCTGCTCTTGAATTTCAATTGGATTTCTACTTAAAAAACGAGCCCAAAGGCCTGGAAGCACAAGAAGAATCAGTGCATTTCTTAGTAATGTGGCTTGTGTGTGTGCAACACCATTTATCTGAGTCGTCAGGGATACAATTATTATATAAAAAGATAATGATTCGTATGCTGTTGCCATCCATTTCACCTCTCGGTCACGTTGGCTGGAGGCAGCAATCATTTGTTGGACTGGCTCAGCGACTGCACGCGCCGCAGTAAAAATGGCATCACTAAGCTTTCCAACAGCAACTGTTTCACTAAACTTTTGTACAGCATCGCTATCTTGCATTGGGAACGCTACGGATCTGAATTGAATTAATTGAATGCCTAAAGACCCCTTATAACGGTTTAGTGTATTCCGCCGAATGTTTCCATTTTCCCATACGGTGCAATACGCGGCGGAGCCGCTATTGCGCCCGGCCTTGCGATAAAGTTTCAAGCATCCGCACGGTTAGATAAATTCTTGATGGGACGCTGTCCAAATCAGCCCATTCATCGGATGAATGTATGCGGTTGCCAACAATACCCATGCCGTCTAATACTGTTGGCTTGTCGCTGTTGGGGTTATAGGCAAAGCCGGCATCCGTTCCATAACGCATGGCGACGGGTTTGATAGCCTTGCCAAGCTCTGCATAAATTTGATTCGCTAGGGAAGCTAGATTATCAGTGGCAGGATTTTTTCCGAAGGGGGGCCTGCGGCTTTCAACGGTCAAACGTGTTTCGGTGCCGGTGATAAGTCTGTTCTGGATGATTCTAGTGGCATCTTTCTGGACGCGATCCAGTTCAGTCAAATCGGACATTCGCATATCGGCAACTGCGCTAGCTTGATCGGGGATTATATTGGTATGCTCTATATTGCCAGCTTGCAGGGTGGTCCAATTGACCGTGGTGCCTTTTTTAGTATCTCCCAAATCTTTCAGTTGGAGTATTTGATGCGATAGCTCAAGTGCTGCGTTGTGCCCTTTTTCCGGCGCTGAACCTGCATGTGAAGCCAAGCCTGTGACATCCAAGTGAACCCAAGCAATGCCATTGGTAGCGACAGTGACCTGATCGGCTTCGGGTGGCTCGTAAATCAGCACAACATCCTGCCGGGATGAGAAGTCCTTGATAATCGCACGTGAACCTAGTGAGCTTTTTTCTTCGTCTGGATTGAACAACACAGTTAACGTTTGATAATCATTAAGCCCGCGTCTTTTCAAAATATCTAAAGCATAGAGGATAATCAACGCGCCGCCCTTGGCATCTGCGACCCCCGGACCCAATGCCTTTTGGCCTTCAACTCGAAACGGACGTTTGCGGGCTTCTCCAGGCTCAAATACCGTATCGTAGTGGATCATCAACATAAGGTTTACCGTGCCATGACCGTGTAAAGTTCCTACGACGGTTTTTCCTTTTGCTGGCGGCGAATCAAACGTTTCAACTTTAGCGCCAAACGATTTAAGCCGCTTTACCAGAAAAGCTTCCACCTTTGCCAAACCCGGTTCATAGCCAGTGCCGGAATCAATATTTACTAAGGTGCGCAAATCCTTAATAAACCCCGGTTGTGTATTGCGTGCGGCTTCCAAAATGGCGTTGCTTTCATCCGCGAAGCTGCCTACACATAGGGTAGTTGACGCGATGATTAATAAAAATAGGACAGCATTTTTTCTCATAAATATTCCAAACCGAGTAGCCCACATAGGCGCAATAAGTAGGGGTTCATAAGTGTTTTAACAACTTGGAAATAGGGCTTAACCGTTCTTCCTGAGCCTGTCGAAGGATGACGGGTTAAGCCGTTCATGGTTCGACAAGCTCACCACGAACAGCTTAAATTCCTGCCAGCCAAAAAGTTAAAAAACATATGGTCACCTACTTAGACGCAACCAAACTTTATACGACTAACGACCCCGTTCAGCCTCCCGCGCGGGAAGGGGCCAGAATGAACACGCCAAACGTTGACGCGGGTCGGCTGGGACGGCGGGTTAGGCGGGTGGGCAGAGAGACAAGGCCGGGGATTCATGGATTTCGCTCTTTTTATCCATTCGGCGCAATATGCAGAGTACCTCTCTTGCGCGATACGCCACTACGCCGCTTGTCGTGTTAATCTTTGCCAAGAATGGAATCAGCCACAGCTTTAGAAAAGCCCACTTCAGCATCTTTGATTCCAGTAAAAGCACCATAAGCCCCACCCCAAGCGAAGGTTTTGGTCACTTCGTATTGTGCGAGTTTGTCTTTAGTCGCTGCATCCGAAAGGATCACATCGGCATCAATATGAATCTGGCCTAATCCTGCCAATATGAAACGGGCAAAGGCGTTGCCTTCTTCGTACCGCTTAACCGCAACAGAAGCTTGGAGGGCGTTGGAGCTTGGCGTAGGGGAGTTGATGCTTGTGAACCGACTGGGTGCCTCTGATTTGATGTTTTCAGCAATCATCTTTTGCATCCTGTCGGCATCTGACTGGCTAAATTTGACATTAGAGGCAGGTTGTACGGAAATAATCAAATCCGTGTATTTTGCCGACTGAGCGCTACTTAACGGTGCTGTGACTGACTTATGAGAACCCCCGGTACTGGCGCAGCCGGTCACTAGTACTGCCACTAAAACAATGCTCAAAAAGTATTTGATGTTCATTTATTGTTACCTTGTATAGTTGAAAAAAATTTGAAACTTAAGCCTAACGCCTGCGTTGAGCGGGGCGGGCGGCTTTATCGCCCGCGTCCGCTCCAACGGTATGTTAGGCATGGATTTACGCGATTGATGTGGTTCGTTCCTTCCCGCATCCTACAGCCCTAATCCTCAAACCTGAATCCAGTAATTCTCCATTCACCTATCTTTCTAAGAGATAAATAAAGAATGATTATTTTTCTGGATGAGTTAAGAACGTATATAGCATTGCACTCTCCCGAAGATGTTAGGTTTACATTTATATTTTGCAACGAATGACTTGAAATTTTGCCTACCATGTCAAACAATTTATCCATGTGCAAAGTGAAATCCTCCTTAGTAATTTGGTTTCCATGGGCATAGTCAAGAATGGTATAAACATTGCCCGCATCACGTTTATTAAGCAATTTTATGAAATTATCTACTGCTGGCTCAATTTCTTTCTTCGTTCTATATATCTTCTCAAAAACACGTATAACAAGGCTAGCAATTAAAACGATAATTATAGCTGTGATTGTCATCATTTATCCTGTTATTTGATGTTCAGTGCCTAACGACCCCGTTCAGCCGCCCGCGCGGAAGGAGCCGAAATGAACACCCCAAACGTCCACGCGGGTCGGCTGGAACGGCGGGTTAGCAAAGAGAAAATGCCGGGGTTTAGTGGATTTTGCTCTTTTTATCCATTCGGCGCAATATGCGGAGTACCGCTATTGCGCCCGCGTGACAAATCATATAGAGCCCCATTTATCTATAATTACATCTTTTGGATTATCAGGATCGTACCGCGCATTCTGAAGAGAGTCAACGGGAAAGCGTTTACATAAAGTGTTAGCCTCGCAGCGGGATAAATATATTTTTTCCTCTCCACCTGTGTAGGCAACCCCATCAACATTGTAAGTAAATGCAAGTATAAAACAATGAAAATTATTGGAATCCATATCAACTTTTTCTGTTGCGCAACTATATGTTATTTTGACTGTTGTTTTTAAAAAAACAAAATTTACCCTTAAGATTCTGTATATTGAATAAATAAATGCCATAAAAAAATATAATATAAAAAATAATACTACCAAGCCTAACCTAAAATCAACCTCGAATATCCCGAATATCGTTCCAATAAAGTCATCGAAAGAGTTTATCTGCTTTGTCATGGGTGAAATCGCCCTTAGGCCGCCTAACTTTGTGTTAGACATCTTGTGATGCCTAACCCGTCTTGAATTTGATGCATAATCCTATAAAAACAGATACTAGTCAATGATACTATAGGCATCAAGACAAGAAAGCCCAATTTAGCGACCAATAAAACCCATCACCCCACCACCACAATCTTCTGGATGGGGCTAAATTCACCATTAGGTATGCCTTTATCCCACCAGCGCAGACGGTATTCGCGGACTTCGGGGAGGGATGGGTCAATCATCGGGCGGGTGTCATAATGCGGCTTGGAGTTGTCCGCACCCAAGGCGACCCATTCGCCATTGTTGACGCGGCTTTCGATCCAAACGCCATCATGCCCATGCTTGGTGAAGCTGATGCTGACCCGATGCACATCCGGCCCATGTTCATAAGTCAAAGAAAACTCCGGCCAAGGATGCTCGGTGGTATCTGGGACACTGATAATGCCCAGCTCAGCGCCGATATACTCGTTAAAAACGAACAAGTTTTAAGTTTATTTTCCGGCTCCAACCCTATCCGGGTCGCGGAAAACGGGTTCATCATAGAACTTATTTCTTTGTTGTCAAGTTTTTTCAGCTAGTTTCATTTTACAGGCTCAGAATGTTTGTCAGGTGGGCTACTGTTAAAGTTTACGAGCTGAGAAAGTTTGTCTGGCGGTCAACTGACAAAGTTTTTTATGGCTCCCACGCTCCGGCGTGGGAGCCTATACTTGGATGCTCTGCGTTCATTCACCGCAGGAGCGGTTTAATTACGTTCCCACGCCGGGAGCGTGGGAACGATCAATTGATCATCAATGATTGGTGAATACTCATGATTGGTTGGGGAGTACGCATCGTGACTGGTAGGCACTCATCGAGTTCAAAGAAAGGGCAAACAATGCCGGACGGTATTTGTAATCCCGTCCGTAACATTTGGATGCAGTGACTTCGCACAAAACGTAAGCGACGGGGTTACAAACCCCGTCGCGCTTCGCGTCTGCCCGACCTACCCGGCTTGCCGAGCCCGAGGCGGCTGCTTACGCCGACGGGGCGATCACATTGGGGAACGATCCAGGGATGGCAGCCTGTGCCACGGTGGCGAAGAACAGCGGACCGAACCCGGCGACGGTGGCGGTATTCGTCAACGTGATGAGCACCGAGCCGGTGGATGGCTGGTAGAACATCTGGGCATTGAAGTTGGTGGTCTTGCCGCTATGTCCGATGAATTCGTTGGGTTCGGTCTGGTAACGCTCCAGCGCCAGGCCGTAGCCGGGGTTCATGTCGTCGAAGAATTTCGGCGCGCCGTCCAACTTAAGGGGGTAGAACTGTTTGCGCTGCTCCTGCTGCAACTTCGGAGTGATCAACTGTCCGGTGCCCAGTGCCTTCGCCCACACCTTCAAGTCGGACAGGTTCGAGATCATGGCTCCGGCCGCCCACAGGAAGGAGGGATTCAGGTTCGGTCCGACTTCGGACTCTCCCCTGTCCCCATCGACATAGTATCCGACGGCGGTGGGACGGTTCTCCTCGGCGCTGGCCGGCAGGTACGTCTTCTTCAACCCCAACGGCACCGTGATGCGGCGGGCAATCTGTTCCTTCAGCGTCGAACCGGTGACCTTCTCGATGATGACGCCCAAGATGACCGTGTTCGAGTTGGAGTAGTGCAAACCTTCACCAGGGGCGAAGTAGGGCTTGTTGGTCGATGCGATGGAGATCAGGTCCTCGGTCGACCACACCAGGTCGGGCAGTTGGTTGGGGTGATACCCGAGGCACTTGTTCACCACAGGGTCAGCCGAGTAATCGTAGATGCCCGATGTCATGTGGAGCAACTGCTCCACCGTGATGTTCTCGCCGTTGGTGAAGTTCGGCTGGAACTCGCTGAGCTTAGAATCGAGGCTGAGTTTCCCCTCCGCGATCAGTTGGAACGCCACGGTGCCGACGAACGACTTGGTGACGCTGGCGATGATAAACGTGTCATCGGCGGTCATGGGCTTCTTGGTGGCGATGTCGGAGAAGCCCTGGGTGATCACCACGTCCTCCTCTCCCGGCCGCCACAAACCCACCACCGAGCCGGGCAGGAAGTACTTGGCTGCATAGGTATCGACCACCTGTTGCAACTTTGCGCTGAATGATGCGACTTGTTTCATAGATTTGTCCTCAAGTAAGAAAATAGATAAACCTGCCAAATAAAAAATTTGGGATGGCTCCCACGCTCCGGCGATCATCGTTATACACAAGTCTCGCTAGGCCGTAGTGCCGTCATTCCAGCAGGGATGCAGGAATCCAGAGCCATGGACGGTAACTCGCCGTTATGTGAGTGTTTGACTCAAGGCATTCACCGGCCCGCAGATTCACCTCCCTGTGACTGGATTCCGGCAGTCCATGCCGGAATGACGGGCTTCAACCATTTGTGTATAACGATGAGCGCTTCGGCGTGGGAGCCTATCTGGACGCTCTGCGTTTATTCACCGCAGGAGCGGTTGAATTACGTACCCACGCTGGGGAGTGTGGGAACGGTCAACGTCGGCAACTCGTATAACCCTATACAATCATCCCCCCACCGAAATGCTGATGACATCGCTCCACTGCCCGACTTGCTCGTCGTGCAGTCGGTAGATGGCTTTGTATTTCCACATCGCGCTAGTGCCGGGGGCGGGGAGCGGGGCGGTGTCGGTGGTGTTGGGTTCGGTGTTGATGGTCATAAAGACGAAGCCGTTGCCGTCACCCCGGTCCACCCATATTTCGATTGCACTAGCCTTGCCCTTGGTCCACAGAATCACCGGATGCCCCGCCTTGATCTGCACATTCAGTATCGGCTTCCAGGTTGTCGGGTCGACCACATGGGGTGTGCCGATGATCCACAAATCCTGCCCGATGGCAGTGGTGAACTTTTTAAGGGTTTTCAAAGGTGTTCTAGCAGGTCGGCTTTGCCGCTGTCGTCGTTGGGCAGGTAAGATGAAGTGGTCATGGTGTTTTGTCTCCGAGTGGTGTGTTTTATGTTTTAAGGGTCTTCTCAAGTGGTTAATGGGGGTTGGCAGGGTCCAAACCGAAAATTTGCAGTTATCCTAGGCCGAAAAACCAAAAAAACCTATCGGAAAAAATCTGATTTTTTAAATTATTTTTGATGAGGGAAAAACCGCTGTATTTGCATTAATTACCGGTTGGGGTTGTGTCTGCTGGATGCTCATGGATGTTTGCTGAGCGTTCAGCAACGATTGACGAGTGATCGGCAAGCCTGGCCGACCGCCTAGCAGAGCTTGATGAATGAGGGTCGAGACTCGCTGACTGCCTAGCAAGTCTTGCCAATCGCTCAGCGAGTCTTGATGAGGAGTGGGCCAATCTGGTTGACTGGCTCGCAAACCTTGCTAGGCATTGTGCGAGTCTGGTTGAGTGTCTTGCCAGTCTTGACGAAGATTCGGCAGGGTTCGACGGACGGCTATTAGGGTTGATGAGCGCTCGGCAAGGGTTGCTGACTGCTCATGAAGCTTGGATGAGTGCCTTGCCAAGTTTGCTGGTTGGTGAACTAGATGGGCAGGGCAATCAGCAAGGTCTGACCATCAGTCATCAAGCCCGCGTAGGGCGCAATAGCGGCTCCGCCGCGTATTGCGCCGAATGCCGAATCCAGCCGCAAGCAAGGGTTTGGAGTTTTCTCTCATCAAACTTTATTCCCCAACACAATCCATTACGATTATCCGCGTTCCCCGGCAACAGTATCAATGGTCGGGAACCTTGCCCAATTCAATGGATAAATGCCCGTTCCATATACCGATGGAAGCTTGAATAAGGCCAGTCAGACACCCGCCCAACCAAGCCATGTTTAACCGGGTTGATATGGCAATAATCGACATGCGCGGCATAATCTTCATCATCCCGGATGACATGATCCCAAAAACGGCGTTGCCAAATTCCCCGCTCGCCTCTCGCAACCCTCACGGCAGACCGTCTTTCCGTCATCGGCAATGCCTTGGAAAACCCTTGTTTGATTATTCGCCAGCGGTTGGAATTGTCGTCATCACCATCAGGCAAAGTCCAAACACAATGCAAGTGGTCAGGTAAAACAACCCACGCATCAATATGAAAAGGCCAGTGCTTGCAGGTTTCACGCACCACGGTACAGTGACTTTCAACATGGCGTATCAATAAATTGTTGGGATACCTCTCCAACAAATTGACAGTGAAAAAATAAGTACCGCCAAGCACTCGATAACGTCGGTTATTCGGCATGGGCGAGCCTAAAAGATTGAGGAAGCAATCATAAATAGTGCACCGTGGGAGCAATAGCGGTTTAGTCTAATCCCCCATGCGGCGCAATACGCGGCAAGCCGTTACTGCGTCCACGGGCCTTCCTCCGCCTATTGCGCCTTACCGCGTTTCGCTCTTTTCGACGGGCAACAAAGAGACTTTGCACGACCTACGAAACTACGAATGTGCCTTATCGCGTTTGGTTAGGACCACTTTCCTGAGCCGCCCCCAGTGCCTGTTGCAGTAGATACTGAACCTGCGTGAAAGGATCCAAGTACTTCATCGGAAGCATTCTTGAACCAGAAGGCGGTGTAAGCTGGTGTAGCTAAGAAGACGAAGTTGCTTGTATCGCTATAGAGTTGATCTAAAGTAACTTTTGGTGCCAAGTACACATCACCCCATAAAGCACCGCCGCCCGGAAAGCTAATGCCCCAAGCTTTACCATTGAATGTTTTCCCATCAGCTATAGTACATTGTCCTTGTACGTAAAAAAGCAGGCTAACAATTGACCCGGTCGCAGAGTATGAAGTATTAGCTTTCAGGTAGTCTACTGTAAATTCTTCGATGCCTTCAAGTGTACGATTAAAAGAATCTTCGCTTATCTTCCCCGTGAAGTGTGCTTTGAAATCCTCAACCAACTGATTAGATTTGTTTGTTATATCGTTCATATCATTCTCTTAACAATTGTTGGCGGAAATTGTAGATAAATCAAACAGGCATCCGCTAACCTGCCCAACGACCCCGTTCAGCCGCCCGCGCCCACCACGGAACCCGAACCCAAGACGGCAAGTGATGGGTGCGGGTCGACCGGAACGGCGAGTTAGTTTTAATCTACGCGCAATGTGGATGGGTATCTGTGCGCCAGCAAACATAACAGATAAACAGGCATACGCATAACGCCTCCGTTCAGCCGACCGCGCGGAATGAACCCGAAAAATGATGCCAAACTTCCACGCGGGTCGGCTGGAAAGGAGGGTTAGGCGGGTGGGTAGAGAAACAATGCCGGGTATTCAAGGATTTTGCTCTCTTTTTCCATTCGGCGCAATACGCGGAGTGCCGCTATTGTGGCCCTTTATTCTTGTCCAAGCGAATCGAAGTTTTCTTCTATATCAGGATCAGATTTAATATCTAGATCAAAAGCTTCAACATTATTTTTTGGTACGTCAGAACTCTGTTCAAGGCATCTATTTCCACATACTGGGCAGAAAAGAGCATTATCTAGGTCGCAATTATGGTTACTACTAGTTATTCTTTGTTGATCTACCAACTCGTCCTCATCTCCATTCCATTCTATTCACACTCTTTGCATTGAATTTGCATTTTATCTCCCAAGTTTTCAGAACTGCCTTTTAAGACCACTTTATTGAGCCTAACGACCCCGGTTCAGCAGCCCGCGCGGAACGGACCCAAACAATGATCCCAAGCGTCCACGCGGGTCGGCTGGAACGGCGGGTTAGGCTGGTGGGCAATGAGAGACAATGCCGGGGTGTTCTGGCTTTTGCTCTTTGCCCTTGTTATCCATTCGGCGCAATGCGCGGAGTACAGTTATTGTGCATTACGGCCTTTCGCGGGAATGTAGCCCGTATGAAGCGAAGCGAAATACGGGGTTCCAAGCCACGACCATCCCGGATTTCGCCGCAAAGCGGCTACATCCGGGCTACGCTGGCTTGGCTGAATCCTTGCGTTTGCATGACTTGACGCTCAGAGTTTTGGCACGATACTATTCCCACCTTTGCACGTTTCTTGGCAAAAGGGCGTGTATCGAAGTCAACTCTTTGCAAGCCTTGCATCACATGTCTAATTTCAATAGCCGGGTTGGGCAAACAGCTTCATCGTTTGCCCACGCGGAACCGGCTTGAACGGTGGGCAACAAAAAGACGTTGCCCACCCTACTTGGCTACTTGGCTGAATGTTACAACTTTCCCATGCGGCGCAATACGCGACGGAGCCGCTATTGCTCCCTACGAATGCGCCTTACCGCGTTGGAGCATTGAGTTAGGCTCATTCATCACAGCTTTGTATGGTTGGGATAGATTCTATAGACACTTCGAATCCTGTAGTCCCCTGAGACTGCATCGTGCTTTTGGGCATATATCCTCCAAGCCCCTCCCGCATCACGTATGCCAATGATAGACACAACTCGGTCACTGCTATCGTAGAAGCCATGTCCGGCAGTAGCACCGTAAACAAAGGCGTTAGGATGATTGCCTGTCAGTGTTGCTGCTAATATTGCTCCGGTGGTACCGATGGGTTTAATGTGGGAGACGTCTAAATTGTTACCATCTGCTGGGTTAATCACAAACGCACATCCTGATAGTTGCCCAGTCACCATGATATTAGGGCCTGTATTATCCAGCCGGTAAAATTCCATGGCATTAATTCCCATGTCCATATGAATCGAATGTGCGTTGAAAATATGTGATCCAACGGCATGAAGCCCCGCAGCGGTTGCACGTATATTAAATGATTCTGTAGCATGAAATCTGTGTGTACCCAATTTTGAACCCGGCCTAAACGAATTTCCGCGATTTTCGATGGCATATTGGGCAATCCCAGATGCATTAACATCTCCAAAAATTCTTACCGGATAACTTTTCAGAAAGACTTCGTTGGCGTTCAGCAAACTATTGAACGCGATAGGTGGATCAATTGGCATTGTAAGGTAACCTCTCAGTTCTCGAAAAGCCTAACGACCCCGTTCAGCCGCCCGCGCGGAAGTAGGTAGAAAAATGAGCCAAACGTCCACGCGGGTCGGCTGGAACGGCGGGTTGGGCGGGTGGACAGTGATACAATGCCGGGGTTTCATGGATTTTGCTCTTTTTATTCATTCGGCGCAATAAGTGGAGTACCGCCATAGCGCCGCGTTGATGTAGCCCGTATGAAGCGCAGCGTAATACGGGATTTGCGTGACGGCAAACTCCTACCATGTCTGTCCCGGATTACGCCGCAAAGCG
>CAIOOA010000018.1 GCA_903859815.1 uncultured Methylococcaceae bacterium | reverse complement strand
TGTGTTCAACCAATCGACCGACGGAACCTATGCGGGAGTCCTATCGGGAACCGGAAGTATGACCAAGCAAGGTTCGGGTTCTTTGATATTGACTGGCTTCAATACCTACAGCGGCGGCACTAGCGTTTCAGCAGGGACATTGCAAGGCGATACAAATAGCTTGCAAGGCAACATCGTAAACAATACCGCCGTGGTGTTCAATCAAATCACCGACGGAACCTATGCCGGAAACCTGTCGGGGGCGGGTAGCTTGACCAAGCAAGGCACAGGTACGCTGATCCTGACTGGGGTTAGCACCTACATCGGTGATACTACAATCGCCGGTGGAGCTTTGGTCAATCAGGGAACCTTTTACAATCAAGCCAACTTGAATAATGATTCTGGCAGTTCTTTGAACAATCAAGGCACTCTAATCAATCAATTAGGTGGAATCTTAAATCTTGCCGATGGAAGCCAACAAATCAACACAGGAAGCTTCACTAATGCTGGAACCGTGAATCTGCAAGGCACATGGGTTGATTCTGGAAATCCAACTGCAAATCTGGTCAACCAAGGGACGTTCAATATCAGTGGGACAAGCTCCCATGTCATTAACGGCACAGTCTTGAACCAAGGCACGTTTAATGTTCATGAAACTTCGGTTTCATACACCGGCAATTTCGTCAATAATGGTGCATACATCAGCGACCCCTCCATCAACCAGTTCAACAACCTGTCGGTCGGGCAGACTGGTTATATCTCAGCCAGTCCGCAAGATACCTTCATAGTCACCGGTAATTTCGCCAACGCCAGCACACAGAACACGGCTTGGAACACAGACAATGCCAACCTCGTATTTGCCAGCGCCACACCGGGCCAGACGGCCCAACATCAAATGCAATTAGCCAGCGAGGATAAAGGCGCGAAAGCATCCGCCGCTATCAACAACTTTGCCTGGGGTTCGGTGACGCTGAGCAATGGCGACCGCCTTACCTTGACCAATGGCACTAACGGTCAAAGTTCGGCACTCTACACCCGACAGCTCAACTTACCGGGTGGCATTGGTGAGTTGGCAAACATCAGCAGTGACTCCAACGTTTACTTTGACCCAACCCTACCGGCCAACCAGCCTTTGCTGGGCGGTGCTCGCTTTGGTGGAGGCAGCGGCTTGCTGCTACCTTGGAACTTCGTCCCGTTCGACACCGCCACCCTTGCCGCGCCAACATTGAACCCAGATGAAAAAAGCTTCGCCACCGCATTGAACCAGTCTTGCACCGCGCCGAGTGGTTCCCTGACTGTGCGTTGCATCGAACTGCAAGCGCTTAGCGTCCCTCAGCAACAGCAAGCCATTGCTTCATTGACGCCAAACCAGATCCCCGGTCAGACTAGCTTGACCGTCAAGTTCAGCGCCACTCGCATGGATGCGCCATTTACACGGCTTGCCGCATTGCGGGCAGGGGGTTCTGCGACCTTTGCGCTGAACATCAACGGAATGAATGTCCCCGTCACCGGCAAGCTTGCCAACTTGTTTGGGCCAGATGCCAAGGGCGGCGGGTCCAGTGCAGATACCGACCTGTTTCGTGACAGCCCACTGGCGGTTTTCATCCAAGCCCGTTTCAATTTTGGCGATATGGATACAAATACATGGAGTCGTGGTTTCAACTCCCAAATGCGCAACGTCACCGTTGGCACCGACTATCGCTTCACCGACCAGTTTGTAGCTGGCGTGGCCTTCAACTACACCAACGTCACCAGTAATTATGTCAACAACGCGGGCCGCATGGATAGCGACACTTACATGGGCGCAATTTACGGCAGCTATTACTTCCCGCACGACTTCTACATTGATTGGGTCGCCAATTATGGCGGCAACGACTATGCCTTCCGGCGGCAATATCAATATACAGGCTTCGTCGGACAGTCCAACAGTAGCCCGGTTGGCAACCAGTACAGCTTCGCGGTCAACGGCGGCAAGGAATTCAATTGGCAGGAATGGCTGTTCAACCCGTATCTGCGCTTGGAATACCTCAACATGCACATCGACGCGTATGAAGAGAGTGGCGGTGGTGGTTTTGCAATTACGACAGGCGGGCAGACCAATTACTCATTCGTCAGTGACTTGGGGCTTCAGATCAGCCATGCCGTCAGTGTGCCTTGGGGTGTGGTGACGCCTGCCCTTCGGGTTGAGTGGGAGCACCAATACCTAAACGACAACCGCTACGTCAACATGCGACTGTCCGACGCGGCGGCGGGTTTGGGTTACTTCAGCGTACAGACTGGCAAGCCTGACCGCGATTATGTCAACCTGGGTGGATCGGTCAGCGCGGCACTACCCAATGGCGGCGGTTTGTTTGTCCGCTATGAATCCCGCCTCGGGCAAACCTATATTTCCGAGCATATTGTCGAGGGCGGGGTGAGGATGACATTTTGAGGATTTTTGTAGTGGTTCAAAATGGCTGAGTAAAACATAGCCATTCAATTCCTAAGTGGGACTTGCAATTCCGCTGCTAAGGTTTATTTGCAGCCACGGCATCTGGCATTATGGTCAGCTATCGTCTTCGATCTGTTAAAATCGCAAAATTAATTCAACTAGAATTTGCTCTTGCATAATGAGTAACAAGACGTTGGCTACTCCACTTCAATCACTATTGCGGGTAACCAATGAACCGCCATGAACGCCGTGCCGCTGAAAAGCTCATTCGCAGCGGCAACCAGAAAAACCTATCCGGTTTGCTCAATTCTGCCATCCAAGCTCACCAATCCGGGCGACTGGAGGAGGCGGAATCTGTTTACCGCTTGGTTTTGCATGCGCTGCCCCAGCAACCCGATGCTTGTCATTATCTGGGAGTTCTACTGCATCAGCGAGGGCACAGCGAAGAGGGCATTGACTACATCTTACGGGCGCTCAGCGAAAATCCCCATTATGTCGATGCCCAAAATAATCTAGGCAATGTTTACAAGGAAACGGGCGATGCGGCAAAGGCTGAACAGGCATACCGCAAAGTGCTTGCATGGGTTCCTAATCATTTCGAAGCATTGAACAATTTAGGGATAGTCTTGGGAGACTTGGAAGCATTTGATGAAGCGGAGCAATGCCTACTGCAGGCCATTCGCTTGCAACCCAACAGGGCTGATTTCCTGCAAAACCTTGGCAGCGCTTATTTCAAACAAAGAGACTATCCAAAATCCGCAGAGGCCTACCGTAAATCCATCACCCTCAAGCCTAATGAAGCCGAAGCATACCGCATACTCTGGCGGACACTTTATATCGCCAAAGAATTTGATGAAGCGGTGAAGGTTTTACGGCAGTGGTTGGAATTTGACCCGGACAATCCGATAGCCCTGCACACCTACGCCGCTCATCTTGGTGGTGAACTCATGCCTGAGCGCGCATCTGATGCGTATGTTAAAGAAACCTTTGACAATTTCGCCGGCAGTTTTGACAATGTACTGGCGCGTTTGGATTACCGTGCGCCGGGTTTGGTTGTCGATGCCGTTGGTCGGGCAGTTGGAGAAGGGGATGGCCAGCTTATTGTACTGGATGCGGGTTGTGGCACGGGGCTTTGCGGTCCCTTACTACGGCCTTATGCGAGACAACTGATTGGGGTGGACTTGTCGCCAAAAATGCTGGCAAAGGCGGAAGGAAGGCAAATCTATGAGGCATTAATCGAGGCGGAACTCGTCCAATATTTGGAGCATAACCCAAGCCGCTTTAACCTGATCGTATCGGCAGACACCTTGGTTTATTTTGGCAACCTTGTTCCGTTTGCCCATGCGGCCCATAATGCGCTTCTATCTAACGGTCATTTAATATTCACTGTGGAAAAAAAACTGGAAGGCTATGGATTCAGTATTGGTGTCCATGGTCGATATTGCCATGCACAGGATTATGTCTTAAATACTTTGACAGAAGCTGGCTTTCAATTGGTCGATATTGACGAAGTCCACTTACGTAAAGAGACCGGAGAGGCTGTAATAGGATTGTTGGTCAGTGCCAATTTGTCCTAACAAGGATTAGTTATCTATTTTCAAGTTCAAATCTTTCTTTTTAAGAATACCCCATTTTTTTACTGGATCATATCCTTTGATCCGCTTAAAAAACCCACTTTTCTAACAATTCACAATACCATGAATGAACAATCCTTGATAGATGATGGCGAAGCTAACCCAACTAAAGAACTTAATCTTGATGAAGCACTCCAACTTGCCATTTATCTGCAACAAAAAAGCCGACATGACGAGGCAGTGGAATTATTTGGTCGAATATTGGAAGTCGTGCCAGACCATGTGGATACTTTACATTATTGTGGTCTTTCCGATTATTTCTTAGGCAATACAGAAAAAGGAATTGAGCGCATCGAACTAGCCCTATCGATAGCCCCTGACTATATCCATGCAATCAACAATCTTGGCAATATTTATTTAAGAACCAAGGATTTTAACAAAGCCGAGGCTAATTATCGGAAGGTATTGGCGTTGGACCCTGATTTCCATGCAGCATCAAACAACCTAGTCGTTGCCTTGAAGGAATCCGGCAAAATTGTAGAGGCAATCGATACCTTGCTACAGGGCATCCAATTAGACCCCTATTTGAAGATGCATTATCAAAATCTAGGTCAACTATTCCGTCAAAAGGTTGATTTGAAGAATGCCTTGGACATTTATCTAGAAGCCTTAGAGCAAAGGACATTCAACGCCAATACTTATCTGCTGCTAGGTATATCTCTTAAACTGAGCGGCGAAGATGAAAGTGCCATTCGGCTTTTAAAGAAATTACTTGAGCGGGAGCCGAATAATGTATTGGCGCAACATACACTTTCGGCTTACTCCGGGGAAGATGTGCCGCCTAGGGCCGATGACGATTATGTGCGCAAAACCTTCGACAATTTTGCAGGCAGTTTTGACGCTGTCTTGCATACGATGTGATCGTTGCGGCCGATGTGTTATGTTATTTTGGTGATTTGTTGCCAGTATTAACAGCCTGCGCACAAGCACTAAATACTGTAGGGTATCTGATATTCACAGTAGAGAAAATGATACCGGACAATGAATCATCTTATCTGTTAAATTATCATGGTCGTTATAGCCATTCTCAGAACTATATTGAAGAGAGTTTAGTCGATGCAGGTTTCAATATCATCAAGTTGGAGACTGCTGTGTTAAGACTGGAAAGCGGGGAGCCAGTGGAAGGTTTTTTAGTGACTGCAAAAAAACTTACTCAGAATTATGATATTACGCAGCCTTTTCGGTCAACACCGTTATCTAAACAAGCATGATTTTCAAATACCGTTTATAATGCAATTGTGTTTTATCAAAGCCAATAGTCATCACTAAGTGCTTAATTGTAAAAGCCCCAATAAGTTTTGAGACTATCCATTTTTATTTCAATGGGCAGGCATCTAAACATTGAGCCTATTAAGCTCTTCAGTGGCAATCATTCATACTATTTCGGCTTGAATCTTTTTTTAACGTAAAATCAAGGGGTATACATATGGCTTCTGATGCGCAAAATTCTTTCGTCGATAAGATTAAAGCATGGGCTTTCAATCATCTGGATTTAATCTTCACGATATTAAGATGGGTCAAACCTGTTTTGGTCGTCAAAAACTTCGCATTGGTGACTCGCTTCCAGCATGTACAAGAAATCTTATCAAATGACGAAGCTTTCAATGTCACCTACAAAGATAAGATGATAAAAGTCACCGATGGGGAAAACTTTTTCTTAGGAATGCAGAATACCCCGCGTTATACCCGAGACGTTTCCAATATGCGATTGACCGCTCGACGGGAGGATCTTGACGAAAAAATTGCACCATTCGTAGATGATTGTGCTGAGAAAATCATGTCCGGCGCTAAAGGAAGGATTGATGTTCCACCCGAGTTGAGCAAATTGGTTGCCACGCGATTAGTAGGCGATTACTTTGGGACTCCCGGTTGGAATGAGGTGGAATTCGCCGATGCGGCCACCTCAATGTTCCAGTATCTGTTTTATCCCGATGACCCGGAGGTTGAGAAAACTGCGCTGGCTGGGGCTGCAAAATGCCGAAGCTATCTTGATGAGGTCATTGCGGAAAGAAAAAAGAATCGTGGCCAACGTGACGACGTATTGGAGCGATGCCTAATTTTGCAGGATGCCAACACACCTGGCATGAGTGATTTGGATATTCGTAACAATTTCATAGGATTGATTATCGGGGCCATACCCACGACTGCGAAATGCGTTGTGCTGGTACTCGATTATCTGCTATCCCAGCCGAACTTGTTGGCCCAAGCCCAACAGGCGGCCCTTGCCGACGATAATGACATTTTGACCAAGTATATGTTGGAAGCATTACGCTTTAATTCATTTGCCGCCGGCATACAACGAATTACTGTCGAAGATTACGTTGTAGGCAGGGGAAGTTTGAGGGCGACTAAAATCCCTAAGGGAACTAAAGTATTGGCAAGCACCCAGTCGGCAATGATGGATTGCCTTAAATTAAAATCACCCAGTCAATTCCGACTCGACCGTCCTGATTACCAATACATGCATTTTGGCTTTGGGTTGCATACTTGTTTTGGCCAGTATATTAATCTGGTTCAAATACCTCGCATCTGCAAGGCAGTATTGAAGCGTAAGGGGCTGCGCCGTGCATCCGGGCCAGAAGGCCAAATGCAAAGCGTCGGGCCTTTTCCTGTACACCTCGTGGTAGAGTTCGATAGCTAATCAGCTTAAACAAGCCCTTTAGAGGAGAATGTACCGATGGCAAAAACAAGCAATAATCAGGAATTGGCTCTTTACATCACTTTCCCGCCTAGCAGTGATTGTGAAAATGGCAGGTGGCTGCTTAATTATTATGGGGTTAAACATAATGAAGAGCGGCATGCCCCACCGTTTTTCGTCTTTGCGATGCTTGGGAACCATGGCAAATCAATCCCGTTATTTGTGGACAATACGATCACTCTAAATGGTTTGCGCCCCATGATTGATCACTTTAATGGTTTGGCTCCGAGAGGCAAGAAACTAATTCCCGAAGGACGGGAAGAAGAAACCAACCAGTTATGGACTCGTTATAACGGTGACATGGGCGCTGCAACGGTGAGTTGGGCCTATTACCATTTGCTCCCTCACTGGAAAATCATGGTGGACCCGCTAAGCATCGGAACACCAAGCTATGAAAAATTTACGGTCAAGTATTTATATCCCTTGCCCGCTACAATGCTTTGGTTATTGCTCAAATTAAACAAGCAAAAAGCCGATGCGGCTTTGGTTACCCTCCGAACGGTCTTTGGCGAAGTGGACAAGCGCCTTGCCGATGGGCGCCCTTACTTGCTCGGCGATCAAATGAGCATCGCCGATATTGCCTTCGCTGTGTCGGGCGCTCCTTTAGTGCTTCCGCTCGGTTATGGCGGCTTTCCCGGAGAGCAAGGCCCACTTCCTTCGTTTGATCAAGTACCGCCTGAATTTCGCAGCGTGGTTGAAGAGATGCTGCCAACACCTGCCGGACAGTTTGTGTTGCGCATGTATCGGGAGGAGCGTTACCGGTAATGACGAAAATGGGGGGTGGGTTTAGAAGCCCACCCCCCATTTTGCGGGGTTTAGTATCAATCTAGGCTAATGTTTAAAAGTGCGTAAATTATCACCCAGCCCAAACTGAAGTTCCGTTGACTGAATTAATCAGGATTAAGTCGGATCGACCACACCCCTAGCAATCCAATTTAACGCCGTAATGCTTGGAATGAAGAAATATTCCCCGCCACGAGTTTCCACAAATCGTGGAATATTGGAAAGCAAAAATGGCGCTTCATCGCTGTTTGGGTCAACTTGAATCACCGCCTTGCTCGGAAATTTTTCATCTGCACTATGGTTGCCCAATATGATTTCCTTATCATTGCCCGCCTTGAAGTCGTTGCCGTAGTTGATCCACTGTTGTTGCACAAACTCGAATTGGCGGTTGATGTCGGCATTGAGCATCATGATGACGATACCGTGGCTTCCATCATCGCGTGAACGGTCCTTGACCTCGCCATAGGGCAATCCCCTACGCAACAACCGACGGCGATCAGACAATGCACTGGGGGTGTTAAATGCCCCTTTGCTAAGTTTCAACGAACCGGGCGCATCACCGTCTTCATGAATCATTTCCAGCGACCCCCTCGGATTGATGCGGCGAATGTGGGAACTAAACGGGCATTTGCCTCCGCTCATGTCATTTTCATAAGTGAAGTCGCTCAGAATGTCGTCAATGGCCTGCTCATTGGCTTTAACTGCATCTTCGTCACCTTTTTTTCGTGCTTCGCTAATAGCCTGATTGTAAGCTTCGATTTGAGCAGCAAACTTCGCATTAGACTCGGCATCAGGCGCTTTGACCAATGGCACGCCGGTGTCACGCCAGCGACCCACAAATTTGGCTGCGAGCAATTCCTTGCCACCGGGGAATTTAGAACCTTGTTCTTCCAAATAACGTTCAAAGGAACCTACGTTTTCATGAAGCTTGCGGTAAACCATATAGGTTCCATTCCGAGCCAACAAAACGGGTTCTGGCGCGTGAGGGTATTCCATCGCTTCATCAACGTGCCCAAGCAAGAACTCCCCGGTTGCCAGAGGACCCCATTTACCGCCGACCAGTTGTTTGCCACGGCCTTTCACACGGTTCGTGTCATAGGGAACCCCCTCGAACACTGGGTCGCTAATGCCGTCAGTGTAACCAAAATGTTCTTTAGGGGTCGGTCTGCCTTCTTTGTCCAAGACGACTCTTACATCTTGATAGTCTAATTTAGCACCGTTATCACCGATATGGCCGGGCAATATAACCACACCGCCTTTAGTTTTATCGACCTCGCCCAACAACCACTGATAAGCCTCTTCACGATTTTTCTCGGCCACACTTAACCATTCCGCACCCCGTCCACTCAAGCCATCGAGTGAGATGAAGATATGCACGTCCTGCTCTCGAGTTTCGCGATTCCCTTGCCATATTGGATCCCAATTTTCAGGGGAACTGGAACCGTTGTCTCCTAAAATATCCCTTCGCTCCTTCATACCACTGGCAAATTCTGGTGAAAATCCTACCAGCGAAGCACGAGGGACACCAAGGTCTTTCAATCCTTGATAAGTAAAAGCAATATTGACGGCCCAAGGCGGTTGCTCCTTTTGATTTGGACCATTACCCCATTCAACGGCTGTCGTTACTCTTTGGCTAATCGCCCCGACAAATTTCCTGCCCTCTGCTGAATTTCTGACATTGAGAAATACATAGCGGGCAACCGGGTAGCCGAAGCGACCATAAGCGCGAAGTACATTACCTTGGATATCTAGCAAGTCTAATTTGTTGGTCACGGTATCACCCTCTCTTGACTAACTTATCGACGCGATAACCACCTGGCACCCATGTTGGAGCAGTCAAGTTGGTCGGCGCAACACTCTGGATGAATTCTTTAAAATTTGCTCTCACTGTGGCTGCATCAAGCCCTTGGTTGGCAACGGCAAACTTCGAAAACTCTTGCTTCAGATAAAGAGCTTTCAATTGCTCTTCCAAAGGATCGTCATTGGACCCGACAAAAAACAAGGTCGCTTCACGTTGGCACTTTTTGATATAAGCGATGAACTTGTCGGCGTTATCTACCCCGTCAAAACCGTAACAGTAACCCCAGACTTCTTTGATCCGGTCGCCAATCGCATTCCACATATTTATTAGGTAACCATCCAGATCGCCTTTAGGCCCTCCATGAAAATTACAGGAAAAAACCAAATAGCGCGATTTCAGATGGTCTTGATTTGGCCAGTAGCAGTGGCGTAATTTATCCGGCACAACGGGCAGCCAATCGACAAACGTATCAATTGCGCCTGCACCGGGCTGCGATTCTGTGTACACATCGTCCAGCACAAAATAGCGACACAGGTAAGTCTGTGGAACCAAAGCCATCGGGCTATTCTCCTCGAAGTTCCAGCCTTGCAGCCGATCCCTAACTGTGTCGGCATAGGACTTCTCGTCCGACGTAAAACCCTCCTTGATGGGCGATAGAACTGTCAACGCATAGGCATTACCACTGATATTACTCGCCATGATTTTCTCCTACTTCAGCTAATTGACCTTGATGCCATTTTTGACGCCTCTCAACCTGATTGGCTGACATGGTGACGATGGGGGTCGGGTACATGTCGCCTAGGTCATGCTGCAAACCGCGTAATAAGCCCTTATAAAGCTTCAAGAACTCGTCATCGCTTATGGTGCGTGTGTCTTGTTCAAACTTAATTAGCGTTGACTTGACGTTTTTTGCGCTCTTGACATCGTTGGATGCGGCCAGCGGATAAGCGTTATAATAGTGAATGGTTTCGATCTGGTTGTATCGGATATAGTCATGGAATGGCGTCACCGCAACGGATTTTGAATAACGGACATTCCATTTCCAAAACAAGTCCAAACCACCCGGTATTGCGAAGGTGAAGGAATCGACATATTGATCCCAACTTCCGTTAAAATTGCTGAAGAACAGCATGTAATCATATTTAAGCTCTTCCTTGGGTTGGCTAGGGTCCAAATGCGGGAAATTGTTCCTGCCTATGATAACCCAACGCGCATAATGAATCAGTGAAAGGGTGATTAACCCACTCAAAACCCCAGGAACTTTTACAGCAGCCCAAAAGATCAACTTGTTAACCCAAGTCGTGTACCATCTAATCGGCGTGATCACATTCATCGCATAAGCCTTACCAGCTATGTTTGACATACCAACCCCTCTAAATGTTGTGTGTATGAACGAAATGTTGCAGAATTCGAAAAAACCTCCTCGTCTTCTTTCTATGTACGCCAAGTTTGCAGGACGAGGTGTGCGCACACAGCAATTAAAAGCATTACAGCAATCGCACGGAAACGCAATATAGTTGTCAAAAAAAAAATTTATATTTTTCTATTTAACTAATTTCCTGACGGGCGTTGATGATAATGATCTAAAGCCAGATCCTAATGCAAGTTCGAAACAATCGAATTGTTTTCAATAAAATCAGTGTGATGTATTATGATTGTCCAATTCCATCAAGCATGTTGGTTAATCCCAGAAAACCTACTGAGCGATAAATAACATTTTTGACATGCCAATTTTAACAACAAGCAGCTTCAGACCTGCATGGTGGCTGAGCCATCCGCATTTACAAACGCTTTGGCCGGCTTTATTGAGGTCATCTCCAACGCTTGCCAGAACCCGAGAACGTTTACACACGCCGGATGGGGACTTCCTCGATCTTGACTGGCATGGCAAGAAACACCATGCAATCGTCATGCTTTTACATGGTTTGTCTGGTTCATCTAATTCGACTTATATTTTGGGAATGCAGCAGGAGTTATTGCGCAAGGGCTTTTGCAGTGTCGGCATGAATTTTCGGGGTTGCAGTGGTCAGCCCAATAATACTGCGCGCTGTTACCATTCCGGCGACACTGACGATGTCGACTTTTTGTTTCGTCATCTGCGCAAGGCTTATCCTCACATGCCAATTGCGGTTGTGGGTTATTCCTTGGGAGGGAATGTCTTGTTAAAATGGTTGGGGGAAGGTCGGCAGAATCTTGACATATTTGCAGCTGCTGCCGTTTCTGTCCCACTATTGCTCAATAAATGTTCCAGTCGAATGGACGTGGGGTTTTCAAAACGCTACCGAAATCAATTACTGAAGGAACTTAAGGGGTATATTTATTCTAAACACAATCATTTGCGCTCCATCGGCCAACCCCATGAAGCGGATAAACTTCAACAGCTTGGCGACCTCACTCCCATCAGTTCATTTTGGGAGTATGATGACAGGGTGATTGCCGGTCTTTATCCTTTTACCGATGTCAATGACTATTATGCCCAATCAAGCTCTAGGCAGTATCTCAAATCCATAAACACGCCCACTTTGATTATCCATGCCAATGACGACCCCTTTATGACCCCTGAGGTCATACCCTCGGAATCTGAGCTTTCACCGTCTGTGGACTTTGAAATTGCCGCATCCGGCGGACATGTGGGTTTTGTGGCTGGAAATATTCCGGGGCGGCCGCGTTATTGGCTGGAAGAACGTATACCGCACTTTATTCAGCAACACTATAAGCGTTTGCACAAAGGCTAAATTTCCACGTCAACATTTATCAATACCAACACTGATGAAAATTTTGCATCTTCATGGCTGGAACTCCGTACCGGGTGGTGTCAAGCCGATGTTTCTAGCCAACCACGGTCATGAGCTAATCCAACCCGCCCTGCCCGACGATGATTTTACGACGGCAGTCCAAATAGCCCAAGCAGAATTCGACCTGCACAGGCCCAATGTCGTCGTAGGATCTAGCCGTGGCGGGGCGATTGCGATGTCACTGGATATTGGCCCAACGCCATTGGTGTTGCTATGCCCTGCTTGGAAACGCTGGGGCAGCGCAACAACCGTCAAACCCGGAACTCTGATTCTGCATTCAAGGCAAGATGAAGTGATCCCTTTCGATGACAGTTTAGAATTGCTCCGCAATAGCGGATTGAGCGAATCTTCTTTGATCGTAGTGGGCACGAACCACCGCCTAGCCGATACTGAGCCGCTGCAAGCTTTGCATAAAGCAGTGGAAAAGGCTTTTGGCGAAAATCAGGGTTAGTTTGACGAATACATTCGCCGCTACAGCCTTTCCAATGGCCGGATTTAGGTTTAAGGTGATTGTGCTGACACGGGCTTGAAAACGATAGGCTCCATGAAAGAGGACAGGCATTCGGCAAAAAGCTTATGCCCGACAGGGCTAGGATGATGGGCATATTCTTTTTCAAGCTCAAGCCCAAGCGTTTTCGCCTTTGCCGGGACACATTCGTCCATATCCATATAGCGCACATCGGACCCATTGACATTTCTCGATTGAACCAGACTAGAGGCCGCTAGATGGCTGAGTTCTTCAAACCCTCTGAAGTGACGAAAATTCGTCAGTTTGACGACGATGATAGGTATTTTCGATTCTTTTGATAGCTGAGCCAATCCTTCGCCTAACTGTTGAAACAAATCTTCATAATAACCTAGGAATAGTTTAGGCACATAGTATTCTTTATTGTCCCAATATCGGCTGATAAACCACCAGCTTAGGTGAAAACCGGAGCGGGAGGAATCATAACTTCTTTGGAATTCCGCCATGCCATCGGCCAAGTTTAGTGCCACATGCGAGCCGGAAAACTGAAATTTTGGCTTGGGTAGGCCAAAATTAAAATCACTGGCGGGTCGGATCAAGTCATGGGGTATGTAGGCAAAAACGATGACATTGGGATGATAGCCGCCTGCTTGAAGTAGCACTTTTAGCCACATCTGGTCTACACCATAACCTCTCGCAGCCAAGTTGACAACTTCGATGCCACGCTTACCCCACTGATCAGCCAATAATGCCGGATAATCTTCCTTACCCGCGATAACGTCATGACCGGCGGTGACGGAATCCCCGACAAACAGGACAGTGGCTGCTTTGTCAACCAGAGGAGGAAGCTCGTGTCGCCGGACTTCTTCCTTGCCCCAACCTAAATAAGGGTCCAACCCCACCTTTTGAGCATATTGATCCAAGCTCAACCCGGCTTGTTTGGCTTTTTCACGAAATTCAGACAGATAAGTCCAAACCCCTGATCGTTGGGCGAAAACCAATTGGACTGCGCTTTCTATGACCACATGAACCGCCAGCGACATCAACAAAAACATGACTGCCCACATTGCCCAAGGCGGCAATCGGGATTTATTCTTGTCCACGACTTAAAACAAGGTGTAAATGAACGGAGCCAAGGCCGAGCCTTGTGCAAACACAAGTAGCCCACCCAGTAACAGCAACACAACGACGATGGGAATTAGCCAAAATTTCTTGCGTTCCCGCATGAAAGCCCAAAGATCGGATAATAAATCAAGCATTAAAAAGGCCGCTCCATTCGCGAAGGTTGTTTGCTATTAACACGATAGCTCTCAGCATCTTTGTCTAAGCGCCTAGCCATGGGGTCGGCGCGAAAAATCCTCAGCATCAAGCCAAACGGCAAAATAATCAAATAAAAACACACCGTCAAGATGATCTTGGAATTGATTGACCCAATGAGTTCTGCAAAGCCCATCCATAGCCGATGAAATGGCCCTAGCAGACGAGGCATGACTAAACCGATTAGCATGAAAACCGCCCCCGCACCCCAAGGCCAAGGAGAAAACGGGAATTTCCAAAGCAAAGGCAAGGCCAAGCCGACAATCAACGCAATAGCTGCGCCGAAAACCAAGCCAAAATTGCGCAGTTCCTCGCGTTTGTTCAACGTGAGCTTCCCGTGCAAAAATCTGAATTTAGTCAAGCTCAAACTCCTTCATCCACGCATCATCCTTCTTCCATTCGGGCTGGGATGACTTGGCCAGTAGAAAATTCTCCACGACCAGATAATCCATTTCCGTGCGCATGAAGCAGCGATAAGCATCTGTGGGGCTACCTACGATGGGTTCACCACGGACATTGAACGAGGTGTTAACCAAAACCCCGCAACCAGTCTTTTGCTCGAACGCTTTCAGCAAGGCATGGAAGCGGGGGTTAGTCTCGGCGTGTACCGTTTGGACGCGGGCAGAATAGTCCACATGGGTGATGGATTGAAGCTGGGAACGCAAGGCATGAAGCTTGTCAATCCCGAACATGTGGAAGCCGTTTTGAGTCTCTGGGATGCGTAATGATTCTTTGACTGGCGCAACAATGAGCATATAAGGGCTGGGCCGGTCCAGTTCAAAGTAGTCCGACACTCGCTCGGCCAGCACTGCCGGCGCAAAGGGGCGGAATGACTCGCGAAATTTGATTTTTAGATTCATCACAGACTGCATTTCGGGGCTACGAGGGTCTCCGATGATGGAACGCCCCCCCAATGCGCGCGGCCCGAACTCCATCCGGCCTTGAAACCAACCAACAACATGTTTTTCAGCCAGTATTTCAGCTAATTTCCCCGTCAGTTGCTGGTCGTCCATTTTCACATAATTCGCATTCATGCGATCCAATTCGTCTCTAATTTGCTCATGGCTAAAGGCTGGACCCAAATAAGACCCTGCCATTTTGTCTTTGCCAGTCGTGTCACGCTTTCCACCACGGTGTTGATGCCACGCCGTGAGTGCCGCACCCAATGCACCGCCAGCATCACCTGCAGCGGGTTGAATCCAAATATCTTTAAATGGACCCTCGCGCAACACTCTGCCATTGGCGACGCAGTTCAATGCGACACCACCAGCTAAACACAGATAATCCATGCCGGTTTCACGATGTAAGGTTTTGGCTAGGCGCAACACCACTTCTTCCGTGACCACTTGAATCGATGCGGCAATGTCCATTTCCTTTTGGGTCAATTTACTTTCCGGTTTTCTCGGCTTGCCACGAAACAGCTTATGAAACTTCTCGCTGGTCATGGTCAAACCGGTGCAATAATTGAAATAATCCATGTTCAAGCGGAATGTGCCATCTTCCTTCAGATCAATGATATGTTCATAGATGAGGTCTACATAGTGCGGTACACCGTAAGGGGCCAGCCCCATCAACTTATATTCGCCAGAATTCACCTTGAACCCGGTGTAATAAGTGAATGCGGAATAAAGCAGCCCCAAAGAATGCGGAAAATCAATTTCCCACAGGGCTTTCAATTGGTTGCCTTCGCCTATCCAAGCTGAAGTGGTCGCCCACTCGCCCACTCCGTCCAAGCAAAGTACTGCGGCATTATCGAATGGGGAAGGAAAGAAGGCCGAGGCGGCATGTGATTGGTGGTGTTCGGCGAACAGCAATGCGGGCAATTCTTTTTTCTTGCATTGGCCTAACCCCGCCAGTTCCTTTTTTAACGTGCTTTTCAGATAAAGTTTCTCCTTCAACCATACCGGCATTGCCATGATGAAGGAACGCAAACCTCTGGGGGCATAGCTTAAGTAAGTTTCCAGCAAGCGCTCGAACTTGACCAAGGGCTTATCATAAAAAACCACTTCATCGACTTCTGCAATCCTAATGTCGGCTTCCTTCAAGCAATAAGCTATCGCATGGCGGGGAAACCGGCTGTCATGTTTTTTGCGGGAAAACCGCTCTTCCTGGGCAGCGGCGACAATCTCCCCATCCCTGACCAAAGCTGCCGCGCTGTCATGGTAATAGGCTGATATTCCGAGAATTGTGGTCATGGGTCGATGGTCAGAGAGGGGGTATAATTTATTAGGGTTCTCAGTTACAAGAACCCAGTAGAATTCACTTTGGCCTTCCCAAGACTATGGAAAGGACACGCTAGAACTCGAATTATAGCATTCAATCGGGAAAACGATGACTAGGGATTTTTCACTGGTTTGATGCCAAGCAATGGAACGGTGCTTGCCAACGGCATCGCATACGACTAACCTCGGGGTCAGGATACGGTAGACGCTAAAGCTGGTGGCAAAATTTGAGATTTAGCTGGGAGCTTAGACATCATAGGTTCCGAATGTTCGGACAAAACACCATGCAACCCCCAGCCAACTGTAAGCGGCTAACCACCCATTCATCCAAAGTAAGGGGGCTAGAATCCAACGGCACCCTTGAAAATGCCATGTTCACTACCTTGTGTAAAGACGCCCATCTTGTCGAAAAATACGTATAAAGTCAGTTTTGGTGAGTCGGAGGACCAAACATACATGATGGCATCCTGTAATCTTATCGTGCCGTTTGGATCATTCCTGCATCCAACCAACTTAATTACTTGGTCTAATGTCATAAATAATTGAATCATATTAAACTTCACAATATTCAGGTTGCTGCTGGTGCAAGTGTTTGAAATTGGATCCACTGGTGGAGTTGACGGCGGTGTTGGCACATAAGGTTCCGAGGAACCTATGCTCAGCACGTTAGGCGAAAATAGCAACACCTTGACATTATTATATTTTATGCCGTCTACAACCACACTGTCGAGACTTAGGATGCCCGTATCAAAATCATAAGTACTAATTGCGTATGCAGTTTGAAAAAAACCAAACAATAATAGTGTGGCAAGATATTTTTTCATTGGTATAGTTTCCACTTAAAAAAAGCAGCTAGGACACTTTGATTCATACTATAATTTTTTATGGATTATTGCAACGCATTTGCTTATTTTTTTGGAAAACCATGCAGATTGATCTCGACATGACTGGCGCAGCAATCTGCATTCGTGAGAAAATTACTCAAAATTGTGTTTTCAATATGCGATTTAGCAGAATGTATGGCAAATTTTTCTTCTGCCGCATATGTTTGCATTCCTTGAGACAATCACCCGACATAGGACATAGATGATGAAGTCCATGGTGTTCCACCCACTGCTTGCCTTATTGCTTGGTCTTTTGCTTCCCCCTGTGCTTTGCCATGCCGACAAGGCCGAACCCGTGTTGTCCAGCAACACGGGTAGTCCCGGTAACAACTTGCCAAGCCCGTTTGTCGGCAGCGGGGTGAATCCGTGGGTCATCAATCTGCCGACGGTTCAAGTGGATCTAAGCTCAACAACCCTAGGAGCCATAAAAACGGGTGTGGTGGCCCCGCTGTCCGCGCCAGTTCTTGCTTCACAATTGTCATGGGAACCTGTAGTTGGCGGTCGCACCGCCAGAATCCGGGTGATTTCCACTCAAGCCGAGCGCTTGCGCTTCCATGTCGCCATGCCGGATGGGTTGTCGCCGTTGCGCTTCCGGGTGCAAGGCAATCTGAATTCAGCGACAGTTGGGTACGACGACGCGCCAGTCTCCCGTGAAGGCGGAATATGGTTGGCGGTCACCGACGGCAACTCCGCCGACTTGGAGGTATTCGCCAGCGAGGGAGTGGCGAAGGATAAGCTGGATTTTAAAATCGATTCTGTCAATGTGATCACCGTCGGGGCGAGTGTGCCGAGAAATATAGGCAATGTCCAAGAGAAGCAATACGACCTAACCTGCCTATCTTCCTTAAACACCTATCCGGGGCTGGAGAAAGCGGCTAGCGCTACTGCTTTGATCCATTACATCAGCAGCAAAGACAATAAATCTTATGTGTGTACAGGTACTCTATTGGCGGACGCGGGGGCTACCCAGACTCCGTGGTTCGCTACCGCCAACCATTGCATTTTCGACCAAACCACCGCAGACACTGCCGCATTCGAATGGTTTTTCCAGGCCTCGACCTGTGGGAGCGACCTCACTGACTACCGCCATTGGATCACCTTCGGCGGTGCCCGGTTACTGTACACAGATGTCTATCTGGAACCCGCCTTCCTAATATTGTACAAACAACCCCCACTCGGCGCGGTCTTCAGTGGTTGGGACACTAACATTCAGGTAGGCGACCCCGTTTGGGCCGTCCACCACCCTAAAGGCGATCACACAATGGTCAGTTTCGGCAATATTAGCGCGTTGGGGCAAGTGGTGATAGATGCAACCACAGGCGGGGAACACTTGGTCAATACAGTTTCCTTTGTTTACGGGGGAGTTGAAGGCGGCAGCAGTGGGTCAGGGTTGTTCTCGGTTTCTAACGCCTCACCTTATTGGAAGGGGACGCTATTCGGTGGCCCAGAGAAGAATTACCAAATCGGCGACTATAGTTATCTCAACAAATACTACCGACATATTAAAACGTGGCTAAACAATACGTCCACGGAAGTCTACCCCAAAGTATTCTTGAACACTACACAAAAAACGACCGACTATCCTGCAAACGTCACGGTGGAATGGTCCACTACTGGCGCAGTCGCCTGTAGTGCCATGGCGATTGTTGCTGACAATATCGTTGATTTCCTAACCGATACCCGCCGGGGTTGGGTGGGAAGTGTTCCGACTTCAGCCAAGCTGGAAATGAAAGTGGGACTCCAAACCGATTACACCTTGAGTTGTCAAGGACTTGTCGGTAGCGCCATAAATTCAGACGACAGCACCAAGAAGTTCACCGTGAAGGTAAACCCACCTACCCTAAATCAAATTAATTGCCTGTTCGACTGGGCCGAAAAGACATATCCTGACTTATTCTCGCCGGTACCCGGCCAAACCGTGGTTACAGCAGATCCTTTCACCTTCCCATACTACTATACCTACCGCACCTATTCGAACACAGGAGCCTATTTGGGCGTCTCCTCGCTGGACAATCATGTCCATTACATAGCCTCAGATAAGAAACTGCAAGACGTGGACGAGTTGTGGAAGTGGCTGGAAAAGTCTTCGTGCCAATCCATTTAAGAGAATGCGCTTAAGATTTTTGTGCTGTTAAGATGCCAGAGGTTTTGCGGCGACAAGTCGCCGCAAAAATAATTTAGCAACCCAAGAAGCGTCGACCTGTTGCCTCGATCCACAATAAACGCCCCAAAGTCAAGATGCCCCACGCCACCTAATGATTTCCGTTAACTCAAAAAACCATGTACAAACGATTTCTATTATCCGCCTCTCTCACCGCATTTTTAGCCGTAGCCCTCGGAGCCTTCGCCGCGCACGGTTTGCGGGGTCGTTTGGATGAACACATGATGGAGGTGTTTCAAACCGCTGTGCGTTACCATTTCTTCCACGCCTTGGGCTTAGGGTTAATTGCCGTGTTAGCCAAGCAATACCCGGAGTCTAACAAGTTGGGGTGGGCGGGCTGGTTGATGCTGGCGGGGATTGCGGTTTTTTCCGGTAGCTTGTATTTATTGACGCTGACTGGCTTGACTTGGCTAGGCATGATTACGCCGCTGGGAGGTTTGGCTTTCATGGCGGCATGGCTATTGTTGGCAGTATTTGCCTACCGTGATGTGGAATGAATGCATTTCATCAGACTGAATTTAATCTTGCGAGAATGGATTCACCCCTGCCACATTTGAATCACTGAAATTCAGTGGTTGCTTGGGCTTTCCAACTCGCCATGTCCCTGACAAAGCCATCCATCAGCTTCTTGTTGACATGGGGCATGATAATAAAATGAGCCAGTTTGCCAAATACCGGGCTTTCGTCAGGGGCCAAATCATACTTCCCTAAGATTTCCACAGGCGGCCGCTCGAAAAAGATTGTGTTTGAGTAGGGATTTTTCCAAGCTTTGACACCCGCCGATTGCAGTTTTTCCAACAAATAGTCGGCATTGGATAAAAGATTTGTGGAAATCGCTTGGAATTGATCCATCCGCGTGGAATGCAGCTTCCACCAAAACTTCAACGGGTCCAACGCACTGCGGGAACAGGTAATCGTGGGAACCGCATCATTCAAGTACGTGACATGGAATGGATTGAGATTGCCAAATGCTTCTTTAGTCGTTATGAAAATGCCCATGGGTTCGTCGAAGCCAAAAAATTTATGGCCGGAAACCGCGATGGAGTCAAATTTCTGCAACTGCTGATTGACCAAACCTGCCGCTTCACCGCCAAGATAAGGCAAGTAACCCCCGAACAATGCCGCATCCAAATGAATATATTCCGGCCCCTTGTGCTTTTCCGCCAATATCTTACGAATCGCTGCTTGGTCGTCGATGGCCCCTTTGAACGTGGTTCCCAAGGCTATAACCACCAAGGCAGGGCGGGTTGGGTCCAATTGTTTCTCAAAGTCGTCCAAATCCATTTGGCCCATATCGGTGGCTTTAATCAAGCGGAGTTCCGAGTTTTGCACGTCCGCCAGTTTTTTGATCGAATAATGCGCTTCTTCGGAGACGTAAATAATCGGCGGTACGGTGGATTTTGCTTGTAGGAATTTGCGACCATAATAAATGCCATGATTGTTGCCATCGGTTCCGCTGCCGGTCACAAACCCCCAATAATCATCCTCCTTATACCCGTAGAGCTTCGCAAAATAGTCCACGACTTCGTTCTCAAACGCATGGGTGTTGATACTGTAAGGGCTTTGATTGCGCGGGTTGCCGACATTATTCATGGAGGCGCGGTAAAGCTTGCTCTTCACATACCAGGCATAAAACCCATCCAAGGAGGTGTCTTGGTTGACTGGATAACCAGCAAGCTTTTGACTTTTAGCGATTACCTTTTGCGCAAACTGATCCAAGCGCTGCCGGTCCTGTGGGGTGACGGGCCAACAAAGCGATGGCACAAGAATCGACAACAAGAATGCGAAGGTTTGTTTGTTCATAATGGACACCGTGCAATGTTTAGGTTGCAACACAGTTGGTTTAACTGATTGGTGTCGTGATTATATTACTTTCGCCAAAACGCCGGGGTGAAAATAACCAGCACTGTGAATATTTCCATGCGGCCTAGAAACATCGCCAAGGTGCAAATCCAAGTTTGAAAGTCGCTGAGCGATGCGTAGGTGGCGGTCGGACCCACTTGTCCCAAACCAGGTCCGGCGTTATTCAGACAGGACACAATGGCGGATAGGGCAGAGACGAAATCCATGCCCGTGACGATGAGCATGAAAGTCAAGATGACGATGCTCATGAAATAGACAAATATAAAGCCCAGCACCGAGAGTTGGACATTGGAATGCACGATCATCTTGCCTAGCTTGAGCGGATGCACCGCCGTCGGGTGATTGAGCAAAAACATCTGAACTTCGCTTTGTTTAGCCAAAATCAGTGTGCGCATCATTTTGATGCCACCCCCGGTCGAGCCGGTGTTTACGGTGATACAGGCGAGAAAAAGCATCCAAAGGGGGACAAAAATCGGCCATTGGTTAAAATCAACACTCCAAAAGCCGCAATCGGTTGCCATTGAAATCACGTTAAAGGCGGCATTCCTTAGGGCTATCAAATATTCCGGGTATACCCCTTTATGGACTAAAAACACGGCGACTGCCACGCAACTACCCATAATGAGAGCCAAGTAAGGTTTCGCCTCAACATCATACTTATAAGGGTTGAAGCTTCTGTTGCGCATGGCGAGAAAATGGGTGGCGAAATTCATGCCGGATAGCAACATGAAAACCATCAACACACCCTCTATGGCCGGGGAATCGAAATAAGCGATATTGGCATCATGGGTGGAAAAGCCACCCAAACCCATTGTGGAAAAAGCATGGCAGATGGCATCCAACCAGTTCATGCCTGCCCATTTCAAGCCTAAAATGCAAGCCACCGTGATGCCGGCATAAATAGCCCAGAGGTTCCTGGCCGTTTCGGTGATACGGGGGGTGAGCTTACTGTCTTTCATAGGCCCAGGGGTTTCCGACATAAAAACCTGTCTCCCGCCGACACCGAGTATGGGTAGGATGGCCACCGCCAGCACAATGATGCCCATTCCGCCAATCCAATGCAATTCGTGACGCCAAAGGTTAATCGCCGGGGGCAGGTTATCCAATCCACTCAATACCGTCGCACCCGTGGTCGAAAGCCCGGACATGGTTTCAAAATAGGCATCGGTAAATGAAATGTTCGGAAAGTAAGTCATCAACGGCACGGCGGATATGGCAGCCATTCCACTCCAAGCCAACAAAACCAAGATGAACCCATCCTTTGCCTTGAGTTCGCGTGCATAATCTTTGGAAAGAACCCACAAAGAGCCGCCGAACGAAAAGGTGAGCAACATGTCCCTGATGAACAGAGGCGTTGTCCCATCGTTAAACAGCCATGAAGTAATAATCGGCAACGTGTAGAAAGTGCTGAAAATCATCAGCATAATACCGAATACCCGGGCGAGAGAAAACAATCTAATCATGCTTGTCCAAATGCGCTGGTAACGGGAACTCTTTGAGGAGGGTTAAGAGGTTGACACTATCTCATTGCCGGTTACGGTGCATGCACCGAACCGGCAATGGAAAGTGCCTTAGCGGGGAAGTTCTGACGAACCCATTAAAAACTCGTCCACTGCACGGGCAGCTTGGCGACCCTCCCTAATCGCCCACACGACCAAGGACTGGCCTCTACGCATGTCACCCGCGCTGAAAACCTTGCTTTGTGAAGTTTGATAATTCTGTGTGTCTGCCTTCACATTGCCTCGCTCATCCAAATCAACGCCGAGTTCATGCAACATGCCTTCTTGTGTTGGATGCAAAAACCCCATGGCGAGGAAAGTCAAATCAGCCTTGATGATAAATTCGCTTCCCTCGATTTCATTCATCCCCCATCTGCCATCTTGGTTTTTCCATTCCACGCGGGCGCAACGCACTTGCTTCAATTGTCCATTCTCGCCCTCAAAAGCTTTGGTTGTGACGCAAAACTCGCGGTCACAGCCTTCTTCTTGAGAAGACGATGTCCTGAATTTATTCGGCCAAAGCGGCCATGTCAAACCTTTGTTTTCCTTTTCAGGCGGTTGCGGAAGGATTTCTATCTGGGTGACACGGGCGGCTCCTTGGCGAATGGATGTGCCGATGCAGTCCGAGCCAGTGTCGCCACCGCCAATGACGAGGACATGCTTGTCCTTGGCACTGATAGTTTCAGCGATATTATCACCCGCATTACGCTTGTTTTGTTGCGGCAGAAATTCCATGGCATAATGAACACCCTTGAGTTCCCGTCCGGGAACGGGGAGGTTGCGGGGAAGTTCCGCGCCACCCGCCAAGACAACGGCATCATATCCATCTATCAGAGTGTTAACCGGTATGTCGCGGCCTATATGGCTATTGGGACGGAAAGCCACACCTTCGGCTTGCATTTGGGCAATACGCCGGTCGATGATATGCTTCTCCATCTTGAAGTCGGGTATGCCATAGCGCAACAAACCGCCAATGCGGTCATTCTTTTCAAAAACCACCACGGCATGACCGGCCCGCGCCAATTGTTGCGCACACGCCAAGCCAGCAGGACCTGAGCCGACAACCGCCACTTTCTTCCCAGAACGGCGCTGTGGAGTTTGTGGTTTGATCCAGCCGTTTTCCCAACCCTTGTCGATAATGGCACATTCGATGGACTTGATGGTGACCGGCTGGTCGGTCAGGTTCAAAGTACATGCCGCTTCGCAAGGGGCCGGGCAGATTCTCCCGGTGAACTCAGGGAAATTGTTCGTGCTGTGCAATACATCCAGCGCTTCCCGCCATTGGTTTTGATAAACCAAATCGTTGAAGTCGGGGATGATGTTATTGATTGGGCAACCGTTATGACAATACGGAATGCCGCAATCCATGCACCTGGCACCTTGCTTGCCGGCCTCTTCGTCGGTCAAGGAAATGACAAATTCCTTAAAATTGTGAATACGCTCCCCTGCGGGTTGGTAGCGCCTGTCCTTGCGGGGTATTTCCATGAAACCAGTGGGTTTTCCCATAAGTTAGTACCTTTCTTGATTAAGTTTTTTATATTCTTTACAAGCAGCTTTAAGTGAAGCAGGAACCGGTTCATTTAGCCGTTGCTTGACATAGCACATTTCAACAAGCTTCAGAACTTGGTCTTTACATTCCTTTTCGCATCCAGTGTAGCGGCTACTTGGTCGGTTGTCCTTTTTGTTTTCATCAAAGCTTTCGCCTCTGAGATAGGCAAGCCAAGTTTCGATGTTCCATTTAGGTACGATCATTGCCACTGGCTCATCGTCTTTGCGTGGTGCTATGTCGGACTTTTTGCAAGCTTCGTTCAAATCCGCAATACGCTGGTCAACCGCTAACTCATCTGCATCCGTACACACAATCAAAGCGACACCGTTGCGTTGACGCATTGCTTCTAGTTGTCGAGGATATTCCCGATTCACCCATTGTTTGCGGGAACCACCTACCGACTCGGGTGGACGTTCTATCTCAGCGATTTGGTTGATCCCACGTTTTTTGAGAAATCGCCTGGAAAAAACACTTAGTTGCTTATCCTCGCATAGCAAAACTACACTGACTGGCTTGCTCATTGCTCCCATCCTCGGGCGATGGTTTCAGATAGGCTCAATCCTTTAATAATCTGTTTGGGCTTGTCACTTACGCGAACTGAGCCTGTTCCATCACGCATAAACCACTGACCATAACCATCACCGCCTAAATAATCGATCATTCCAGGATGATGCGAAATTAATACAGCCTGTTCAATGGTGTCGCCACACTCATCTACCAACGTAGACAGCCATGGCTGTATTTCCCGCAAGGCTAAAAAATTATCGGGTTCATCTATAAAAAGAGAATAACCTTGTTCTTGCAAAGTGCTAAACCAAAGCAAGGCATACAAAGCAACGAGCATTTTTTGCCCATCAGATAAAGCGGCAAATCTTAAGCTAAACTTACCGCTATCAGGAGAATCAAAACTCACTTTAAGGAGTTTGGCGTTTTCTCCTAGACTACTAAAATTAAGGGAGCGGAATCCCGGCAATACATTACCCAACTCTGAAGTAAGTTTTATTGCCAATTCACCATCTGCTTGGGAAACATGTCGATACCAAGAAGAAAAATTCTTCATTCTCTTATCAAGATGGGTATTTTCTTCTAGGCTTTGCCTTTCCATGATTGCAGGTAATGGATTAACTATAATAAACCTTTCAAGTTCACGTTTGAATCGAGTAAGAAGCTTAGTGTCTTTGCGTTCATCAAGAAATCCAACCGCAGAACGTGTCATATTGAACGGGTATTCCGCTCCTTCGGTATGATCGTCATGGTACAAACGGGCAATACCGCTATTGTATACAAACAGAGGTTTGCCATCATTTATGTGCAAGGTTTCCATGGTTACTACAGCTTTCTTAATATCCTCGTCATGTTTGATTTCAAGTTTGTAGCTGTAAATATCATTATCCAAAGCGATGTCTATTTCAAATCGCTGCACATCAAGCTTTAACCACAGAGTCTTGTCTCTCGTCGAAAAAATTTCTGCCGCTGGTTCCTCCCAAATGATGAAATCCTGTATCTTCAACAGAACATCGAAAACACTGCTTTTTCCGCTGCCATTGACACCTAGTAACAAATTAATTCTGTCCAATTTCAATTCAAAATTGACTAGGCAGCGAAAATTATTGACGTATAGCCTTTTTAGCATAAGTCTATTTTAACAATAACAAAGCAGATTCCAAGTAGGTGATGCTCTAGGGGTAACGGGGAAAATGGATACACATGACTGTGCCATAGCCATCTTCCCGGTTGGCTTTCATAGTTTAATGCTGAACCTCAGCTTGACTTATCCTAGCCTGTTGAATTTTCTCCAGCGCTTTCTTGTAATCGACCGGCATAACCTTGACAAAAAGCGGCAGATAGTTTGCCCACTCATCCAAAATATGACGGGCGTATTCGCTTCCGGTGTAGCGTGCGTGACGCTCAATCAAATGGCGCAGTCTCTTGGCGTCGTCCTTGGTCATGTCGTGCATAATGTCTACCAAACCGTGACTTTCCAGATCATCGCCATTTTGATCCAAACCGTGCGAATTGTGATTCTCAACCGGAATGGGTTCAAGCTCAACCATGGATAGGTTGCAGCGCTTTTCAAAATTGCCAGTTGCATCCAGTACATAGGCCACACCGCCCGACATGCCGGCAGCAAAATTGCGCCCGGTGGAACCTAAGACGACGACTACACCGCCTGTCATGTATTCGCAACCATGGTCGCCGACACCTTCAACGACCGCTATCGCACCGGAATTGCGCACGGCGAAACGTTCGCCCGCCACACCCCGGAAATAGCATTCCCCGCTGATGGCACCATACAACACGGTATTACCAACAATGATATTTTCTTCAGCCTTGAATGGGCAAACCTTCGGCGGATAGATCACCAAGCGTCCGCCAGACAAGCCCTTGCCAACATAGTCATTGCCCTCCCCTTGCAATTCAATGCTGACTCCCTTGGCAAGGAAAGCGCCGAAACTTTGACCCGCTGTTCCCTTCGCCAAAATTGAAATGGTGTCTTCCGGCAATCCCGCATGACCGTAACGCCTTGCCACTTCGCCGGACAACATCGCACCAACCGTGCGATTGGTGTTGCGCACCAAGGTTTCGATGCGGACTGGCTTACGGTCTTCCAATGCGGGCTTAGCCTGTTCAATCAGCGCATGGTCCAAGGCATGAACGAGTCCATGGTCTTGTTGTTCGCAATTAAACAGCGCCACTTCAGGGCCGGCTTCAGGCTTGTGCAGGATTTTGCTGAAATCAATCTTTGAAGCTTTCCAATGGCTGATCGCCCGGTTCATGTTCAACTTTTCAGAATGCCCAATCATCTCGTCAACGGTGCGGAAACCCAGCTTCGCCATGATTTGGCGGAGTTCCTCGGCGACGAAGAAAAAGAAATTGACCACATGTTCCGGTTGTCCGGTAAAACGCTTACGAAGCTCGGGGTCTTGAGTGGCAACACCGACCGGGCAGGTGTTCAAATGACACTTGCGCATCATGATACACCCTTCGACGATCAGCGGTGCGGTGGCAAACCCCACTTCATCGGCTCCGAGCAGGAAAGCAATGGCAACGTCCAGGCCACTTCTAACCCCGCCATCGGCCTGCACGGCGATACGACCACGCAACTTGTTCAGCACCAAGGTTTGATGGGTTTCAGCCAAACCAATTTCCCATGGCAATCCAGCGTGTTTGATGGACGTAATCGGGCTGGCCCCAGTTCCGCCGTCATAGCCTGCAATGGTGACATGATCCGCGTGGGCTTTGGCAACGCCAGCCGCCACTGTGCCGACCCCAATCTCCGAGACTAACTTTACACTGATACGGGCATTGGGATTGACGTTTTTCAGGTCGTGAATCAATTGCGCCAAATCTTCAATGGAGTAAATGTCATGGTGCGGAGGTGGGGAAATCAAGCCCACACCTGGCGTGGAATGGCGCACTTTGGCAATGATTTCATCCACTTTATGACCCGGCAACTGACCGCCCTCGCCCGGCTTGGCACCTTGCGAAATCTTGATTTGAATGTCGTCAGCGTTGACCAAGTATTCCGCAGTCACACCGAAGCGACCGGAGGCGACCTGTTTGATGGCCGAACGCATCGAATCACCGTTTGGCAAGGGCTTGAACCGCTCGGACAACTCACCACCTTCACCCGTGTTGGATTTGCCTCCAATGCGATTCATCGCAATGGCCATCGTCGTGTGGGCTTCATAAGAAATGGAGCCAAACGACATCGCGCCAGTGGCGAAACGCTTCACGATGTTTTTGGCCGATTCAACCTCGTCCAGCGGAATCGGTTCGGCTGCGTAAATGAACTCCATCAAACCCCGTAATGTCAGTAGGCGTTCATTTTGTTCATTGACTAAGCGAGCATATTCGGCATAAGTCTTGGCATCGTTGGCACGGGTGGCATGTTGCAACTTGGAGATCGTTTCAGGTGTCCACATGTGGTTTTCACCACGCACACGGTAAGCATACTCACCGCCTACATCCAAGGCGTTTCGGTAAATTGGCGCATCACTGAACGCCAAACGATGGCGACGCGCCGTTTCTTCGGCAATTTCAGGCAAACCCGCACCTCCAGTGGTGCTGCTGGCTCCAGTGAAATAATGGTCAAGGAATTCTTGATCCAAACCGATGGAATTGAAAATTTGCGCACCGCAATACGATTGATAGGTGGAAATTCCCATCTTGGACATGATTTTGAGCAAACCCTTGCTCACTGCCTTGATATAGCGCTTGTGAATCTCGTCTTCCGACAATTTTTCCGGCAGGGTTTCCCTCATGTGGGACAGGGTGTCGAAGGCTAGGTAAGGGTTGACCGCTTCCGCGCCATAACCCGCCAACACGGCGAAGTGGTGAACTTCGCGAGCCTCGCCACACTCGACCACTAGGCCCACTTTCGTGCGCAAACCAGTACGAGTGAGGTGGAAATGCACTGCGGACGTGGCCAGCAAAGCAGGGATGGCAACATATTCGGCATCCATTCTGCGGTCAGACAGCACCAGAATGTTATTGCCGTCATGCACCGCCTGTTCTGCTTGGGCGCAAAGGTTTTGCAGTGCGGGTTCCATGCCAGAAGCACCAGTGTCCGCCGGGAAACAAATGCTCAAAGTTTTGGTTTTGAAAGCACCCGCGGTACGCGCCTCGATCCGGCGAATTTTCTCCAAATCCTTGTTGCTCAAAATGGGCTGGTGGACTTCCAAGCGTTTATGCGCACCACCCTCATTCAGACCCAGCAAATTAGGTCGCGGACCAATGTGTGAGACCAACGACATGACCAGCTCTTCGCGGATGGGGTCAATGGCCGGGTTGGTGACTTGGGCAAAACCTTGCTTGAAATAGTCGTACAACAAGCGTGGACGGTTGGATAGGACAGCCAAGGATGCATCCACCCCCATCGAACCGACGGGTTCCTGCCCGGTGAGCGCCATGGGCTGTAAGAAAAATTTGATGTCTTCTTGGGTATAACCAAAGGCTTGCTGCGCATCCAACAAGGTTTGTTCGTCGGGGGCCATGGCGGCCACTTCGGGCGGCAGACTTTCCAAGTGGATTTGGGTTTCGTCCACCCATTGTTGGTAAGGGGCGCGCTCGGTGAGTTCCGATTTGATTTCGGCATCGTCAATGATGCGTCCGTGTTCCAAGTCGATGAGGAACATTTTACCCGGTTGTAAGCGCCATTTCTTCACGATCTTGTGCTGAGGGATGTCCAATACTCCCATTTCGGAAGCCATCATCACATAATCGTCATCGGTGATCAGATAGCGTGCCGGCCTCAAACCGTTTCGGTCCAAGGTGGCGCCGATTTGTCGACCGTCGGTGAATGCCACAGCGGCAGGACCGTCCCAAGGCTCCATCAGCGCGGAATGGTATTCATAGAAAGCGCGTCGCTTGTCGTCCATCAAGGGGTTGCCTGCCCAAGCCTCAGGGATGAGCAGCATCATCGCATGTACGAGGGAGTAACCACCTGCTACCAGCAATTCCAAAGCATTGTCGAAACAGGCAGAGTCCGACTGCCCATCGGCAATCAATGGCCAAAGCTTATCCAAGTCCTCGCCCAGCAGTTCCGAGTCCATGGAGTAGCGACGTGCCGCCATCCAATTGACATTGCCGCGAACCGTGTTGATTTCCCCATTATGGGCAATCATACGGAAGGGATGAGCCAAGTCCCAAGTTGGGAAAGTATTGGTGGAAAAACGCTGATGCACCAAAGCCAACGCAGAGAGCAACGCTGTGTTTTGCAGATCGAGAAAATATTGACCAACCTGTTCAGCCAGCAACATGCCCTTGTAAATCAGTGTGCGGGAGGACATGGAAGGCAAATAAAAGGCTTTGCCACAGGACAGGCACAGTTCACGCACCGCATTTTCGGCCTGTTTGCGTATCACAAACAACTTGCGTTCGAAGGCATCTTGATCCTGCGCATTGGCACCGCGCCCGATGAAAATTTGCCTGATGACTGGCTCCACCGCTTTGACCGATTCGCTTAAGCCGCTATTGTCCACCGGGACATCGCGCCATCCAAGAATGGTCTGGCCTTCGGCTTTGATAAAGTCAGTCAGAATTTTTTCACATTTGGCCCTCTCCTCAGCGATTTGAGGCAAGAAAACCATCCCGACGCCATATTCGCCTTCGGGAGGCAGATTCACGCCCAACTTTAACGCTTCATCGCGAAGGAAGGCATCGGGAGTCTGAATGAGTATGCCTGCACCGTCACCCGCCAATGGGTCAGCGCCCACCGCCCCGCGGTGAGTGAGGTTTCTCAGGAGCTCCAATCCTTGCTGAATAATATAATTACTCTTGTTTCCCTTAATATGCGCAATGAAACCAACGCCACACGCATCGTGTTCATTCTTTGGGTCGTACAGACCCTGTTTGGCGGGTAAAGTGTTGTAGCTCATTTTTTACCTCATTGATAGCTATACAAGCTCTGAAAAAATTTCACCGTTTCGCATGGCACTAGACAAGCAAAACCGGTATGCGTGCCTTACGTGTTGGCGATCAAAGTGTCTTTGGTGGCCTTAAGTTTCTGAATTCAATTGACTGGCTCACTGTCGGCGAAGTTAGCCAAATTTCAAAATAGCCCGACAATATAGAAAATTTGACCGCATATTTCAAGCATTTGTGGAAGCTTAAGCAAGCTGCCCCACCCTTTTGGTAAGAATAAACCGCCTTAACCGACAATGCGAGTTTTTAAGCTGTTTAACACGGCTCTGCGCTTTTAATAGATTATTCACCAATTCAATACACCCAAAAGATTTTATGGTTGAATGTGATGGCAAATTCGTAACTCCTTAGACTCACCGCGCATTGGCCAGTCGCCACATAATAGGGCGATTATTAAGGGTTGGATGCCCAAAAAAAAGGAAAAAGACAAATAGTGGTGCATTTATGCCTTTTTTAAGCCGAATCTTCCCATATCAAGCACTGATTAAACAAATATCATGCCTAAACTGGCTTTCAATTAAAATCACTTCTAGCCTCTGCCCACCTCATTCTTTAGGGAAGAATGGAAGGGCTGGCACTGCCATGGTTTGCAGGCATGAAGCGGTTCGCCCTGCATTTAACCTTTCAACGCACGGTTTAACCACTTAGGCACGACTCGCTCACTATCAGCTTGGTTATTTAAGAATCAATAAATTAACCAAGGAATGACGCATAAGTCTTCCACATTGGACCCTAATGTCGGACAATGCCGCATATTGAGAATCGCCTTACCATTCACTTTTATCCCAAAAAATAACGAGAAACAACCATGGAAAAAGCCTTTATCTTGCATATGTTCACTCCAGAAAAGAATCTTAGCCCCTTCGACGTGAACATGGCAGTGGATGCCGGCTGGCTATCGACCGTCCCTTACTCCCAACTCGATCCGACTGAAATCCCCATGTTGGTGCAAGACGCCATTTTTTCCCGTGGACCTTCAGGCGTAAGACGGACGGGCATATTCATCGGAGGTCGGGATGTGAAATTAGCCTTGGAAATGCTGAATGCTGCAAAACAATCAATGGTTCCGCCGTTTGAAGTGTCGGTGTTCGCCGACCCCAGTGGCTCATTCACCACCGCAGCCGCTATGGTAGCCTTGGTTGAAAATGAATTATTAAAATATGGGCAGGGGTTGGAGGGCGCGAATGTGCTTTGCCTTGGAGGCACAGGGCCAGTCGGGCAGATTGCAGCCGTGCTGGCGGCCCAAGCTGGGGCTCATGTGACCATTGTTGGGCGCCAGTTGGAAAAAGCGCAGGCGGTCGCTGCACTCTGCAATGCTGAATATGGCGATGGGAAAACCAAAATTGAGGGAAATGCCGATGCCAATAAACAGGAACTCATACAACATGCTGATGTTGTTTTTGCCACCGCTGCCGCCGGCATTCAGGTACTCAGCGCAGAATTGGTGGGAGCCGCACCCAAGCTAAAGGTCGCGGCTGATGTCAATGCCGTGCCACCCTCCGGTATCGCTGGACTCGACCCCTTCCACAAAGGAACGCCGATCAAAGGCTCCAATAGTGGCGCTGTAGGATTGGGTGCCTTGGCAATCGGCAATTTAAAATATCAAACTCAGAACAAGTTACTGACCCTCATGCGTTTCCAAAACCGTAAAAATGACAAGCCGGTTTACCTGCATTATGAACATGCCTTTGAAGCGGCGCGCAGTTTGATTAAAAAGTCTTGATGGCATGATCAAACTTTCATCTTTGGCAACATCCGATTCGACGGGAATTTAAACTCATGGCTATACGATCCATCATTCACATGTTCGACCCAATGCCCCATAACAGCCCGTTTGACCTGAACATGGCTGCCGATGCCGGGTTTGAGGTATTGTTGCCCTACAGCAATGTCAAATTGGACGAAGTCAACGGTTTGGTGCAAGATGCGATCTTCTCGCGTGGTCCCACCGGGGTAAAGCGAACTGGAATTTTCATCGGGGGGCGCGACATAGGCTTGGCAATGGATATGCTGGCGACTGCAAAAAAAGCGATGGTGCCTCCTTTCGTGGTTTCGGTGCTGGCAGACCCTTCTGGAGCCTTCACGACAGCGGCTGCCCTAGTGGCAAGCGTGGAAAAGCAGTTACGGGAAAAGCATGGCCTTGAATTGAAAGACCGTCGAGCCGTGGTGTTTGGCGGAACCGGTCCGGTGGGGCTGGCCACCGCGGTCATTGCCTCTTTAGCAGGGGCGCATACCACCATCGTCGATCACCTCAGCATTGAAGTGGCCCTACAAAAAGCCGATGAATATAACCGTCTGTGTGGCTGCATTCTCCATGGAACCTATGCCAGTTCTGATGCCGACAAGGCAAGGTTAATCTCCCATGCCGACCTAGTCTTTTGCACTGCCAAAGCGGGCGTGGAGGTTCTTAACGCGGACGTGTTGGTGGATGCCCAACAACTTAAAGTTGTCGGGGATGTCAACGCAGTCCCTCCGCTTGGGGTTGAAGGCATCAAGCGCATGGATAATGGCGCGCCTTTGAGATATGCCACCAACAGCCCTAATGCCGTGGGCATCGGGGCACTTGCAGTCGGCAATGTCAAATACCAATTGCAGAACCGCTTGTTGGCTCTGTTGCTGGAAACTGAAGAGCCCGTTTACTTGGATTTCCGGGATGCCTTCCAAAAAGCTCGCGAACTTGTCTAACCCATGAGGAACTCCCATGAGCAATCAAAACACCCAATCCCTGCAATGCAGTTTTGAATTTTTTCCCCCAAAAACCGAGCAAGCGGCTGTCAATCTGCGTAACACGGTCAATCAACTGGCAGTACTAAAACCCAGTTTCTGTTCGGTAACGTTTGGCGCGGGCGGTTCGACCCGCGAAAAAACTTTTGAGACAGTCGTGGAAATCCAAGAAAGCACGGGCATTGAAGCAGCCCCTCATATTTCTTGCATTGCCTCGACAAAAGACAACATTCGTGAAGTGTTGCAAGCCTATCAAGCCAAAGGCATACGCCACATTGTGGCCCTGCGCGGCGACATGCCGTCGGGCATGATGTCAGCCGGTGAATTTCGCTATGCCAATGAACTCGTTGAGTTTATTCGCGCAGAAACCGGCAATCATTTCCATATTGAAGTGGCCGCTTACCCGGAAGTTCATCCACAAGCAGCCAGTGCGGAAGCTGACTTACGCAATTTCAAGCGCAAAGTGGAGGCCGGAGCCGACACTGCCATTACCCAGTATTTTTACAATCCTGACGCCTATTTCCGCTTCACTGACGATTGTGAAAAATTGGGCATAGCCATACCCATTGTGCCGGGCATCATGCCCATCACCAACTACACCCAACTCTCCCGCTTCTCGGAAGCTTGCGGTGCGGAAATTCCGCGTTGGGTCAGAAAGCGTTTGGAGATGTTGGGCGACGACCGCACCTCCATTCGTGCTTTTGGCGTGGACGTGGTCACTAAACTTTGCCGCCAGTTATTGGAACAAGGCGCACCGGGCTTACATTTTTACACGCTAAACCAGTCGGAGTCTTGTTTGGCGATTTGGGAGAATTTGGGGTTGACAGAATAATCCCGAGGAAGTTAGATGCCACGTGCACAGGGTCAGTTTTGATGGCATTGAAGGTAAGGACAAGAATGCTACTAGGAAGGCATGTCCCAATCACCTACGCCAACAAGGCGTAGGTGCAAGGTTCTTTGTGACAGCGCGTTCCATGAGGGCAAGAGTCAAAGCTTATCCCCACTATTGGATAATTGGCCCTATCTCCTGCACCAACACCCATGGTGCAACGACCACGGCCCAAAACTGGGTTTGAGTTTCATGCCAACGAAGTGCGTCTTCGGTGTTGGCCCTGGTGACCATTCCCGCCCCCATCCATTGGATAAAGGCGGTTTTGTCGTCCAAAGCCATGGTAGCGGCCACTTCAATCAGGTCTAGTTCCGCCGCGACTTTGACTAAGACACCTTTGGCAAAATGGCGCTCTGCCTCGCCCCAACTCAATTTGCCAGTTTCCAAGTTGAGGCGGGAGAGTAATTCTTCGTTGGATGTTGCCACCTGAGATTCCTATTGGTGATGAACTCCAGCCGGTGCCGCTCCCCCGGAAGTTTGCGATGCTTCCTTCTTTATCACAGTCCTGTCATCAATTTGCAGTAAGGTAATGCCTTGGTCCATTACGTAACGGCATTCTACGCGTTTGACTGTCCCGACATTGTTCCACACCAACTTGACAAACGCCGCACGGTCAGTGTCTGACTCGGCAGGCGAATAAGGATTGATGCCGACTTCCTGTTTGACCGCCGCCGTGCATTTGTCCAAGGCCAAACTGCTCAGCAGGCTTGAGGTTGCCAGAAAAGCGCCGGAACGCTTTTCCTGTTCCGTTTCCTTGGTGGTTCCAATGATAACGAAACCCACCACCATGACTGCAACAACCGCAATGAGACCCTTAATGACTTGTGACTCCATAGTATTGCCTCGATGTATTTTTGTTTTTGGGGGTTTGACTATAGCAAAAAACAGGCTGTAAGTGCGAAATGCTCTATCTGCTTTAATTTTTGCCGAATAAGGCACACAATAGATGAGCAAATGAATAAAATTGGCTTGTTGGGGCATATCTTCAGGTTTTTCCAAGGACAAGCCATTTCTTGATCGGCCATTCCGGTAAAATGCCATTAGCTCGCCCTAATTTCACTGAGTAAGGCCCATGTCACTATGAGGTTAACCCATGCCAAACCATGAAAAACCATCCCTAAAATTATCCTGTGAACTATCTCCCGTGACCGATATCCGTACTGGATTAAGTAAAAAGGATATCAAGCAGTCCTTTCTCGACAATCTCTTTTGCGGCATGGGTCGCGCACCCATGGTCGCAACCTTAAACGATCAATATATGGCTTTGGCCTTGACGATTCGTGACCGCGTCCTGCAAAAAGGCGTCTACACCTTGGAAACTTACCAAGAGCAAGACGTGCGCTTGGTCAGCTATTTGTCTGCTGAATACTTGCCAGGGCCTCATTTGGCGAATAACCTCCTTAATTTAGGTGTGACGGAAAACGCCCGCGAGGCCATGGCCGAATTGGGGATTGATATGGATGAATTGATTGAGCAGGAAGAAGAACCGGGGCTGGGCAACGGCGGCTTAGGTAGGCTGGCCTCTTGTTACATGGATTCCTTGGCCTCTTTGCAAATTCCAGCCGTGGGCTACGGCATACGCTATGAATTTGGCATCTTTGACCAGACGATCCAGGATGGCTGGCAGGTGGAAATCACCGATAAATGGCTGCGCTATGGCAACCCTTGGGAAATTCCCCGCCCGGAGATGGCCTACGATGTCGGGTTCGGTGGACATACCGAGACAACTACGGATGCGCAAGGTAACTTGAGTTTCCGCTGGATACCCGAAACAGTCGTCAAAGGGGTCGCATACGACACGCCAATTTTGGGTTACAAGGTGGGCACTTGCAATTGGTTGAGGCTGTGGAAGGCAGGGGCAGTGGAATCTTTCGATTTTGCCGCGTTCAACCATGGCGATTACTATCGGGCGGTCGAGGACAAAATGTTTTCTGAGACCATCACCAAGGTGCTTTACCCCAATGACGAAGTGATGCAAGGCAAAGCCTTGCGGTTGAAGCAGCAATATTTTTTTTGCAGTTGCTCCTTGCAGGACATGATTCACATTCATTTAATTCTAGGCCGCAAGCTGGACCAGTTTCATGAAAAATGGGCGGTCCAACTGAATGACACCCACCCATCAATCGCGGTGGCCGAATTAATGCGCTTGTTGCTGGATCAATATCACCAGAGCTGGAATGTTGCGTGGCAAGTCACTTGCAGCACCTTCTCTTATACCAACCACACACTGCTACCCGAGGCACTGGAAAAATGGCCCTTGTCGCTGTTTGGTCAAATATTGCCTAGGCATTTGGACATCATTTATGAAATCAACCGTCGTTTTCTCGACAAGGTGGCAGAAAGGTATCCCAAGGACGGCGACCGGCTCTCGCGCCTGTCCCTGATCGATGAAAGCGGTGAGCGTTATGTGCGAATGGCTCATTTGGCTGCGATAGGTAGCCACCATGTCAATGGTGTTGCCAAGTTGCATACTGATTTGTTGAAACAAACGGTGATGCATGATTTCGCCGAGATTTTCCCGGATAACTTCGTCAATGTGACCAATGGGGTCACGCCTAGGCGTTTTGTTGTATTAAGCAACCCATCTTTGGGGCAGTTGATAACCCGACATGTCAATGGGGAGTGGTTAAGCGACCTTAACCTGCTTCGTCAATTGCAGCCGTTGGCAAAAGACCCGGAATTCCAAGGGCAATGGCGTGATGTCAAACTGTCAGCCAAACAAAATCTTGCCAAACTGATTAAGCAGCGCACCGGGGTAATAGTCGATCCAGAGTCAATGTTTGATATTCAGGTTAAGCGCTTGCATGAATACAAGCGCCAGCATTTGAATGTGCTGCACATCCTGACTCTCTACCTAAGGTTGAAACGCGATCCGCAAGCCAATATCCCTGCGCGCACCTTCATTTTTGGGGGCAAAGCCGCCCCCGGATATTTCATGGCCAAGCTGATTATCAAGCTAATCAATGCAGTTGCCGAGGTAGTCAATCATGACCCGGATGTCAATGACCGCCTCAAAGTGCTCTATTTTCCCGACTTCAACGTCAAAAACGCCCAGCACATTTATCCGGCTGCTGATTTGTCCGAACAGATTTCCACTGCCGGAAAAGAAGCTTCAGGCACTGGCAATATGAAATTTTCTCTCAATGGCGCATTGACCATAGGCACATTGGACGGTGCCAATGTCGAAATCCGCGAGGAAGTCTGGCCCGAGAATTTCTTTCTATTCGGACTCAATGCCGAACAAGCCGCTGATTTGAAATTGCTTGGGTACAAGCCTCGTGATTATTACCAGCGAAACGACAATTTACGGTTGGTCATGGATTTTATTGCATTTGGGGCTTTGGCGGATGGAGACACGGAATTGTTCAGGCCACTGGTCGAAAACTTGCTCAATCATGACCCGTTCCTCGTCATGGCTGACTACCAATCTTACGTGGAAACCCAGGATCAAGTCAGCGCACTTTGGCATGACCGTCAGTCATGGACTGAAAAATCCATCCTAAACGTAGCCCGCATGGGTAAGTTCTCATCGGACCGTTCAATTCGCGAATATTGCGAAACCATCTGGAAAGTCGGGAAGATTGCCGTTAATGGCGGACTTTCGCCGCAAGCGGGATTCGGAAGCGTAACACAAGCGGTTGTCACCGGACAGGAGATTGGCTCATGACAAAAGGGCTTTACATCACCAGTGCGGAACCCTACAGCGGCAAGACCATCATGGTGCTGGGGTTGATGGAGTTTTTAGTTGGGCGAATTGGCCGGATTGGGTTCTTTCGCCCCATCATCCATGACGACAGGCATAATGATTCATTCATCAACCTGATCCTATCGCGTTACAAAATGCTACAACATCACGAAACGAGGTATGGATGCTCGTTTGAAACCGCTAGCGATTTGCTCATTGAAGATCGGCAAGAAGACCTTTACACCCTGATCCTGGAACAATACAAGGCTCTCGAAGCGCAATGCGATTTCGTGATCTGCGTGGGGACGGATTACACCGATGCTGCCGTGTCGGTGGAGTTGGAGTTCAACATGGCGATGGCCAACCACCTCGGCATACCCATGTTGCCTGTGTTGAAAGGAAAAGATAGACATATCACTAACATACTAGATTCTACGCAAGTGATCGTCAACCTATTGCGCGACCATCGTTGTGATATTTTGGCGGTTGTCATTACCCAGGTTGATCCAAACAGCCGTGAAAGCCTACTGCTGTTATTAGATCAAGTATTCAACAATGATATCCCCATTTACGCCATAGCCGAAGATCCTCGGCTACAAAAACCGACAATTGGCGAGGTGGTCACGGCATTAGGGGCGAATTTAATCTGCGGGAACGAGCAGCTAATGGATGGTTTGGTGAGAAACATCAAGATTGCAGCGATGGAACTGCCCAATTTCTTGGAACAAATCGAGGAAGGTAGCTTAATCATTACCCCAAGCGACCGGTCCGACATTATTCTTGGCGTGTTAGCGGCTGATCTTTCAGGCTTATACCCGCATATTGCAGGGCTGATTCTAACCGGGAATTTCGAACCCGCCCCGAGTATTAGGCAATTAGTTGAATGCTTGGGGACGAAAACCTTGCCCGTATTTTCCGTGGAGAAAGACACATTTTCCACTGCGATAGCCGTGGATGCTGTCGAATGCTCAATAGGGCCAAAAGACCAACGCAAGATAGCCGCCGCTCTGGGTCTAGTCGAAACGTCGGTGGATTTGGCGGCAATCATCGACCGGGTCGCCCTATCGCCGTCCGAACACATGACCCCATTGATGTTCCAATACGAGCTGATACACCGTGCGCAAAGCAACCGCAAGCACATTGTGTTACCGGAGGGAATGGAGGAACGCGTGCTAAGGGCTGCGGAAATCGCGTTATTCCGAGATATTTGTGATATCACTTTGCTGGGCGACGAACAAAATATCAGACGCAAAATCAATACCTTGGGACTATCGCTAGAAAAAGCCAATATCATCGATCCGGTGACTTCCGATCTTAGGGAGCCTTTTACCGATGCCTACTATGAATTGCGCAAACACAGGGGGATAAACAAACAGATGGCCTACGAAACCATGACCGATTGGTCATTTTTCGGCACCATGATGGCTCATTTGGGTTATGCGGACGGCATGGTGTCTGGAGCCATACACACCACAGCCAATACGATTCGTCCAGCCTTCCAAATCATCAAAACCCAACCCGGCATATCGATTGTGTCCAGTGTATTTTTTATGTGCTTGGAAGACAGGGTCTTGGTATATGGCGATTGCGCCATCAATCCTGACCCGACAGCCGGGCAACTGGCTGATATTGCGATTAATTCTGCATTGACAGCGCAGGCATTCGGGATTGAGCCATTGGTGGCGATGCTATCCTACTCGACCGGGGAATCCGGGCAAGGCCCGGAGGTGGACAAGGTGCGCGAAGCGGCTCACATGGCCCAACTTCGCCGACCCGATCTGAAAATTGAAGGGCCGCTACAGTATGATGCCGCCATCGACATCGACGTTGCCAAATTGAAACTGCCGGGAAGCGAAGTGGCGGGGCATGCGACGGTGTTCATCTTTCCCGATCTAAATGCGGGCAATAACGCTTACAAAGCCGTTCAACGAGCCGCCAATGCTGTCGCCATAGGTCCAATCCTGCAAGGCTTGAACAAGCCAGTCAATGACTTAAGCCGAGGCGCTCAGGTGACCGACATCGTGAACACGATTGCGATTACGGCAATACAGGCGCAGTTTTAAAAGAGTTTTTGCTCGGATTGAGCTTCCGGCAGAATTCGATTGTGGTTGTTTAGTCTGGCTCCCAATCTCCAGATTGGGGGCCTCAACTAAGTCTCGAATACGATTTGAATCTTACAAACCCCAAGCTGCATTCCTAAGCAAGAACCCGAAACGGCATGGGGTGGAATCAATCACCCCAATTCGGCAGGCACATCTTCCCTTGCACCCCACTCCGTCCATGACCCGTCATAAACCGCTACGGCTTCATTGCCCAGTAAATATAAACCTAAGGCCAAGATTGAAGCCGTAATCCCCGTACCACAAGTGGTGACAACAGGTTTGGCAATGTCAATGCCAGTTTGCCGATACAGCGCTTCCAATTCGGCTAAAGGTTTTAGGCAAAAGCTGGTTTCCTCAGACAGAGTTTTGTAAGGCAAATTACGACTCCCCGGCATGTGTCCTCCGCGCACACCGGGCCTAGGTTCCGGCTCCGTTCCATGAAAACGCCCCGGTCCGCGAGCATCGAGGATTTGCGCGTTGGGTTGGTTGAGCAGTGCCCGCACCTGTTCAATATCGCGGACGAGTTCAGGCCGGAAGCTGGCGGTGAAGTGTTTTGGCTGCACTGTGACAGGCTCTGCATTCACGGATCGTCCTTGTTGCAGCCAACGGGCAATCCCGCCGTCCAACACCGCCACCCTATCGTGACCAAAGATACGGAAAGTCCACCAAACCCGTGCCGAAGCCATGAAATAATTACTGTCATAGGCGACTACCAGCGTTCCGTTATCGATGCCCAGCTTGCCGACGGCTTCGGCAAACTCCTCCGGGCTGGGCAACATATGCGGCAGGTTTGTCGCATGATCGGCGATGGCATCAATGTCAAAAAAACCAGCGCCGGGTATATGGGCTTGTTGGTATTCGGCCTTGGGGCTGCGGTTTTGGTTGGGCATGAAAAAACTTCCGTCCAAAACGACTATATTGGGTGAGCCTAGTTTTTCGGCGAGCCAGTCGGTGCTGACGAGGGGGGATTGTTTTTCGGTGGTCATTTTTTCCTCTTTATGGCTTTCAAAGGCGATTTGGTTTCTGGTTTTGTCTTTCGATTTCCCATCCGACACAGGCCAACGTAATATAGCGCGGAATGGGTTTTTTGCCAGTACGGTAGTACAAAACGCTACGACGGGGAATGCCAAGAACCGATACCACTTGGTCTGCTGACAGGCCGTGTCGGTCCATCCAAGCATCGAAACGGCAGGCAGGGTCGTCGGATTGTTCCGCTGCCAAGCGTTGCAGCGTGGAGGAAGCAATGGATAAATCCCCGCTATCGTCCCAAGTGATTTCCCAACCGTCTTCGCCAAGTTTCGCACGGGCGAATACGTTAGGATCATTTAGGGAGGCAAGGATAGGTTTGTCTGCCACAAAATCCGAAAGATTAACGCGAGTGGTATGACCGTTGTTCCATGTCAAATGTAGACTCATAGCTGCGGATTCGGGATTGGCACCGATTATATAAAGAGTATGGTCGATCATGGCGATTTACCTCACGGATTTAAGCGATTCCATTCTGTTTCAAGCAATGGTTTGTTAGCAAGCGCCCAAGATATGGCCTCTGCGAGCAATTTACGATTGGCTTTGCCACCCGGTTTTTCGGCGAGAGTTTCCAGCAAAACCAAAGACTCGCCATCGGGCGTGCGAACATGAAAATGGGGTGGGTTATGGTCTGCATAAACTGAAATCTTTAGTTTTCCGTCCCGGTAGAGTGTGTTCATAGAATCATCACGAGGAAACTGACTCAAGCAAAGTGGAAAATGTTGCCCAACCTATAAAGTTTCGATAGCATGGTTTTGGATTTCTACCGTTATATTCCCTATTCTGGAATCCTAGCTTCAAAGACCGAGTTCCCAACGTGGACGTTGGGAACCAGAAAAAGTCGGCTCACTTTGCACCCTCTTGTTCAAGCAGTTTATAGGCGGATGCGACCATGTTGTGGATTGTACATAAAGGTATTAGTGCTTAGCCGGAAACACCAAAAAACGGGCTTATTCCGGCCTGACCATCAAATTCACCAACACCTGCCGGTAAACTTGGGACAGGGTTTCCAAATCTGCCACTGGCGTATGCTCGTCGATTTTATGGATACTGCCATTCAACACCCCCACTTCCACCACTTGCGCACCGGTAGGGGCGATGAAGCGCCCATCTGACGTGCCGCCGCCGGTATCGGGTCTGGCACGGGAACCAACCACTTGCTCCAAGGCTTGTTGTACCGCCTCGATCAGTTCAGTTTGAGTCGTTAGGAAAGGTGAACCCGACAACCGCCAGTGCAATTCGTATTTCAACCCATGCCTATCCAATAGGGCATGGACTCTGGCCTTGATTTCATCCTCGGTGATGGCGGTGGAAAAGCGAAAATTGAATAGCACATCCAAATGACCGGGTATGACATTATCCGCACCCGTACCGGCATTGATAGTGGACACTTGGAAGCTGGTGGGGGGGAAGAATTCATTGCCATGATCCCACACCTCGGCGGTGAGTTCCGCTAGTGCTGGGGCAAAGCGGTGTATCGGATTATCAGCTTTATTCGGGTAGGCGACATGGCCTTGAACGCCTAGCACCCGTAACACGGCACACAAAGAGCCTCGTCGGCCTATGCGGATGACATCGCCCAAGCGGTCAAAACTGGAGGGTTCACCGACTAGACACCAATCAATGGACTCGCCTCGTGAGGTTAAGGCATCAACCACTTTGACAACCCCATCTTTGGCATTGCCTTCCTCGTCGCTGGTCAGCAGCACGGCAATGGAGCCTCTGTGGTTTTCATGTTCGGGTATGAAAGACTCCAAGGCAGTGACCATGGAGGCAACGCCACTTTTCATGTCGGCGGACCCACGGCCATATAGCATCCCATCGCGGATAGTCGGCTCGTAGGGCGGCGAAATCCATTCATCATAGGGTCCGGGAGGCACGACATCGGTATGCCCCAAAAACACGAACAAGGGCGATTCCTTACCCCGTCGTAACCAAATGTTCCTGGTTTCCCCAAAATCGAAGCATTCGGAGGTGAAACCCAAAGGCTCCAAGTGGGCGGCAATCAAGTCCATGCAGCCGGCATCCTCGGGTGTCACCGAGCGGCGGCGGATCAGTTCTTGGGTTAGGTTTAAGGTTTCATTCATAATTCGTCCGCGTAATAATCAGCAGTAAAGCCGATGAGGGTTTTTGTCACGGTTTCCAACACGGGTCGCTTGATAAGGCTGGGCTGGTCTAGCATCAAGGCCATGGCCTTGACCCGATCCACCCCCTCGCGCTGGCTTTCGTCCAATTTGCGCCAACTAGTCCCGCGCTTGTTTAATAAAGCTTCCCAGCCTAATTTGGCTTCCCACTTTTCCAATAATGGCGCATCCAAACCCTCCTTGCGGAAGTCGTGAAATTGATAAGCCATGCCTTGGGCTTCCAACCATGCCCTGGCTTTTTTGACGGTGTCGCAGTTTTTGATGCCGTAGAGGGTAGTCATAAGCCTAAGAAATGATAATGGTGAAGTGAACGACAAATCATGGTAAAACATGTCAACCTTAGTTAAAGTTTCTAAAATAAACTATATCGAGAGATTAAGCCATGCACAAGTATGAGAAACTCACTAAAAATTACAATCGAAGGATGCTATTGACTTTAATGTTACTCTTCCTCAATGACGGCTGTGTGTTTCACCGGGAAAATCTTTTACAAGATGCGGAGTATCGCCTCATAGGAAAGACGAAAGATGAGCTAATCGCATGTGCCGGAAAACCATCCGCCACGCGGCAAAAGGATGGCAACGAACTCTTGATTTATACCAATGGTTTGCCAAGTTCAGAGCCAAACTCTTGCAAGCTGACATTTATCCTCGCCGGAGGCAAAGTCAGCAAGTTTGACTTCAAAGGGGATTTGACAGGTATTAATTCATCAGCCAACATCTGCTACCAAGTTGTCCGGGATTGTTGGTAAACAACAATCGCCCCTTGTACAGCCACTGCGTCACTCAAAGAAAAAACCCGCGATGATTGTTGTTCGCGGGTATGATTTTCAGGTTGTTTAGGTTAATAGATGTAAGAGTTACCTTGCGGATTGAAAGGCAAAACTCTGAGGCTCCTTTGGAATCTCCAAACTAAGCAAGCTTTCCTATAAAGCAACTCATGCAGTTAATTGGCAGGTGCATCGCGAAGCATGACCACCATGAAATGCACAGCGTCGATAATATCCTGCTCGCTGTACTCGGAATGTCCTTTTATTTTCGGGTTCTTGATATGCCCCGCCAAGGCGTGGTGATCAAGCACTTCTTCACCTTGGAAAAGACGCTTCTTCCAGCTCCATATATCATCCAACTTGGGTGCGCCATGCTTGCCACTTTGGTGGCATGAAGCGCAAGCTTTATTGTAAATTCTCATGCCATGTAGGGTCTTGACTCCGGGTTTACCACTATCCGCATTTACACACTGGAACATGCCCAAAAGCAAGACTGTAGCCAATGGGGTGAAGACTTTAATTTTCATTATGTGAGCGCCTCAATTATTTTGCAGGGAAATCCTAATTCACCCAAGCAATTGTACTAAATTTTGGCGCATCACATCGAATTTTAGATGTGAAGAGTGGCTTGCAAAAATATCATTTCCAAAAAAAAGGACAAGCCTGTTGGCGATTTTGTCGCCAACGGCTTTGTCCTAAGTTTTTAGCTTTTAATTGGCAGGTGCATCGCGTAGCATGACCATCATAAAATGAACCGCATCAATGATGTCTTGGTCGCTATATTCTGGATGCCCAGCTTTTTTTGGCATTTTGAAATGTCCCGCCAAGGCATGTTGGTCTAGCACTTCTTCACCTTGGAATAGACGCTTCTTCCAACTCGAAATGTCGTCCAACTTAGGCGCGCCATGCTTGCCGTCTTGATGGCATGAGGCACACGCTTTGTTGTAAATTCTCATGCCATGCATAGTGTTGACACCCGGTCTGCCTGTATCTGCCTGTACGGGCTGGAACATTCCGAACAAAATGATCGTTGCCAATACGGTTATCGCTTTTTTGATCATCGAAATAGCCTCTTTGAAGTCTAAATCAGTAGTTGTACTGAACCTGTAGCCTTAGCACATCACCATACGCTTTCTGGTAGCTGCTGGAGGTTCTCGCAGTGGGCGGACCCGACACACTGCCAGCACTCAAGTTGGTACGGGCCATGTAGGCATAAGCCGCCGTGAGTTCAAACTCCGGCCTTGGCTGCCATTCCAAACCCATTTCGACCTGATCGACATTCATATACGGGGAGTTGTAGTCGAATTTGGAGCCGCCTCGGTTCATCTCCCATTTCGCATAGGGTATCCAAGTACCGTAGAAATGATCTAGCTTATACATGGCCATGACATAGCCACCATTCGTACCCTTTGATTCGAGTGTATTGTTGCCCAAGTCCAAGGTTGGGACTCTGCCCCAATTCCATTCTGTCTGCAAACCAAAAGGTTTCGGATATAAAATCGCGTGGAAGCCGTATCGGTTGTCGTCATAACCTCTGCCAGTATTGTATGGCGTATTGCCAACTTGAATTGGCGCAGCAATGACTTTTCCTTGATTGGTATAAGCTGTTGTGCTTGGGTTGTAGCGACCGCCAAACCCGGAAACACCCACTTCAAGAATTTGATCCATGGGCAATTCAAATGGGTAGGTGACGCGCGCACCAAGGTGGAAGGCATCGTTATACTCGAAGCGGTTGGCGCCTTGACCGTTGAAAACACCCAATGCCACAACACCATAGTCGCCAGAACCTTTCAAGCCTGATTTCTGCAAATATTTAAAGCGTTGCTGAATGTTCTCAGGTGTCCACATCGCCCAGATACCCAAGTCACGTTCATCGCGCACCGCAGTACTGTTAATGGCATCGGCGCGTTCAAAGGAAACGCGGTTTTGACTGGATTGCAGATTCTCCCACATGAACGGCACTTTCGACTGACCTGCGCGAATGCGGTACTCATGAGCTTTATCAAAAAAGATATCGCCATAATAGTCACGCATTTGGAAAAAATTGCCTTGCGAGGTGCTGTCGCTAGTGTTGGGTGAAGGGTTACCGGCAATGTTGGCAGATATATCGCCTTGCACGTAGATGTACAAATAATCGCTGACATCGCCACTGACCACCAAACGGGCGCGGCGCAGCAACAAGTCCACATTCTGTCCAATGGAACGGTCGGTCGGGGTCATCAACTGGGTACGGTCGATTTGATCATGATTGCCAAACAACTGGCTATAGCGCAATTGACCGTAGCCTCTGATGGAAATTTTGTCATACCATTTCTTTTCCGTGCTGGCCGGTGCCATGGCCGCAGCCGTGTCGATCTTCTTCTCCACCGCCTTCATAGTTTCCTTCTTCTTATCCAAGCGAGTTTCCATAGCCGTCAATTCGGCTTTTTGCTGCTCTAGGCTCTTCTCAATTTCCTGAACGGATCGTTTGCTTCCCTTCGCGCTCTTCTCCGGTTCACCGACTTGCTCGAACGTGCCGAGTTTAACTCGGCCCCTTCCAGGTTCGGCATATAGCTGTTTGGTTTTAGTATCTACATAAAGTTCAATTGCTTGGGCTTGACCGTAGCCTAGCCCAAAAAGGGCCGCGATGGCGAGTGCCACTTTAACGGGTTTCATGATCCACCTCTCTGTCACTTAATTAATCATTGAATTGTTCAGCGTCCTTACTGTAAACCGCATGATAAATGGGGTCGTATGAATACAGTAATGCGCAACAACTGTTAAAAATTTACAACAGAAGAATACTAGGCAATTGTGACAATGTTGTTACGTTCACACTATTCAGCGGAACTTTTGCGAATGGCTATCACCATCAAGAAACAACTTGAATACCACCTGCAAACAATGGGTGCTTATTGTAAAAAAACCCCCTTTGGCACATGGCTAAAGAGGGTTTTCCTAGAGTGAAATCGACCGAAACTTTTTAGTTAGGCCAAATTTGATAACCTGCGCTATTAAGCACAAGTATTAAAAGGGCGGGGCAAGTTACATGGAGAAATTGGTCAATTTCTTCGTTTCATCTTGCACGTCTTTCAGTTCATCGGCAGGCATTGGAATTAATCCTTTTTCGATTAAATAGCCTTCGGAGCCTATCGCTTTGTTGCTGGTGAACTCAGCGATAAATTCTTCGATGCCGGGAACAAGACCAATATGACCCTTCTTCACATAGAAGAACAGTGGGCGGGAAATGGGGTATTTATTGCTGGCAATATTTTCCATGTTCGCTTCTACGCCATCCACTTGGGCAGCTTGAACCTTGTCGGGATTTTGATCCAAAAAGCTGTATCCAAAGATTCCCAAAGCACTTTTGTTGGCACCCAATTTCTGCACAATCAAATTATCATTCTCACCCGCTTCAATGTAGGCTCCATCATCACGCACGGTTTGGCAAATCCTTTTGTATTCAGGTTCGTCCTTTTCTTTCCAAGACTTGATGAAAGGGAAAGCTTGGCATCCACCCTCCATAGCCAATTCAGCGAATGCATCGCGTGTCCCCGAGGTTGGGGGAGGGCCAAGCACTTCGATTTTGGTGTTGGGTAAAGCCGGGTTGATTTCACTCCAATTCTTGTACGGATTGTTGACTAGATTATCGCAGTCACCGCAACTTGGGTCTGGAACACGCTTGGCTAGGGCAAGATAAATTTCTTTGCGCGTCAGCTCTATAGGCTTTGCACCCTTGGTTTGCGCCAACACGATACCGTCATATCCAATTTTGACTTCGACAATATCCTTAACGCCATATTTTTGGCAATTGTCGTACTCACTCTTCTTCATTCTTCGAGAGGCATTGGCGATGTCAGGGTTTTCAACACCCACACCAGAGCAGAATAATTTGACACCGCCGCCCGTTCCAGTGGATTCAACCTTGGGGGTTTTGAATTTACCGCCTTTGCCGAAGCGTTCCGCCACGACGCTGGCAAACGGGTAAACCGTTGATGATCCAACAATGTTGATGGTGTCCCGTGAACCGTCCGCCATGGTTACCGGACTACTCAATAAGGCTACGGTCCAAGCCGCGCCAAGCGCTAGAAATTTGTTTCTCATGTAATTTACCTTGTGAGTAATAATGTTTTGATGATCAAGCTACTATGGCTCGACATGCAAATACTAATTTATAAGCTTGTAATATGACAACTTTGTGTCAATTAACTGCTCTAGGCTCAATCCTCATTCAGAAATGCAAGCCTTTTATTGGAACCTAGAACTCAATCGCCTATACTAACACTTTCAATTTTTCTGGCGAAGCTTGCTTGGCTACTGGCTTTTTGTTGACAACACTTAATCGGAATTTACACGCTCTGTGAACCCCCATCTCATCAAACTGCAACCTTACCCATTTGAGAAACTTGCCCGGTTGAAGCAAAGCGTTACGCCACCAATAGACAAGCCGCACATCGCCTTGTCCATCGGCGAACCGCAACACCCTACGCCGCAGTTGATTAAGGAGGCATTGATTGCCAATCTCAGCGGACTTGGCAACTATCCTGCCACTAAGGGAATCGCCCCTCTTCGGCAAGCCATCAGCGAATGGCTGTGTACCCGTTTTCATTTACCGGCTGGCGGGGTCGATCCCGAACGGAATGTGCTTCCAGTCAACGGAACCCGCGAAGCCTTGTTTGCCTTCGCCCAATGTGTGGTTAACCCTAGCCCCAAGCCTTTGGTGGCAATGCCCAACCCGTTTTATCAAATCTATGAAGGAGCGGCGCTGCTGGCTGGGGCGGAGCCGTATTTTCTCAATACAACGAAGATGACGGGCTTCTTGCCGGATTTCGACTCCGTGCCAGACGAGGTTTGGGCGCGTTGCCAACTGCTGTATATTTGTTCACCCGGCAACCCAACCGGGGCGGTGATGGATGAAACGGTTTTATGTCGTTTGATCGAATTGGCGGAGCGTTTTGATTTTGTCATCGCCTCGGATGAGTGCTATTCCGAGTTGTATGCTGACGAAACCAACCCACCGCCGGGTTTATTGCAAGCGGCTTACTCAATAGGCAATTCGGATTTCAAACGCTGCGTGGTGTTCCATAGCTTGTCCAAACGATCCAATGCACCGGGGCTGCGTTCCGGTTTTGTGGCTGGCGATGCGTCGGTTTTGGAAAAATTCCTGCTGTATCGCACTTACCATGGCTGTGCATTGTCATTGCCAATTCAGCAAGCCAGCTTGGCGGCGTGGCGCGACGAGGCGCATGTCATAGCCAACCGAGAGTTATACCGGAAAAAATTTACTGCTGTCGGTGACATTTTGCAGGATGTGCTGTCAGTTGAAATCCCCCCCGCCGGATTTTATCTGTGGCCCGATGTCAGTCAATTGGGTTATGACGGTGAATCATTTGCGCGTGAATTGTTTGCCTCACAAAATGTCACCGTGCTGCCGGGTGGCTATTTGTCGCGGGAAGCCCATGGCATCAATCCGGGGACAAATCATGTACGGATGGCGTTGGTGGCGACCTTGGGGGAATGTGTGGAAGCGGCTAATCGAATCAAAAATTTTGTGGAGGGCTTGTGAGGAATTGCGCCCGACTATTAAATAACAACTCCGTCATTCCGGCAGGGATGCCGGAATCCAGCGTCCATGGATGGCAATCTATGCTTTCCAACCAAACGGATTGATCGTCACTATGAGCGAACTGCACCTAGATTCACTCGAAATCAAAAACTTCCGCTGCTTCGAGCATTTGACGATTGAAAAGCTTGGAAGGGTAAATTTGATTGTCGGGAAGAATAGTGTCGGCAAGACGGCACTTTTGGAGGCCATTAGGATATTTGCTAGCCGTGGAAATCCAATCACTATTTTAGATATTCTTGGATATAGAAATGAAATAGACTATTCGACTTTACTGATGGACAACACTCGACAAGTTGATCTATTTTCATCATCTGAAGCTGATATGGATTCTGCAATTAAATATATGTTTAATGGTCGTCATTATGAATTTGGCGATACATTTAGTATTAATACAACAAAAACTAGGTTGAGCCTTGGAATAGCATTATATACTTATTCCGATGATCAATCTGAACTTGGAAAAAGACTAGTTGGCCCGATCCGTTTGGAGGATTATGATAAATATGAGGAATTAAAGCCAAGAATATCTATTACAATTAATGGCGAGCATAGAAACTCTATGCCACTTATCTTTGAAAATCGTAGAATTCCTCCACGCAGAAATGATGGAGAGGATGCTATAATTTGTCAATTCATACCTGTAAGTGGACTGGATATTCGAACTATCGCTTCATTTTGGGAACGTGTATCACTTACCAGTTCAGAAAAGGATATTGTTGAAAACCTCCATAAAGTTGTACCTAATTTAAGTGGTATCAATATAGTTGGGTATAGTGAGCGTTCCCCTTCCAGAAGTCCGTTTATAATTGCCAGAATAAACGAACAAGCTCCTGTTCCTCTTAGAAGTCTTGGCGATGGGCTATATCGTGCCTTTGGTATAAGTTTAGCTCTGGCAAGTTCAAACGGTGGTTTATTATTGATAGATGAATTTGAAACTGGTCTACACCATTCAGTTCAAGCTGATACCTTGCGAGTGATATTTCAAACAGCAAAGCGTATGAATGTCCAGGTCTTCGCCACCACCCACAGTTGGGATTGCATCGAAGCTTTCCAAGAAGTTTCCGCTGAAGACCAAAACGAAGAAGCTATGCTGATTAGCTTGCAGCAAAGAAAGGCAGGTATAACAGCCGTTTCTTTTGATGAGCGCGAACTTAAAATAGCTACTCGCGGTCATATTGAGGTTCGTTGATGGCCGCAATTACTTTCAGGCGACTAATTGTCGAAGGCAAAAACGATGCGCATGTTTTGTTTAGCCTGTTCGATCAACATGGCATTCAATTTGGCAGTCCGACAAAACCTTCAAAAGATCCAAGCGCAATTTCCATACAGCAAATCTTCACGGGCGATGAAGACATTGATCCTGCTGACTATTTTGAGGTTCAATTGAAAACTATACCTGAGACTGGATGTTTGGGTATTATTTTAGATGCCGATTTCAATCTTAGCGGCAAATGGATGGCCTTGAAAAATCGTTTAATAGGTCGCGGTTTTTCTGATCACGCGATTCCTAAATATCCCAATGAAACCGGATCAGTCATTCAACAAACTGACTTACCAACCGTAGGTATCTGGTTAATGCCTAATAATAGATTAGAAGGTGAGCTTGAACATTTCTTAGAATTTTTAGTTCCTGATAAAGACAGTAATCCCCTTTGGGCATTGGTCATCGAATCGCTTGAAAAAATTCCGCCTGAAGAAAGTTTTCCCAAACATGTGAGACGCTTCAAGGAACAAGATCGGCGAAAAGCATTAATACATACTTGGCTAGCTTGGCAAGAGTCACCCGGAAAACCACTTGGTTTGGCGGTTACTGCCGGTTACTTTGACCCCAAAGCACCACATGCTTTAATCTTCATCAACTGGGTCCGTCAACTTTTTCTATCTAATCATGAATAAACCTCTTTTCTGTAACCCTTAACGCTAGGAAACCTAATGTCACTCGAAAACACCATCAACCAAGCCTTTGAAAACCGCGCCGAGATTTCCATTACCTCGGTTAGTGCCGAAATCCGTGAGGCAGTCAACGAATCCTTGCACCTTCTCGATTCTGGTCAGCGCCGTGTCGCCGAAAAAATCGACGGGCAATGGGTTGTCAACCAATGGCTCAAAAAGGCCGTGCTATTGTCCTTCCGCATCAATGATAACCGGGTCATGGATGGGGGCGAGACCAGATTTTACGATAAAGTGGAACCAAAATTCGGTTCTTACAGCCCGGAAGACTTTCGCAAGGCGGGTGTCCGCGTCGTGCCGCCTGCCGAAGTGCGCAAAGGCGCTTATGTCGCCCCCGGTGTGATTCTGATGCCGTCGTTTGTCAATATCGGTGCATACGTGGATTCCGGCACGATGGTGGACACTTGGGCCACCGTCGGCTCCTGCGCCCAGATTGGTAAAAATGTGCATTTGTCCGGCGGCGTTGGAATCGGCGGCGTGTTGGAACCCCTGCAAGCCGGACCAACCATCATTGAAGACAATTGCTTCATTGGCGCACGATCTGAAGTGGTTGAAGGCGTAGTCGTCGAGGAAGGCTCGGTGATTTCGATGGGGGTCTATATCGGACAGAGTACAAAGATTTATAATCGTATGACCGGCGAAACCACTTACGGCCGGATTCCGGCGGGTTCGGTGGTGGTGTCTGGCAACCTTCCTGCAAAGGATGGCAGCCACAGCTTGTACTGTGCGATCATCATCAAGCAAGTGGATGAAAAAACCCGTGGCAAGGTCGGCATCAACGAATTGCTGCGTGATTAAGCCCAAGTTGATGGGCAACTGAATAAAATACAATAATTACCCTGATCACACCCAAACAGGAGCACACAAAATGAAAAAGACGATGGTTTTCGCCTTAGGGCTGTTGTTTTCCGCCAGCGTATTCGCTGGTGCGGACCATTATATTCGCAAGGACGGGACCCATACTCAGCATTTGAAAATCACCCGGCAAGCCGGTGATGTGAAAGTATTGTTGGATGTGGATTTTGAGCCAACGGGAACCGAGACTGACAAACCTTGCTCAACCGAAATATCCGGTGAGGCCAAAGTCATTAGCGAGAACGAACTGCATCTAAAAAAGCAGGCTCAAGGCGAGGCGCATTATTGCGAGTTAAAAATCCTGCTGAACGGCGACACCGCGAAAATCGAAGAAACGCAGGATTGCGTCCGCTATTTCACTGGTGACTTCTGCCGGTTTGACAGCGAAGGCAAATTCTTAAACAAAGTCAAATAAACAAAAAAGGCCGACTCGCCATTGCGAGTCGGCCTTAGGTTTTACTTTGATTCCATCGAAAATTCCAACTGAAATTATCGGATCACTAGATTTTAGCCTCGAAGGGTGTGGCGAACTGAATTTAGAAACCCAAGCGAGGCCCTCTCCACCAAATCCAATACATGGTCAAAACCCTTGTCACCTCCATAATAAGGATCGGGTACTTCCTTGACCTTAATACCCGAAGCATATTCCATGAATAATTTTACTTTTTGGGAGTGGGTTCTCGGACAAACGAACATTAACGTGTCCAAATTTTGGCGATCCATCACCAATATATGGTCGAAGGTTTCAAAATCGGAGTGACCGACTTGGCGAGCCCGAATATTGCGTAGGTCAATTCCGCGATTCAAAGCCGCTTTTTGCGCCCGTTCATCGGGTGGATCACCCACATGATAGGCATGAGTGCCAGCCGAGTCTATTTCGAAATAATCTTCAAGCCTTTCGTCTTGCACTAATTTTCTAAACACGCCTTCAGCCGTTGGAGAACGGCATATGTTTCCCATGCAAACAAACAAAACACTTAACTTTTTCATCGGACTCAGGGTCTGGCAGTCTGACTGGAGCGGATACTCAGCAAATTGCTCAGCAACGACTCCATACCAAAGCCGAACACAACATAAACAGCCGTAGACCCGATATAAGGGAGGTAACCCTGAGCCAAACCCTTGGCATAATCCAATAGGCTCACTGAGCCAACTTTACCCGAAAACCAAAAGAAACTGCCGTTGGATATTAGAAAAGCCAAGGTTGTGGATAAGGCAATCAAACCTGTCAGCATCACTATGCGGGAACTCAGTGATGCATGGCTCTTCTGTTGAAAAATAACACCGCCCAACCACATCACGGCATAGGTTGGCACAAGAAACACATAAGCGGGCGACCAGCAATAGTCACTCACCCCTAGGGCATAAATCGCAAGTATATCAATTGCAAAAGCCAAGGCAAGCAAGGACAGTAAAACTTTAACACTCCCTTTGAAAAACAGGCCGGCTAAAAAGAAAACCGCTAGGGAAGCGTCTGGCAGTACAAACGGTGTCCCCTCATGGTGGAACCGAGTTATCACCAAAGCAATGACAAGCAGAACAAGAATCCCTACTTGTCCATTAATTAAATGTAATTGTATTTTCGTTGAGTTCATTACAAGCTCCGAATTTTGTGCTTAATGGTCAAATAGGCTTCTAGGCGGGGAAATTATTTTACCACTTTCAATACAGGCCGCGATTTAACGGGCTTGGTTTCGCTTGGCTCTGTTGCAGTAGGATCAGGTGGCGTAGGCTCACCTTCCTCATTCCCATCAAAAACCATGCCTTGACCATTTTCACGGGCATAGATTGCCAATACGGATCTGACAGGAATTTTAACATGCATAGGCGAACCGCCAAATCGAGCATTGAATTCGACATAATTGTCTCCCAAGGCCAGATTATGCACGGCTTGAGGCCTGAGGTTCAATACAATGCGGCCTTCTTGTACAGACTGCCGGGGAACGATGACATCGCTCGATTCGGCATTGACAAGCAGATAGGGGGTCAAATCACTGTTGACACACCAGTCATAAACGGCTCGGATTAAATAGGGTTTTAGCGGTATCATCAGTTCGTGGCAAAATCGATAAAACTGGCATATTCCCGTTCATATTCACTAAGGCTTTGTTGGAAGCCTTCGCGCTCGAACAGGCGTGCTGCATAAGACCTTATGGGTTCGGCTTGTTTTGGCAATTCAATGCCTAGCATAGGCAAACGCCAAAGCAAGGGACCAATTGTGCAATCCACCAAGGAAAATTCGTCGCTTAAAAAGTAAACCTTGGCAGCGAAAACGGGGATCGACGCGATCAGGCTTTCACGCAACATTTTCCTAGGCTTTGAAGCCTTTTTATCAGGCAATCTCTCAATTTCATCCATTAACCGATACCAGTCTTGATCGATACGATGGATCATCATCCTGGCTCTGGCACGCGAAACTGGATCCATCGGATGCAAGGGGGGATGAGGGAATCTCTCATCCAAATATTCCATGATTATATTTGAATCGTACAGCACCAAATCCCTATCAACCATAGTAGGCGTGGTGCCATAGGGGTTAAGCTCAATCAAATCCTCGGAGGGCTGATGAATATCAATGAATTCAATATCCGCTGAAATACCCTTCTCCCATAGCACAAAGCGCGCACGATGGCTGTAAGCACATGTGGGGGAGCAGAATAACGTCATCACTGATTTGCGATTGACCGCAGTTGCCACGCTCAACACCTCAAGGGTTACGAAGGAATAAACACGGGTTGCCTAGACGCTATACGCCGCATTCCGGGTTAGGGCGATGGCTTCGGTTTACCACCGAACAGGTGACTGTGGTTAAAAGCCCCCGGGGTAAGCGCCGATTATGGCGGATGACATCGGGGGCATTTTAACACGAAAAGTTTATTTGATGTCCTTCCAATACTCTTTCTTGAGCTTGAAAAGAATCACAGCCAAAATTAACAACACAAAAATGACATATTTGCCCAAACTTAAGCGTGAATATTGGGCGGGTTCGGCTGCATAAACAAGGAAGGTGACCAAATCCGACATGGTTTGGTCGAACTCTTCTTCCGAAAGTTTCCCCTTGCTGACTTTTTCAAGACGTTCAATGACTTGATTGCCTTCATGGGTTTTGATGACGGGCCTCTGCAAACCTTGCAAATCCCAAAACACATTAGGCATCGCAACATCTTTGAAATACAAGTTGTTAACCCCAGTGGGCCGGGTTGGCGACTCGTCAATATAGAAGCCCTTCAAATAGCTGTAAAGCCAATCTGCTCCGCGAGCCCTAGCCACCAAGGACAGGTCGGGGGGGGCTACACCGAACCACTTGACGGCATCTTCAGGGTCCATGGAAGTCAAAAAACTTTCATGGACTTTGGCGCCCTCAGGCATGATGTCTTTCCGCAACACTTCATCTTTAATTTCCAAGTCCTTGCCAACTCGGGAGTAGCGCAAATGTTTGATTGAATGGCAACCCATGCAATAATCGACAAAGTAGCCGGCACCCCGGCGCACCGATTCCAAGTCGAATACATCTACATCCGCCTTTTGCAAAGCTAGGGAGCCTTCAACAGCCTGCGCCCCGAAGGAAAGGGCAAAAAATACAAGCGCGATAATGGTTTTCATGGGCATCATTTGGAGTATTTCTTTATCAGTTCTTCCACATAGCCATCCGCTTTTTTCAGATAGCCTCCAACTACTCCCGTAAGGCGGCGATAGGCTTCAATCGAAGTCACCCAAGCCAATATGCGGCGCACTAAATCCCAATGCCAGCCAACACGCTCTTCCAGAGGAATCACGGAGTGGGTAAGCCTTTCCGGCAATGGCTTGGTCTTTTCCTTGGTGGAATAGAACGGTAAACTTAGGAAAAAGAGGAAATAAATCGCCGAAAACAGTCTTGCGAAAATGGTTGCTGTCGGTGTTGCGGGTCTAGTCCCAAGGATACCCAGGGCAATGAAACTAATGACGAACAGCACCAGAGCAAATTTGAAAATTCCACTACGATAGCGTATGGACTTGACTTCGCCGCGATCCAGCCATGGCAGTATAAACAACACCACGATGGAACCGCCCATGGCGATCACACCACCGAGTTTGTCGGGTACTGCGCGCAATATCGAATAGAATGGAGTGAAATACCAAACAGGTGCGATATGCTCGGGTGTCCGCATCGGATCGGCAGGCTCAAAATTTGGCGCTTCAAGGAAATACCCGCCAAAATCAGGCCAGTAAAACATGATCAAGGCAAATATTATCAGGAACACGCAAAGAACAAACAAATCCTTGACGGTATAGTAAGGATGGAAAGGAATGCCATCTTTTGGAATGCCGTTTTCGTCTTTGTTTTTCTTAATCTCGATGCCGTCGGGATTGTTCGACCCAACCGTATGCAAAGCAGCCAAATGCAACACAACCAACCCCGCCAATGCCAAAGGCACCGCTATCACATGCAAGGCGAAGAAACGATTAAGTGTGGCATCGGCGATCACATAGTCACCCCGAATGAGCAAGGCCAAATCTTCGCCCACCACAGGAATGGCGCTGAACAAGGAAATGATGACCTGCGCACCCCAAAAGGACATTTGACCCCAAGGCAGCAAATAACCCATGAAGGCTTCCGCCATCAACAGCACGAAAATGACCATGCCAAACAGCCAGAGCAGTTCACGGGGCTTTTTATAGGACCCATAAAACAAAGCCCTGAACATATGCATATAGACCACAATGAAAAACGCCGAAGCGCCGGTGGAATGCATGTAACGAATGAGCCAGCCCCAACTGACATCGCGCATGATGTATTCGACCGAGTCGAATGCAAGCTTTGCGTCAGGCTTGTAGTTCATGGTCAGAAAGATTCCGGTGAGAATCTGGATGACCAGCACCACAAGCGCAAGTGAACCGAAGAAATAGAGGAAATTGAAGTTCTTCGGAGCGTAATATTTAACCAGATGCTCGCTTACGAAAGAGCTAAGCGGGAAACGTTCGTCAATCCAACCCAAAAGGGATTTGTCTTTTTCTTCTGCGGCCATTAGGCATTCTCTCCTATGAGCAACCGTGTATCGCTAAGATACTGGTGAGGGGGAATATCCAGATTTCTCGGTGCAGGCACGCCTTTGTAGACACGACCCGCTAAATCAAAGCTG
>CAIOOA010000017.1 GCA_903859815.1 uncultured Methylococcaceae bacterium | reverse complement strand
GGCATCCTCAATTCGAGTAAAGCCACAAATTTTAACGCGAGTCCGCATGTTGGAGGTGTGAATTATGGTAATGGTGTTGGCAATGATTACAGCTTGACCCAAGGCTCCATGGTATTGCATTCCATGTGGCATACTTGAACAAATCATTTTAACAAAAATTGACGCTTCTGGCGCAGAGGATTTTTCTTGAGATTGGCAATTCACCTTTCGCTCCGGCCCGGTCAAGCAAGGGCGGATCGGCTATACTGCAAGCCCATCATCATCCTCGCACACCCTATTTGATTGGCACAGACTTGGCATCCTAAAGGACTGAGTCGCTTCCGGTTATCCCGGCTTGCTCAAACCGGGGATGCCTATGCGTTGAATGCGCATCGCATTATTACCCTCTTCATAACGGGGCAGCTTTCCTTCCAGCCGGTAAAGGCGGAAGGCAAGGGCGGCGGTCAACACGCGAATGGGGTAATCACGGGGTAGGTTTTGCAAATAAGGTTGCACGGAGGCGAAATCCCTCGCGCCGTATTGACGCATGATCGACAGCAATCCGCCATTCTTCGGGCCTATGTTGTAGGCCAGCAGGCTTAAGAACAAATCATTTTTCATTTCCTTTTGATAATGCCGCCATGTGGCTGCGCCAAGCAGGGCGTTGTGTCGCATATTCCGCCAATCGAGCGTTTTGTCGCCCAGATGCCGGCTGACCCGTTCCACTATGATTTTTGGCGGCGCGGTGATTTGGAACAAACCCCGTCCACCGTCTTTGCTGTCACGCGGAAGGAAAGAAGACTCCGCCGCCCCAATGCCCAGCAATACTTCCGGGTCTACGTCAAACAGCGAAGCGGCTTCGCGTATGGTCGCCTCGTAAGGCTTGGCGCGCTCGACCAAGGCTTGCATTTGGGCCAAGTCGGTTCGCCGGTATGCGGCATACACCTGATGGGACAGGGTGGCTCGCTCGGCTTCTTGCACTCCGCCCACCAACAATCTCAAATTGTTCAAGTCGCGGTGAAATTCGAGGCTCAGCGAAAACCAACCAGCTCCCAGGCCGATCAAACCCGCCATGATGGCAGGCAAGTAGGCAGAATATGTAAGCATCGGGGGGCGAGCTTTCATCCATTGCTTGAAACCTACGAATAGCACTGTGGACAGCAACAATACCACGCCAGCAAATGGAATCAGGCTGGACCATAAACCCACCCCGGAAAAACTTTCCGCCGCCCGGCCCAAGCATGCGATGACGAGGACGAGGGTAGTCCCTAACCAAGGGAACACCTCGCCGCCAAACAATAAGGCTTTACGACCATGCTTGGACAGAAAAGCTTGGATTTCGGCTTTTTTGGGCGCTTTGGCCTTGATCTTGGCGGCGATCTTATTGGGTTTGATTTTAGTTGCTTGCTTGACCACGTTAACCGTTCACTCGTACCAAACTTGATTTACTCATCCACTGATGACTTGCACAAGCCATGGAAATAAAGGAATATTCGTATTTCAGCGATTGCTTTGCCGCTTAGACAAGAGCATCAACCCTAATTGTGCCAGAAAAGGCTACGCCATACCGCCAACCGAGTAATGATATGTCACAAATCAAAAGCCTGAACCCAAAAAAAGCTTGGACCCTATTGTCCACCAATACGTCTGCCGTACTTTTGGACGTGCGAGACCGCATGGAATATTCCTATGTGGGCCACCCCAAAGGCGCTATCAACATCCCCTGGAAGGAATTGCCCGACTTTAGGGCTAATCCGCTGTTTGTCGATGAAGTGCGCCAGCGCATCCCTAATCATGAAACCCCCGTCTTGTTGCTGTGCCGCAGTGGGCAACGCTCGCTTGATGCCGCCAAAGCCTTGGCGCTGGTCGGCTACAAAGATTTGACGAACATAGAAGAGGGTTTTGAAGGCCCGCTGGATGCCAACAAACATAGGGGAACCCTAGGCGGTTGGCGCTATCATGATTTGCCGTGGGAGCAAAGCTAAGACTTATTGTTCGGAGCGCCAAAGCTTGGTTTGGCTGCAAATACATGCTTGGGCGCTCCCAGTTTCCAAATTTGTGTGCAATTGAATTTATTCATTTATTGTTAATTGGGGCGTTTTGAACCCGTAGCGTTAGCCAATCGCCCTTGCAAAAGGTACAATAGACACTTTATCGGCGCGTTACAGGCATAGTCGTTTCGCTTTTTCCCCTCCCGCATTTGGGTATTGACACAATACCGTAGCACATATTGGGTATAGTGGTTGCAATTTGCCCCACTCCCAACAGAATCAGGCGTGTCTGCATTCCCAATTATATATAAGGTTTTATGATTCACAAGCTCAGAAATATCGCCATCATCGCTCACGTTGACCACGGCAAAACCACTCTCGTAGACAAATTATTGCAGCAATCCGGCACCTTTGCGGCCCATGAAAAAGTGGAGGAGCGGATTATGGACTCCAACGCGCTGGAAAAGGAGCGCGGCATTACCATTTTGGCGAAGAACACAGCCTTGGATTGGAAAGACTACCATATCAACATCGTCGATACTCCGGGCCATGCTGACTTTGGCGGCGAGGTGGAGCGTGTGCTGTCCATGGTGGATTCCGTATTGCTGCTGGTCGATGCTGTCGATGGTCCCATGCCGCAAACCCGCTTCGTGACCCAAAAAGCTTTCGCGTTAGGGCTGAAACCGATTGTCGTCATCAATAAGATAGACCGCCCCGGCGCGAGGGCGCATTGGGTGTTGGATCAAACCTTCGATTTGTTTGACCGCCTTGGAGCCACTGAGGAGCAATTGGATTTCCCGGTGATATACGCCTCGGCTCTAAATGGCTATGCCGGACACGACCCGGACATCCGCGAAGGCAATATGGACCCGTTGTTTGAAACGATTGTCGAGAAGGTCAGTCCTCCGCCTGTGAATGCGGAAGGTGGCTTCCAAATGCAAATCAGCCAATTGGATTACAACTCTTATGTTGGCATCATCGGCATTGGACGCATCCAGCGCGGCTCGGTCAAAACCAACACTCAAGTCGTCGTCGTCGGGCGCGAGGGCAAACAGCGCAATGCGCGTATCCTGCAAGTATTCGGTTTCAAGGGCTTGGAACGAATCGAAGTGCCGGATGCCGATGCTGGCGACATCATTGCTTTTACCGGTATCGACCCGCTGGAAATTTCCGATACGGTTTGTTCGCCCGATGCGGTCGAGGGTTTGCCGCCCTTGAGCGTGGACGAACCGACCGTGAGCATGACCTTCCAAGTCAACAACTCGCCCTTCGCCGGACGAGATGGCAAGTTTGTCACCTCTAGGCAGATTCGTGAAAGGCTACAGCGCGAATTGCTGCACAATGTCGCTTTGCGCGTCGAAGATACGGAAGACCCTGACAAATTCAAAGTCTCAGGCCGTGGCGAATTACATTTGTCCATCCTGATTGAAAACATGCGACGGGAAGGTTACGAAATTGGGGTGTCTCGCCCCGAGGTCATTGTCAAAGAAATTGATGGCGAACTTTGTGAGCCGTATGAGTTCGTCACCATCGAAGTGGAAGAGGAACATCAAGGCACGATCATGGAAAAGATTGGCGAGCGCAAGGGCGATCTGCAAAACATGGTGCCGGACGGTCAAGGCCGGGTGCGCTTGGAATACAACATGCCCTCGCGTGGATTGATCGGCTTCCAAACCGAATTCCTCACCGCCACTTCCGGCACGGGGTTGATTTACCATGTGTTCGACCGTTATGGCCCAATGAAGAAGGGCGACATCGGCCAGCGTCAAAACGGGGTGTTGATTTCCAATGTCGCCGGCAAAGGTGTGGCATTTGGTTTGTTCAACCTGCAAGAGCGCGGTCGCTTGTTTGTGGAACATGGCACCGAGATATATGAAGGTATGATCGTCGGCATCCACTCCCGCGATAACGATTTGGTGGTGAACCCCACCAAGGCCAAGCAATTGACCAATATGCGCGCCTCCGGCAGCGACGAGGCCATCATCCTGACCCCGCCTATTCGTTTAAGTCTGGAACAGGCTTTGGAATTCATCGACGACGACGAGTTGGTTGAAGTCACCCCAAAGGTCATTCGCATTCGTAAAAAGCTGCTGTTGGAGCATGAGCGGAAGAAAGCCTCACGTTCCTCCGCTTCGGAATAAGTCAGTTGTCATCGTTCCTACGACCTTTGGGGCAACGCAATACTGTAGAAACAAGCTCTCCCGTCCGGGCCCCCCCGCAAGCTCTCCCCCAACGGGGGAGGGTTAGGGTCACTGGCATTAAGTTAAGCCGTCATACCGGCATGGATACCCCCAAGCCCCGCCGTCCAGGGAGCCTAGGTTCCGGTGTTCCACGCCGGAACGAAGAGGTATTTCTTAACGTGATGGCAGTGAGGTTTAGTGTGGGGCGAGTAAAATTAGTGTGTTGGCCTCCTTATCACTGCCTGTGTAAATGAAGCTTGACGTGGAATCGCCACATACCGTACTATTACCGTCTATTTGCCGGACACCGGCATATAAATTTCGGGGCGTAGCGCAGCCTGGTAGCGCACCTGACTGGGGGTCAGGTGGTCGCAGGTTCAAATCCTGTCGTCCCGACCAATAAAAACAGAGGCTTGCATCGTTTTTGACGGGCAAGCCTTTTTTCATGGTAGACCTTTGGGAAGGTCTGGTAGGCTTTTTTGGCCTATCTTTGGCTATTTCCATCCCACAAAAAAAGCCAATCAAGATGGTTTTTTTTCCTTCCGCACGAGTCTCTAGCGCTAAAAAAATCAGGGGTTCCGGTTTAGTCAATCATCGGCCCCACAAGACCCCTCAGGTAAGGATTCTTTTGTTAAAGCCCCGCGCTTGATCGTGGAGCTTTGCCCGTGGTGCTAACGGCAATCGGCTTGCCCTGCCAGACCGTGAAGGCTTGCCCCGGTAGTGCCTTTGGTGGCGGAATTGGGCAGATCGTCAAGCCCTGCCAAGTTCCTGCCTTGCCGTCCGGGTTGATCGAGGTTCCGGCTTGCCCGTGGCTTCGATCACCCTCCAACCAGACCGCCCAAGGGCAGGGTTCCTCTCGCTAGTCCCGTGGCCTTGACGGTTGAAGGCTATCGCCAAATAGTGGAGCCTTGCCCGTGGAGCTAACGGCAATCGGCTTGCCCTGCCAGACCGTGAAGGCTTGCGCCGGTTGCCCGTGCCTTGCTTGGTGCGGTGTGTTGGCAGATCGTTAAACCCTAGCCAATTCCGTCCTTGCCGTCTGGCTTGATCGAGGTTCCGGCCTTGCCCGTGGCTTCGATCACCGTCCAACCAGACCGCCAAGGGCAGGATTCCTCTCGCTAGTCCCGTGGCCTTGACGGTTTGGAAGGCTATCGCCAGATCGTGGAGCCTTGCCCGTGGTGCTAACGGCAATCGGCTTGCCCTGCCAGACCGTGAAGGATTGCGCCGGTCGCCCGTGCCTAGCTTGGTGGCGGTGTGCTGGCAGACCGTGAAGCCCTGCCGTGATTTCCGCTTTCCTGTTTGCTACCTCAAGCTCTAAACCACCACTAAGGGCAGATTGATGGATTCCCTCAATACTGCCCCAAGTGTTCAACCCTGAAGGCTTGATCTAGTTCAACTCGGTTTGTCTTTGCGATAAACCGGGCTATCCAAAATTGCCCGTTTGTCTTTTGCGTAAGCAGAAGCGGAGCGCCATAAATTTTATGTTCCGCCCTAGCCTTCTCTAGTGTATCGTCATTGTTTAGGATGAAATCCCCCTTGGTTTCAGCCAACATCAAGCCGCCGCCTTTTATCCGGTCTTTTACGCCTATGATGAAATCAGGGAAATAGCGTTCCCCTCCGGGCAATACGAGTGCCACTGACCACGGCTTACGCGGCTCATTGCGATGCCACCACAACACGGTTCCTGAGGTGTCGGCATCCAGCAGTTCGGCAAATTTTCGCTCTGGTTCGTTCAAGTCTTGTGGCATTACCCCATAGACATTCAGCCGTGACAGCAAAGCCCCTTCCGGCATTTCTAGGGTTGAAGGCAAGGAAGCGGTTTCCACAATTTCTTTGCAATGGGCTAAACTGGCTCGCTCCGCATCACGCAGTAAATGAGGATAAGTTGCCAAAATCAAATACAGCGCTTGGCGCAACTCGTCCTCAGAGAGTGCTTGCCCACCCTCAACATTGTATTCAAGCCTCAAACGGTCGAGGAAAACGGCTTCCGCTTCTCGCGGACTGATGTCCTTGGCATCAAATAAAACCCCTTGTGCTTGCTTGGTCAACTTTGCTCGCGAAAGATTACCTTGTATGGTATCAACGGTTTCCTCATAGTTGTCGAAGATGTCCACAATAGTCTTCCGTATAATTTTGACCGTTTTTCGCAAGCCAGCATTTAAAACCTCTGCCTCTAGCTTGTAAGCCCCAATACTTTTGAGCAACTCATCGGTGGATAAGGGCAAGCGCTCAGTTTGAAATCGAGTCGGTACATGCTCACGCAATGGGTGCAAGGTGTTGCCGGGTTGGGGTAAGGGTGTTGTTTGAGAAGTTGACGGTTTCGATGTGGAGGGTAATAGCGCCCAAGGCAAATCAAAGCCTGGTAGGGTTTTGTTTTCTCCTTGATGAACGTCTGCAATCTCAGGCGTGAGGTTGCCTTCATCCGTCAGCGGTTTCCAAGGTGGCGGGACATAAGGGTAAGGCAACAGGGACATTTGCCCGTTTTGTGAAAACTGAACTTGGGTTTCCCCTGCGTAGCGCACCAATAAGGCGTTGTCGGAAATGGCCGATAGCCCCGTTTGGATGGTGTTGATTTTATCGCCCGCCTTCTTAAATGCGCTTTGATTTTCATGATCGGCTAAAAACACATAGCCAAAGCGCAACAGTTCCGGCAAGGTTTGATTCAACGCGAGTGGCTGCAACTTGCGATACACCCGCAAAATGCGCCCGACTACTTGAATGCCAAAGCTGACGCTATTTGCGCCACGCATGGACACCACGGTAAACGCCCTTGGCGCATCAAAGCCCATGGCCACCGCCATTTTAAACAGCAGCACTTCCTTGCTCTCGTCCAATGCCACCGCCAGTAAATCATCGGTGGGTTCATCGGCGGTATAAGATGCGATGGACTCTTTAGGCACGCCCAAGGCTTCCAGCTTGGCTCTCGCTTCCTCAATGGCGTTAGTTCCCTCCTTGCCTTTGTTGGCGACTTGCACCAGCATCAACGGCGTGAGGTTCACTCCGATTGCCGCCAATTGTGCCTTAATCGCCTGATGGGTTTGCCAGCCTTCGGCAAGTGCCGTGCCGGGGATGTCAGCCAAGGCTTTATGGTCGTCTGCGGCAAGATAGGCGATGGACTTCACGCCCGGTTTGATAAGCCCTGCGTCCACGGCGTCTTTGCGCGATACCGGGAAGCGGTGTAACTTCCCCATACCCGCCGCCTTCTTGAATTGCTCAATGTCGGCATCGTCGGGGGTGGCAGTAATCAACAGGGTGAAGTCCGGTTTCATCGTCTCACGGTAAAAGCGCATGGCCTCGGTTTCGTGGGTGAAACCGTAGTGGGCCTCGTCCACCACTACGCCAATGCGGAAATCCGCTTGCCGCAATTCCACAATGAATTGATCGAGCGATAGCGACAAATCCCCATTCTTGCGCAAGCGTCGGCTATCGGCATTCCGTGCCGCCACCGAGGCCCAGGTGGTCACAAACACGTCTCCGCTTTTAGTGGAGTAGGCGATGCGTTCACAGGACAAATCACGGACGCGCAAGCCGGTGAAATACTCTTTAAACGAGCCTTTGGTTTGCTCGGCAAGACTGGCGAAAGGGGTGAACCAAAACCACACAATTTTGGCGTTGTGCCGATGGTCGGGCCGGGAAAAGGCTTCGGCAATCAAACCCGCCATTAAGGTTTTACCCGCCCCAGTGGGCGCTTCTAGCAACACGTTACCATTGAAGGCGGTTGCGGTACGCTGGCTGTCCTCGTCTTGCGCAAGCTGTAGCTGGCTTTCGGCATGACGGAAGATGCTCAGCACATGGTTGACGGCTTCTTGTTGGTAAATCTTGGGTATAATCATTTATTTTCCATCATATATAAAATCCCCCCTAGCCCCCCTTTTTCAAAGGGGGGAACTATGAGTAAATTCCCTTTCAAAAAAGAAAAGTTTGTATATTCACTTTGCTTGAAAATAGTTGTCATATTAGTTCATCCAAGCTACTTTTCTTAAACACAGATAAAGTATTTAATGCATTTTTTTCTGAAGTTTCACAATCTTCTGTTTTGTTAGAATATGCGTTACTTGCGCTTCCCTCATTTGAAAAAGGCTGTGTACATTCAGTTCCCCCCTTTGCAAAAGGGGGGTTAGGGGGGATTTCTCTCTCAAGTCTATTCTTAACTTCCCGCCAAATCACCATCATGACAGCGTCCAATTCCTTCAATATTTCAATATTATTAAAACGCAATACCTTTAAACCTTGAGTCTGCAAAAATTCAGTTCGCCTTGCATCATACTGTTTGGTTTCTTCCTCAACATGTCCACCGCCATCGACTTCGATGACCAAACGAACTATTGGCGCGTAAAAATCGGCAATATACTGTCCTATGGGTTTTTGTCGATAAAACTGTACATCCATTATTTGTTTGCGCCGAACTCTTGCCCATAGCGCTTGCTCTGCATCGGTCATCTCACTCCGCAAGTGGCGTGAGAGTTGTTTAAGGTTTGGGTTGTATTTAAGCATTTTAAATCCCCCCTAACCCCCCTTTTTCAAAGGGGGGTATCAATTATTTGATTAGGAATCGCCGATTCCACCAAGTTATCCTCAACATTCACCACGCGCATCATCCCGGCCAATTCTGGCGGTGGGCGGCGGCGTTTGCCTGTCGGCTCAAGATTGGCGGTTTTAGCCTCATCAATGACGGTGACAATGACTCGCAAGGGGGTTTCCTTGGGGGCATCGTTTACCCAACGCAATTGGCCGTGGTCATAAATCGCCTCATAGCTACGCAGCATATTCGCCTCCAAAGCGGTTGATTAAAAAGGCGGGGATTGGCTCGACAGTGATGCTTTCATTGGGTAAATATTGGCGCAACCACGCCGGTTGCCAACTGTAGACTACGACAATTCCATTTCCCCCCGCCAAATCCAGTAATTGGGTTAGGATGTCTTCGTTGACCTTCGTGCAATACGCCAGCATTCCATTATCGGAGAGTACCGCAGTTTGCATGTCCGAACCCATGGCGTAAGGCTGCAAGGATTCGGTGTGGATCAGTTGCAAGGCTGTCCATACCTGTTGATGTTCGATACGGCTTAACACCGCTTCGGCGGGAATGCGGCGGGTGCGCAAATAGGCAAAGCTTGTCCTGAGCTTAGTCGATGGGTCGCCGCCTAAGCCTTCAACCGCTTCGCCTTTTTTGTTGGTGTAACCGCGCATGACGCGCCTTACCCGCTCGGCGCAGACATCACGGCATAAGTTTTTATCGGGTGCGTCATTCGTGGCTTCGGTATTGGATACCAAGATAAAGCGGCGGTTGCCGCCGTCTTCGGCATTCAACTTCATGACCGCATGGGCGGTCGTGCCGGAACCGGCGAAGAAATCCAAAATTAGATCATCGGGTTTTGTGGCAATGCGGAGAATGCGCTCAATCAAGCGGACGGGTTTTGGGGTTGAAAACACGGAAGCAGAATCATCGAATTGCATTACCTCCTGAATTTCTTTTTTTGCATCTTGAGTATGACCTACTTCTGAGTAAGTCCATAGAGTTTGAGGAACTAGACCTTGCCTTACATCAGTAAGAAAACGCTTAAATCTTGGGGTATTATTGCCGTCTTTTCCCCACCAAATTCTATTATCTTCCTGTAGTCTAATGAATTTATCCTTGGAAATAGTCCAATAACGACCAGGTGGAGGTGATGGAATTAAGCGCCCAGATGGGCTAGTTACTGAGTAAATGCCTTCACTATAAGGATTTCTTGCCGAAAGATCGCTTGATGTCCATACACCACGAGGATCATTGTCAGGATTTTTGTATGCTTTGTCTTGTGTTATTGTGCGGGGTAATAAGTTTGGTCGCCAAATATCACGGTTAATAGAATAGATAAGCACATATTCATGGTCATCTGAAAAGTGCATAGCAGTATTTTTTGGTGAAAATACTTTTTGCCAAATGACATTGGCAATGAAGTTGTTTTCACCAAATAACCGATTCATCAACGCCCCAAGATTAAAAACCTCATTGTCGTCTATCGACACAAAGATAACGCCATCCTCCGCCAGTAACTCTTTAGCCACCAGTAAGCGCCGGTACATGAATTCCAACCACTTGGAATGCTTATACACATCATCCTTGTCAATGAAGCGGTCGTTGTAGATGAAATCCCGGTTGCCGGTGTTGTACGGCGGGTCAATATAGATGCACTTCACCTTTCCCGCATGGGTCATGCGCAGGAAGCGCAAGGCATCAAAATTATCGCCTTCAATAATGAGGTTGTGGAAAGTGGGTGGGGGCGGATTGTTCCGTCCTAGCTCGTCTGGTGGTTGGGTAGATGAATCGGCGGGGCAGGACAGTTCGGGGATGAAATCCAAAGCGACAAAATCATCATTCACGGCCTTGTCATGTTCGATCTCGTCGCGTTCCCACACCAGCCCAAATTTCGGCTTGCGGTCGCGCTCACGCAACAGCCTTAACAGTTGGTCGCGGGTGTAATCATCGTAATTGTCTGCCATGATAAGCTTCTGGCGTGTCCTTGAAAGTTGGCTGAATGCAAAAAAGTGAGAGGTTTCTTGCTAATCATACCCGATTCACCCCCCAGATTTCACTGCCTCAAGCTTGCGAGTTGCCATCTTGCGATTCGGCAAGCTTGAAACTTCTCGCTATCGGCTAGGAGGAAGTCTATCCGCTCGGTGAAGGATTCGAATTGTTCGACCTTGGGCGGTTCGATACTGGTCTGTTTGCATTGCACAAACAGCCAGCGAATGTCTTTGATTTACGGTTGTAAATCGCTCATGATATTTGCTTGTCTTCCCGTTTGCCTGTTAAGGTGTACCAAAGTCCTGCCTCTGCCTTGCCAATACCCCTCCCTGACAAATACCCGCCATTCGCCAGTTTCCGCGTTTGCCTTGCCCCCTCCCCCTACTTCAAATCCCCACCATTCAGCAGTTTCCGCCTTGGTTTGCCCCCACCTCACTTAAATCCACGACATTGTTCTTAGCATACCCCCCTTCTTTAGTTACGGATAATCGGCACAGTCCGCTCCCGTCTAACCGATACCCCCTTATTAAGTTAAAGATAATCGGCCTTGTCCGTCCAAGTCCTGCAATGGGCAGGGTCAACAGGGAATACCCCCCTACCTCAAATCTCGCGTTTTTATATCATTCCATCCCCGTTCTAGCCGATAATCCGCCCTTTTGCTTGGGCTTGATGTCTGGCTGTTTTGCGCTTGGCAGACAGGGCGGCATAGCGGCAAGCGTCCGAGCCATAAACCGCCGTGGGTTTGCCGGTCACTGCTGCCCAAGTTGCTTGTCATTGAAGCCCGTGCCGCCGTTTTCTATCATGGGGTTGGCATGGATTGCGGTCGCCCCCGCTTCGCGTTGCTTGGCCCGGTAGCTTCGCATGTCATCCCGTTGGTAATCGGTTCGCTTGCTCCATGTTTCTCTCCAAATGTCTTCAAATCGCTTGTGTCGGGCTTGCTCGTTGGCCTGTCTGCCCGAAAAAAAAGCCCCAAACTTCCCACTCCTGCCATTTTTCCGCTTAGGTGCATGGCTGCTTGATCTCACTGCATGAGTCTGCCTGTCCATTGGCCTAGTTTTCCCATACCCCCTAAACCCATCGATAAAAATGATAAAAATAAAATCCACCTGAATTATTCAATCATTTCAATACTATAGACCCATTATTTTTATCGAAGTCAGACAAGATAAAATGCAGATAAAAAGATAAAAATCACCCAGCCTTGCCCATGGTTCCGGCTTGCCCGTGGCTTCGATCACCATCAGCCCGGCTTTAGGCCGGTGACTCGACGGGCTATTTTTATCATTTTCATCCTATTTTTATCATGGCTGGGATTGATAAAATTAGCGGGTCTATCCTATTGTTTTGACGCAGTATTTTCGCGGATTTCGATTATTATCATTTCTATCGATGTGTCGGGGGTATGAGAGTGAAAAACTGTTATTTTATAGATAGATATATCTAAAAAATGCCTTTATGGAGAAACATCGATTTTAACGATAAAAATCACCCCTTCCCTAATGCCTTGGGGTTCACCCGGTAATATTTGGAAGGTCGCCCCTTGCCGTTGCTCTTTTCGTAAGGCCCGTGTATCAATTCCCGGCCTTTCAACACATCCAAGGCTTCTTCAAGTTCCTCAACCCTTGGAAACCGCGAGTTGAATTTGTTGTGCGCCTTGGAGCCTTTGAAATCAGCCAGCTTGTATTGCTCTATCCAACCCCATAACGCCTTGGCATCTTCGATGGGCTTGTCATGACCGCTTAACCCCAGAAAGGCGCGGGTGTGGTCGATCAACAGGAGCATTAAATCAAGTGCCTTAACCATGGTGTCTTTGCTTACGGGCATGTCTGTTGCAAATCGCTCCAATTCGGCAACATGGAAAAGCCCCGCCAGCCGCAACACGCCCCCGCGCATTTTCGCGGCCCAATCTTTAATTTCTTCATATTCGCCCCCGTTGGCTTGGCCCTTCTCTAGCTTGTCGGAAAACCACAGCCATGCCTCCCGAGCTTCTTCGCCAAGGGTTAGGCTTAACATGCAGCCGTTTTCGGGTTCAATGTCCAGTAGCGACATGACGGCCCGCTCATAGCGTTGCTGCAATTCTTTGGGTAATTTAGTGTGCTTCCTCACGTCGCGCTTGCCGATGGTGGAAACGGGGTAGAATACGAAAAATCGCCCGAATAGGCCGCTATCGCAAAACTTCTGCCAAACCGTCTTGGGAAACTTGCCGAGTATTCCCGGCTGGATGGCTAAGCCAATCGTAATATTGGCTTGGGGTATGTCCACTTCCCGGCAACGCCGGTTGACCTTGACAGACATGCCGTTATAACCCTTGAGAAACACATCCGTGATGACTTTACCGCCCGAATACACCCCCGCCATGACTTGCAATAAACCGCCCTCGTCGTTGAGGAAAGCCATCTTGCCGCCGTGCTTGGCTAACATGTCTTGCGCACTTTCCGGGGTAGCCTCGTTGGTGTAAAGCTTGGTTTCAAACCGCTTATCGGGCATCGATTCTTTAAGTTTTGCCGATTGCTTTTCCTTTTCATCGCGGTCTTGTTCGTCATCTTCGTTCACGGCCTCCTTTGCCAGCTTTTCGGCCCGTTTTTCGAGTATCCAACGCTTGGTGTTGTTCTGCTCGATTCCCGTCTTTTCCGCCTTCCTCCTCAACGTCTGCCAATGATCTAACGGCTTGATGCAACGGCTGAGAACTTGGCTCTTGCCCTCGCCGGTCTCGGCAATGGCAAGCGTCCAAGTCATTAGAGGCTCAATCCACGAATCATCGTCATACGGCCTAATGTTGTACTTACCGGCCAACGCAGTAGACAGGATGCTTAGAACTATGCTGACCGCCAATGCCGGTGGCGTTTGGAAGTTTTCCGACAAGGCTTTTGCATAGTCGCCATAAACGCCCGGAAAAATGCAGATTGGATTAATTTAAGGGGTGAGAAGCACCTGATCGAACAATATAGGCTCGCCCCAAGGGTCGTCATCCTCTTTGCTTGGTTCGGAATCCGGCTGTCCATGCTTCCCGGTTGACTTGGTTGGTTTGGCAATGTTCAACCCGTCGCGCCTGGTTGGGTGTGGCGGTTGCGGTTTGGTTGCGCTTGGGCTAGGCGGTTGCGCCGTCTCGATGATGGCTTTGATTGGGTTGTCTGTCTTGGTTTCATCCAGCATGGCTCATTTCCTTGATGGTATTTGCGAAATCGTTGAAATCTTGTTCTTCGTTGGGTGGCAGTGCCACAAACCCCCCGACTAATGCCGCCGCTTCTTCGGCTTTCTCGATTCCGGCCCGTTTGCCATGTTTATCCGGCCTGTCAAAATCAGCACAAGCCACTATTCGGGCATCTGGGAGAGCCGCCCGTACCGCTTGCGCCACATGAGGAAGGTTGCCAGCCGAAAACGCCACAAAACAGCGGTAGCCAGTCGCCTCATGGACACTTGCCGCCGTCGCATAGCCCTCGGCAATGCAAACCGTTTCGGTACGCTCGCCAATCCAATTAAACAGGCCAGTAACCAGCGCCCCCGGTAGAAAATCTCGGTCGCGCTCCTCATCGCCTAGCAGATATTTTTTCGGGTAGATCAGTTGCACGTTCCACAAAGCCCCGGTTTCGTCCTTAATTGGGATAAGTAGCACGTTTTCGATGGGGATTACCTCAAACTGATTACCGCCGCCGTCTGGATAAATCCTTTTTTCCCAAACCGGCAACAGCCGCAAGCCATACGCGCCTACGCCCTTGCGGACTAGATAGGGGTGTGTACCATCGGCAGGACGGGCAGAGTTCCACAGTTTCAATGCCCATGCCGCCCGTTTGATATGTCTGGCTTGGGTTTCGGCTTCGCGCTGCGCCTTGTGTTGCTCAATCTCCCGCCGCCGTGCTTCGCGCTCGGCAGGGGTTAGCGGTTGTTGGCCTTCTGGATACCATGTCCCGTGAAAACCGCGTTTTAGATCGTTGTAGTAGATGTTGGCCGGTGCGTCCAAGTGGACGGTGTAGCGAATCGGCTTGTGGCCCCGCTTGTCTTCGGTCGTGCCAAGGTAGCGGGTTTTGCCATCCGTTATGATCTCGCCTACAAGGGCAAGGCCGTATTCGCTGAAGATGTAAGCCCTAAAATCTTCGGTGTTCAGTGGTGTATGGGTTTGATCTTGCTTGTTTTCCATGTGATAATTTACCTGTATTTAGTGGTAAGGATGCTAATAAAAGGCCGTTCAATCGCGAGTTGAATGGCCTTTTTTATGCATACAGATAAGCTCAGTTTCTGTTATTGGGTGTATCTCCGGTTGCATTTTGAAATTAGTGATAGGCGCGGCCCGTACAGTATTCAGGGTTTTATCGTGAATGACCACAATGGCATAAATTGGTTTTTTTTACAGGTAATTTTCCTTTTTCAAATACGAGTATCTCGCTTACGTTGTTTGGCGGTAACACACCGACGACGGTCTCATTCTCAGAAATATTTATCGCCATGGCTTAACCCCCCATCGCCAGACGGTGCTGGTCGCTTTCGGTGGTGCTGCGATAGGTGTTATTCCTTTCTTCAAGGAAAGTCATCAAGTCCCGTTTGAGGTAATAAACCCTTCCCCCAAAACGTCGAGTCTGCCCATTCTTTGCCGTTTTGATCGTGCCGCCGTCTGCAATGAATGGAACCCCTTGCCCCACCGTCCTATCCCTCTGTACGGTCGCCAGCGAACAGCCGCGAGCCGCCGCAACATAGGTTTCATCAATGCGAGCGTCATTAGGGAGTTGATCGAGTTCGTGGAGCAGTTCGGCGCGAGACTTCGCCGTTTTTTGGGTGCGGGGTTTTCGGGGTAGTGCTTGGTCTTGTGTATGTATCGCCATTGTTCGATTCTCTTAGGAATATTGAAGAATGGCATAACTATAGTGGGTGTGATATTGCCAAGGGAAACGGTTTCAAACCGAATCGGTCAAAATCAAAACCGATTCGGTTTAACGTTAAAAATTTGTCAGACTTTACGCGGTTTTGCGTTAGGGTGTCGCTTGATTGCCGCTTGAAGGTAATCGGCGATTGCATCATTTGATACTTTAAGCCCGTGGTCTTTTAGGGCTTGACAGATGCTTCCAGCTTTTTCCCCGGTGGCCTTGTTCTTAGTTGCTTGTGGGTCGTAGTCGTATTTATCCATCGCCATGCCAAGGATAACGGCTAACATTTTGGAGCGTTCTGATTCGATTAAGGGTTTGTCGGCTAGTTGGTTAATATTGGATATATCGGCCTGATTATTTATTGGTTGAATAATTGACTTGGCCTTTTCCAATTCTTCGCGGGTTATCTTAATGTCTTCCCTAGTGTGGCACGAATAAAAATCCTTAGGCACACCATAAAGCGTAACCAAAACTTCGCCATCCCGACAAGAAAGCATAAGGGGTTTTGTGTGACCTGTATTTAGCAGTTCCGCCGCACGTTTCTGAGCAAGGTCATAGATGCCAATATAAATAGGCAGATAAGTATCGGGTATCCCATAGTTACCATGAACATGGAAATGCATCTTTGGTTCGTTCTTGTCCTCAGCCTTAAAAAAACAATCCAATTCTTCATCTTTCAAATATAACGACAACTTGATCTTGCCATCCGCCGCCAGTTGCAATAGGTCTTTCTTATCGCATTTTAGCGAATAGGCCGCATCGTCCAGAGTGTAATAATCGTGTTGAATCATACTAACGCCCTTTCCGCGTCTGCCTTTCAAGGAGGGATGCCAAGCCAGCCGGTGAAAGGTTCCGGCTTTCGGGAGCTACCCTAGGCTTGGCAACAAAGTCTGATTTCCTAATAATGTTTATTTGCAAACTGTCCTACCATTCCCATAACCATAGGGATTGGTATAAGAGGATGAGTTGCAATTGGTTTGGCTGTGTTCGGGAATGTCCACCACGCCATTGATGGCCTTAAGCGATTTTAGGGCATTGGTTTGCACCCGAAGCTGGCTGTCATTGAGCCTTCCCTGCCCAAATAATGCGCCCGTGCCTATGCCTTGGGACTTGTCCACCAAATCTTGCTGCATCCGCATTTGTTGGCGTTGCAGGTCGTATTGGGCTTGGGCTTGTTCGCGTTGCAGTTGGAGTTGTTCCCGTCTAAGTTCCATTTCCTGCTCGGCCTGTTTGCGCATCTGAATCATGACCGCACCGTTCGGGTTGTCGGCGGAATCCCTAGGAGCCGGGTCGATGATAACTTTCTCGGCATTGGGTTTGCTGTTGCATTTTGTGTCCGAATAGACTAGTACACCGTCGATCTCGCATTTGGCATATTCCGCATGGCACAAACTGGAAACCATGACTAGCGCGGTTAGAATAATCAGTGAAAGCTTGAGCGTTGTTTTCATGGCATGTCCACCTTGTAGGTTTGTTGAGTTGCCTTTCCTCAAAGTATAGTCAACCCTCGATGTACTGGCAGAAAACGACTCTGTGACGGGTTCATGTATCCGATGACTAAGCTCATGCCTCTCGTTTCCGGCGATAACCCGCGCTAGTTGGGGTTCAAATCGATTCGGTGGGCAGTCCAAGGGCGAATTCGTCGAAAAAGACCTACCGGACTCGCCGCTTGATGCTATCAAGGAATACATGAGTTGATTGATAATGCCCGTCACTTCCTTTACGATGGAATACAATTCATACACATATTCCGCTTGATCCCACAGAAAACGCCAGACCGACAGTATTCAATAGATGATCCCATTAAATCCTGACCGCTCAACTTTTGGCAGGCATGAAACCTTCCCCTTACGCTTTGCTTGGCTAACCAAAGGGCATCAAGCATGGAGCGAAAATCCTGATGTGTTTGAACAGGATGAGGCCACCGTGACCTTGGGTGTCGGCAAAAACATGGTTTCTGCCATTAAGTATTGGATGCTTGCCACCCAAATTGTCAAGCATGACAAAACCGTCCTTCGCCCTGCCGAACTTGGCAATAAGCTATTCGACGAAGACGGTTGGGACCCTTACTTGGAAGACGATGCCACCATTTGGCTATTGCATTGGCTATTGGCATCCAATCCAGTCGATGCCACCGCCGTTTTTTGGTTCTTCAATCGCTTTCATAAGCCTGAATTCACCGCTGACGAACTTATTCATGCGCTGAAAACCTTTGTCGCTGAAAATTTGACATCGCGGGCCTCGGAATCCACGTTAAAGCATGATATCGCCTTGCTCATCCGCATGTATCAACCCGCCACCGTGTTCAAATCCGTGCCACTGGAAGAGAGTTTGGACTCCCCGTTTGTGCTGCTGGGGTTAATTCGCCCAATGCCTGAGACCAAGCGGTATGAATCCAAACCCGACTATCGCCCGCAGTTGCCGGTTGCCGTGCTGGCTTATGCCGTAGCGGAACTGTTCGCCCATTTTGGGGAACCCAATTTGCCAGTGGAGCGCCTAATGCGCAGTGATGGCTCACTCGCCGCACCCGGTTCCGTGTTTCGTCTTACCGAAGAATGCCTGATTGCCAAGCTTGAAGAAATGATCGAATGGCTGCCCGGTCGGTTACAATTACGCGAAAGCGCCGGCATTCATGAGCTTTACCGGTTGGCAGATTTTACGCCATTGGAAATGTTGCAACAGCACTATAGCGGCAATAACTAATTTTCCCTGACATGAAAACCGACACTTTGTTTTATCGTTTATTCCAAACCGAGCCGAGTCTGGCACTCGACTTGGCGGGTTTGACGGTAAAATCAGCGGGGCGTTACCTTTTCACTTCGCGTGAAGTCAAGCAAACCGCGTTTCGTTTTGATGGCATCCTTGAACCGCATCCAGATCAACCCTTTGACCCCATTGTATTCGTTGAAGTGCAGTTTCAAGCAGAAGAGGATTTTTATTTGCGCTTTTTCGGCGAGATAATCTTATTCTTGCGGCAGTACCGCACTTTACGGCCATGGCTGGCATTGGTGATTTATCCGCATAAGCAAGTTGAACGCCCTAGCGAAGCAGCACGGCCATTCCTCGACTTGCCCAACTTGCGCCGGGTATACTTGAATCAAATACCCTTGCTGGAAAGTTCCAATCCTAAGCTATGGCTGATTGCGTTATTGAACGTTGAGGATTCACAACTTCCCCCTATTGTGGAAAAGGTGAAGGCGCACCGAAACAGCAATCCATCAGATGGCATTGATTGGATTGAACTTTTGGAAACCATATTAGTAAATAGATTGCCTAATATCACCCGAGAGGAGATTAAGACCATGTTTGGATTGCAAGACACAGACTTGAAAAAAACCCGGTTTTACCAAGACACGTTCAACGAGGGGCATTTGGAAGGCCAGATGAAAGGCCGGATGGAAGGCCGGATGGAAGGCCGGATGGAAGGCCAAGTTGAAGGTGAAGCAACTTTGCTCATGCGGCTATTAGAACGCCGCTTCGGGCCGCTTTCCACTGCGTTGAAAGAACGCATCGCATCCACCGATGCCGAAACCTTGCTGATCTATGGGGATCGTGTATTGGATGCCAAAACCCTAGATGATATTTTTGGAGATTGAGAGCAAGTAACCACCATGTCTTTGAAACCCTATATTCATGTCAACACCCGTTATACCCGCTCCATTCATATCGAGCGTGATAGCGCAAGCGGCAGCCAACCGTATATTCTGACCAGCCGGGCCAAGCAAGTGCTGGCGCGGATAGCGGAAACCCTAGATTCGGAACCCTTTTTAAATCATCATAAAGAGCGTCACTCCTAGCGATTTCAATATCTTTCCTTAAGAGATCATTGACTAATTCTTGTAGGTTGGCATTGCCATTTTCACATTTTTTACTTAAGAATTGTGTAATATCTTGGTCAATATAGATGGGGATTTGAATGTCCTCGGCAGGAATATAAAACTTGCCCTGCTC